>JARCRU010000129.1 GCA_029850535.1 Actinomycetota bacterium | reverse complement strand
TACGACAAAGTTTCGATCTCTGATGGTTCGTAGATAGTTTGGTCGAACAGCGTCAGATAGGCGTCGTAACGATAGACGCGATTGCGCCGTTGGCCAGTGATCTCCCTCAGTACGCCCGATTTTTCGAACCTCAAAAGGATGGCATTGGCCGTCGGCTGAGAAACGCCGATACTCCTTTCGACCCACGCGGCGTTGACCAAAGGTTGGCTAAAGAGTCGGTCGAGGATCGCCAGATCGTTCAGCGTGCCCCCGTTCACCTGCAGCGCGCGCCGGTGAGTTTCGCGCATCGTGTGCACCTTCTGAGCGGTCAGCGCCGCTTCGGCGGCGGTCATCGCAACGCCGCGCAGGAAGAAATCGATCCACGGCTCCCACGCACCGTGATCCCTGGCCTCCATCAGCAGCTCGAAGTATTTCGACCGGTGACGCCGAAGATAGATACTCAGGTTGAGAACGGGTGCAGTGAGAACTCCGCGTTCACAGAGCAACAACGTGATGAGCAGTCGTCCCACGCGCCCATTTCCATCCAGGAAGGGATGAATGGTTTCGAACTGAGCGTGCACCATTGCGCAGTCCACCAAAAGGGGAAACGCCGCCGCATTGTCGCGTGATCCATCGACGTAACGCTCGAGTTCAGCGAAGGCGGCTTCCATTTCTTTTGGCGGTGGCGGCACGAAGGTGGCCGTGTCGATGGAACTACCACCGTTCTTCGAGCCAATCCAATTCTGGGTTTTTCTGAATTCACCGGGCGAGCGATCAGACCCGCGTCCCGTGTGCAGCAGCCGTGCGTGAATCTCGCAGAGGAGTCGACGACTGATGGGCAGATCGGTCAGGCGATCAATGCCGTAGTTCAATGCTGCGACGTAGTTCACAACCTCTTGGACATCGAGCGCTGGAATCGCATTCGACGTCGAGTCAAGCTCAAAGGCCAGCAGATCATCGAGGGTGCAGTCGGTGCCTTCGATCTGAGAGCTAAGGAGGGCCTCCTGGCGGACGTACATCGCGAGGAAGAGATCGATGTCGGGCAGATTGCGTGTGGCACCGTCAAGTCGTCCGAGAGACTGATCGGCCATCGACAGACTATTGGCGAGCAGGGAGAGCTCGAGACTGGGAGTCGGTGGCAAGGCACGCGGAATGTAGGCCGAGTACCCCGATGGTTGGCGGACGTAAAAGCCGGCGCGGTCGCTGCCGTTCATAAGCGACCCTTTCGTAAAGTTGAAACTATCGAGTCTTAAATAAGTATAGGTCAATCAATTTATTTAACGTACCCGACGCGGGGTCGTTAAATAAGTGCCACAATCTAGCGACTCGACTGATTGCTACGAATCTGTCGATCACAAAGTCGCCGGGGAACACTGCCTACTCGTCTCCCGCCGCAACTCAAAACCCTCACTGTCGGTCCTTCGAAACTGGATGGTGACGTGACCTTGAAACGAGCCAAGGTCTAGCCAATTGTCTAGCCACGAGGCCAAACGTGAGTGGACTTCAGTGGACGTTGGTGGACATTGCTCTTCGTCCAGCCAACAAATCTGGACGCTGATGGACGTCCCTGGACGTTCTGGAAACACTCACAAGGTGCCGGGATCGAGACCAGGGCGACCCACCAGAAGCCCCCGCCGCCGAAGACGTTAAACGTTCACGATCGGGGATACCAACGGTCGCAAGAATGAGCACGTAGCGGGAAGCCTTCGAGCCTTGTCGTGGACCGCGAAGTACTTCCAATGAAACCAAATTCCTCATCGAGTAGACAATGAGTGATGCGTAAGGTTCAAACGTGAGCTCGACGGAACCAACGGAAACCTTAGCCAAATGACCCTCGCCCTTCGCGTTGATAATCTGCGCAAGTCCTACCCCAACATCATGGCGGTTGACGACATCAGCTTCGACGTCGAACGAGGCGAGATCTTCGCGCTCCTCGGCCCCAACGGAGCGGGCAAGTCCACATCCATCGAGGTTTTCGAGGGCTTCTTGCCCCGTGATAGCGGAACTGTCGAGGTATTGGGTGTCGACCCCGGCGATCGACAACACTTGCCGTGGCTACGCGAACGCATCGGCGTCGTGCTGCAAGAACTCGCCGTCGAATCGTTCTTCACTGTTCGCCAAGTGCTCGAGCGAAATGCCGGCTTCTATCCCCATCCCCGAAACATCGATGAGGTTATCGAAATGGTCGGACTCACCGAGAAGAGAGACGCTAAAGTCAAGAAACTCTCTGGGGGCCAGCAGCGCCGACTCGACATCGGGCTCGGCATCGTTGGCAACCCGGAATTACTCTTCCTCGACGAGCCAACGACTGGGCTCGACCCCGCGGCACGGCGCACCACTTGGGACCTCATCCGCTTGCTCTCCTCCCAAGGGACCACCGTGTTGATGTCGAGCCACTACATGGACGAAGTCGAGGCGCTGGCCCATCGCGTTGCAGTCCTGTCGCACGGTCGCATCGCGGCACAGGGCTCGACCGCTTCCCTCGGTGGCCGTGATAAGGGTGAAGCCACGATTCGCTTCACCCTGCCCCCCAATGTCGCCGTGGCCGACCTGCCAGTCACCCCATCGCGCGTCGACGGGAACGTCATCGAACTGAGAACGGCTGACGATCTGACCACACTGCATCGACTCATAAGTTGGGCCATCGAGGGCAACGTCGCCATTGAAGGCCTCACCGTTGCGCGCGAAACACTCGAAGATATTTACCTCGCCCTCACACGAGACGACCGTGACGGATCGGAAGCGAGGGCTCGATGAACGTAACGACCAGCGACAAGTCTGCGCGCGGGCACTGGCGACACGATCTACGTCTCGTGGCCCATCAAGTGAAGTACGAGCAGCTCGCCTTTTGGCTCAACCGGGTGGGCGCGATATTCACCGTGGGCTTCTCGGTCGTCTTTCTCGTGATGCTCGGCGCTAGTGCGGGTAACCAGTTGGTGAAGAGTCTGGGCAACATCCGACTCGTCCAGTACTACGTGCCCGGTTTCATCGCCTACGGCGTGATGTCGGCCGGCTTTAACACCCTCGCCATCACGCTCGTGGTGCGCCGTGAGACGGGACTCTTAAAGAGACTCCGACTTAGCCCCTTGCCGTCGTGGGTCTTGATCGCTTCGATCCTGCTCAGCACCACGATCGTCGCAATCGTCCAAGTCCTTTTGATGCTGGTGATTGGTCGGTTCGGCTACCACGTGGCCTTTCCGTCGTCGTGGATCGCTCTCCTTCTGGCGGTCCTCGTGGGCATCATCAGTTTCTCGGCAATGGGCGTCGCAATCAGCGCCGTCATCCCCAATCAAGAGACGGCCGGTCCAGTGACCAGCATCGTCTTCTTCGTGCTGCTCTTCCTGGCGGGACTGTGGTTCCCGCTCCCGTCAGGATCGGGTCTCGCGAAGTTCTCGAACTACCTGCCGGTGCGCCATCTCATGATTGCGATGGACCGGTCATTTCTGATTCCCCGGGGCACCTCACCCTGGGCCTGGCACGATCTTCTGGTTGTTGCATTATGGGGTGCTGGCGCCACCCTCTTGTCCATGCGTCGATTTCGGTGGTCACCACGCCGGTCCTAAATCGATTGATCGTTCAAAGGATTACGACGTATTTGTAGGTCCCGTGGATGTTGGTGGGCATTGCACTTCGTCCGGCCACCAGATCTGGACGCCGATGGACGTTTCTGGACGATCTGGAAACACTCCCAAGATACGAAATTCACCGAGCTGGTGACTCGCCACGTCTGGCTGGCGGACAAACAATCGCGCCACGGACAATCACGACCTCGGCTGATATCACTTGCTTAAAAATCGCCGACGACTACACCCGCTCGGTGGATTCACGATTAGTGGTGCGCATCGTAGGCAGAAAGACCACAGCTCATGAATGCCCAGCTACTTGCTTGCTGGCAAGCAAGTAGCTGTATACTGGAGGCATGTCCGATACCACTCGAGGGCCGACTGAGAAGGAGCGTCAACTCACCGAGCGCCTTCGGGTCGCGCTCGGACGACTCAATCGAAGCCTTCGACTCACGCACGCAGAAGAGAACCTCTCTTCCAGCCAGCGCGAGGTGATGATGGCGATTGTGCGCGCCAGGTCAATACGACTTTCGGACCTCGCTCGAGAAGAGGGCCTTAACTCGACCATGTTGTCGCGAATCGTCGCCAAACTCGAGGCAGCCGGAACAGTGACTCGCACGTGCGATCCCAAGGACGCCCGCGTCATCCACTTGACCGCCACGCCCAAGGGCGTGGCCCTACGCGAGAAGATTCGAAGTGAACGTACCGACGCACTGTTATTCGCTCTCAGCCGTCTCTCGAAAGAGGAGAAGCAGGCACTGAGCGCAGCCGCTCCGGTGCTCGAGACCATCGTCGCCATTCTTCGAGGCCGTAACGAATGAACGCAAAAGCATCGGCGCGTCGAACCTTCTCGTCACTCTCGAACCACAACTACCGCAAGTACTTCTTCGGCCAGATGACCTCATTAGTTGGCACGTGGATGCAGATGACAGCTCAGTCGTGGTTGGTATTCACCTTGACCCACTCGGCGACGGCTATCGGTCTGGTCGTGGCCCTCCAGACGCTGCCTGTGCTCCTCCTCGGCCCCTATGGAGGGGTCGTTGCCGACCGCGTCGACAAGCGCAAACTCATGATCATCTTGCAGACGGCCATGGGCGTCCAAGCGGGACTTCTGGCCGTGCTGGCACTAACTCACGTCGCGACCTATCTTGACGTCTGCATCTTGGCGTTTGTGTTGGGTATGAATAATGCCTTCGAGAATCCGTCTCGCCAGTCCTTTGTCTTGGAGATGGTGGGACCGAAGGACCTTCGAAACGCCGTCAGCCTGAACTCGACCATGAACAATGTGGCGCGCGCCGTCGGTCCGGCCATTGCGGGAATCATCATTGCCTCCTTCGGCGAAGGATGGTGCTTTGCCCTTAACGCGGTGAGTTTCATCGCAGTCGTGTTTTCGCTCATGATTATGGACCGTTCGACCTTGAGTCCGAGCGTGCCGGCGGAACGCGCGAAGGGGCAGCTGCGCGAGGGCTTCCGCTACATCGCCGCGACACCGAAGCTGCTGTACCCACTCATCATGATGGCGCTCGTCGGCATGCTGGCATACGAATTCCAGGTGACATTACCGATTGTCGCGGGCAAAGTCTTTCACGGTAGCGCCGAGGTCTACGGCGTGATGATGGCGTCAATGGGCGTGGGTGCGGTGATCGGGGGCCTCTGGTCTGCGGCGAAGGGCCGCACCGGCACCCGGGCAATGACTCGTGCCGCGCTGCTTTTCGGAGTTTTTATCACCTTTGCGGCGATTTCACCCACGATTGGTATCGAGCTCTGCGCATTAGCGCTCGTCGGATTTGCAAGCGTCTCATTCATTTCCATGACGAACTCGACGTTGCAATTGGAGACCGACCCCCAGATGCGCGGACGAGTAATGGCGCTCTGGGCCGTCGCCTTCATGGGAACGACACCGATTGGTGGACCGTTCATTGGCTGGATCACCAGTGAAACCAACGCTCGGGTGGGGCTAGGTGCAGGCGCGGCGTCGTGCCTCGTCGCCGCAGCGATCGGCTGGTTCACGATACGCCACTACCGAACACGCGAAGCGAGAGAGGTGTCGTTCATCGCCGAGACTGCGATCAACGACACCATCGTCGTGGAGTGACTTCGCCGCCATCGGTCATGAGATCGAGTAGCGCGTTCGTGCTTACGGGGTGGTTCAGCGGTTCAATCAATTTGAAGTGTTCAACATTCAGACGAAGGGAACCCTATGACATTTGCGACAATCGGAGGGCCGCAGTGACAGCGAGTCCACGTTCGAGGTCGTGAGGGTGACGTCGAACTGGCCGAGGCAACGGGCAATGTGACCTGGATCAGAATCAACGGAGTGGCCGCGGGTGGAGAGGCCGCGCCCGACGCGGCGCGGTCGGCATCCGTCGGTGGCGGTCCGAAGTTCTATCGCAGAGACTTCGCAACCTCGGCACCGAGTCTCCCAGATAACTCGGTCCGCTCGAGGACTCTGGATCGTTGCGAGGGACGGTGACATTGCGGCGCTCGAGATTACGATCCGCGAGGACAAGTTGTTCACACTCGCCTTACATATCGGGCAGGCCAAAGTCCAATGACGGGACGTCCGTGCCGCCGTCAACTTCGAGGACCTTGCCGGTGAGAAAAGCACCCGCGGGCGACGCTAGGAAAACCACGGCGGCGGCTATTTCTTGGGGGTCAGCGATTCGGTGCAGTGGAGTGAGCCCTTCCACCATCGACTTGAGTTCAGGAGTCGACGTGACGATATCAAGCGCCGACGTTGCGGTCGAACCTGCGGCAATCGCGTTCACTCGAATCCTCGGCGCGAGATCCTTACTAATCAAGCGGGTGTAGTGCGCGAGAGCGGCTTTCGAAGAACCGTAGGCCGAGTATCCCCGACCCGCGACGCGTCCCATCACCGAAGAAATGTTGACGATGGAACCACCGCCGTGCTCGAGCATCAAGGGAACCGCGACCAGATTCAGGGCGTGAGTGGTCGAGACATTGAAGTGGAATGCTTCTTCCAGGTATTCGGGCGTCGTGTCGAGGAATGGCAGCGGAATCGCGCCACCGACGTTATTGACGACCACGTCGAGTCGCCCGAACTCACTGTGTGCGACGGCGGCGAGTCCCCGTATGGCTTCCAGATCTGCGAGGTCCGCCGCCACGGTGATGGCCCGTTGACCAACGGAAGCGACCAGCTCCGCTACGTGGTCCAGGTCGCGCTGGGTCCTCGAGGCGATGACCACGTCCGCGCCACATTCGGCGAGAGCGACCGCGCTGGCCGCGCCGATGCCGCGACCCGCTCCAGTAATAATCGCAACCTTGCCGTCGAGCCGAAAGAGATCGAGAATCATGGACGCCACCTCACCGTTCGCTTCTCTACCAGGTTAGGCGCGGTAGTAACTGCCTGGGCGAGGTCCCACAGTGCTCCACCTGTAGCACTACGCCGCTATCGGGTGAAAGGAGCCGCGTTGCTTGAGAAGCGAAACGTTACCCCATGGTCAAAGCTGTCGATAGCCACTAGCCATTACGGGCGCGTCTCGTGCATTCACTGGTGCGCTGTCCGATAGTCACATCCTCACCGTTGTAGACGACCCGAAGGAAGTAACGTTCGTGTCGGCGAACATGGCTTCGGCACCACGGATCGAGGGCAATCTTCAGTCTCAGCGGTATCCGAGTCCTTGTGACTGGCTACCCGCCGCAATCCCAAGGAAGCGATCCGCCGTAATCGTCTTTTCATTATCGATCAGTTGTTCGCCCGTCGGTCAATGCACATCACGATGTCAGGCGGACCGCTTCCTCAGATGAACTCTCGACATCGAGAGGCCCGCCGCGAGGATCATGAGGGACGTTGAGGCGTAGAAAGCCGCGTGCAGTCCGGTGATGAAGGCGCCGATCGTTGTTGGAGAGAGCGTACTGGTGCCCACGAAAATCGCGAAGGCCGCCTGTCGGCCGATGGAGTTCGACGCCACGAGAATGGCGAGAGCAAACGAGAAGACCATTCCGACGTTAGCGAACGTGCGCAGAAGCCCCGAGGTGACCCCGAATGAGTTGCCCGGAGCTACCTTCATGACCGCGGAGTTGTTGGCGGGGAAGAAACAGCCGCTTCCTACGGCCCCGATGGCGTAGGCGACCACCACGACGGCGAGCGCACTCTGTGCCCCCAACTGCGCGTAGATGAGGAGCGCGAGCACCTGGATCCCCAATCCCGCTGTTGCCGGGAGGACGGCACCGTGGCGGTCGGCGAAGCGCCCGGCCCTCTGTGCCAACCTCTAGCGAGACAGTCTGCGCTGACAAATTAATCAACTAAGAGGGCGGAGAAGGAATCTCTCCAATGACCATGACCACAACCGCCATCGATGACACCAACCTGCATAATGGTGCGATGATTGACCCCGATTCACCGAACCCCGAGGTGCTCGAACGCTCGGCCGGCCGCCGACAGTTCTCGGCCAAGTACAAGGCCAGGATCCTCGCCGAATACGAGACGTTGTCTCGACTCGAGAGAGGAGCGCTGCTGCGTCGCGAGGGGCTCTACTCCTCACTGATCACCACGTGGCGCGAACAGCGTGACCGGGGAGCCGAGCAAGCACTGGCTCGACCTGGGGGTCGCCAGAAGGCCGATCCGCGAGATCGTGAGATCACGCGCCTCACGCGCGAGGTCGGGCGACTCGAGGGTGAACTCGACACCTCGCGACGAGTCGTCGAGATCCAAGCAAAACTCTCCGCGTTGCTCGAGACACTCGCCTCGACCAGCACTGCGGACGCCAGCGAGAAGAAATGATCGACGACGCCATCAACGAGCTCAGTGACTTCGTGAGCACCTCAGCGGCCATTGCCGCGCTCGGGGAGAGTCGTGCGACCTGGTACCGGCGGCACCGCCAAAGCCCCTTGCCCGAGAAGCCCGAACGAGTAGCGACACCCCAACCTCGCGCGCTCTCTGAGGTGGAGCGCAAGCAGATCAAGACGACGCTGGAGTCCGATGAGTTCATCGACGCTGCACCTGCTGCCGTCTACGCCAATCTCCTCGATCAGGGCGTCTACCTGGGTTCGGTCTCCACGATGTACCGCGTGCTGCACGAACACGACGAGGTGCGTGAACGACGTCGCCAAGCCACACACCCAGCGCACAAGAAACCCGAGCTCATCGCCACCAAACCCAATGAGATTTGGAGCTGGGACATAACGAAACTCCACGGACCCGAGAAGTGGACCTACTACTACCTCTACGTGATCCTCGACATCTTCAGCCGCTACGTCACCGGCTGGATGTTGGCGCGCGTCGAGAGCGCGGCGCTCTCGACGCGACTGATGAACGAGTCGATCGCCAAGCAGGGAATCACGAAGGGGCAACTGACCATCCACGCCGATAGAGGTTCTCCCATGATCGCCAAACCGGTGGTGCACCTACTGGCCGACCTCGGGGTGACCAAATCGCATTCTCGACCCCACGTGAGCAATGACAACCCGTTCTCAGAAAGTCAGTTCCGCACCTTCAAATACCGTCCGGACTTTCCCGATCGCTTCGGCGGTTTTGAAGACGCTCACGCCCACTCCCAGCGCTTCATGACTTGGTATAACGAAGACCACGTCCATTCGGGCATTGGCTATCACACGCCCGCCGACGTTCACTACGGACGAGCGCAACAGGTTCGCGAACTGCGTGGCGCCGTTTTGCTCGACGCTTACGCAGCGCATCCGGAACGGTTCGTCCGCAAAGTTCCCACTCCACCGGCACTTCCTACAGCCGCGTGGATCAACCAACCGGTGAAGGAGGTTGCTGACTCACTGAATTGAATCAAGAACTGTCTCAAAAGACTTGACACGCGCCGC
>JARCRU010000128.1 GCA_029850535.1 Actinomycetota bacterium | reverse complement strand
AGCCTCTTGAACTATCCTGTGTGGTCCGGGGGTCGAGCATTTCTCAGTGCAAATCTCCATCCATCGGGCCGCTAGCTCATCGGGAAGAGCAGGAGACTTTTAATCTCAAGGTGCCGGGATCGAGACCCGGGCGGCCCACCAGAGGACCCTGAACGTTCACGCTCGTGCGTCCCAACGGTCGCAACATTCACAAGTTGAAGGAAATATTGAGCTGAATCGAAGAATCCCCGTCAACGCAAAACACGGAGTGTCGCTCCATCATCTGGCCGGACCCTTGGAATCTGATTTTGTGTTTGCCGAAGGCACGACGCAACAGAACGAACCACCGAGGATTCGTGTTCTCAGTGACGCTAGGTCGAATGAGTAAAATTTAGATTTGCTAATTAGCGGATTACGCGGTTGGCCCATCATCACTGAACACGCGTTCTAAGACATCCTTTTAAAACGACGTACCGGGTTACAATTCGGGGTGCTCGAACTCACCCGTGGACTTCCCCCCGAGACCCTCACGCAGATCGCTGTGCTGGAACTCGACTCGGTGAGCGCCGATGGTGGGCGACTCAAATTGGAATGGAGTGCCCTCGAGTCGCGTGCTGGCGACAGTGTCGAAGACCTCCTCTGGTGGGAAGATAATCGTCTCGTTGGTTTCTTGGGCCTCTACACATTTGGCGGTCCCAACGTGGAGCTGTCTGGAATGGTTCATCCGGACTTTCGACGCCGAGGCATCGGAGGGAAACTGCTCGACGAAGCGATCAAGTTGTGTCGTCATCAAGGTCGCCACAAGATCTTGCTCGTCATCCCGAGGACGTCTCCCGGTGGCCGCACCCTCGCCGAGTCGCGCCGCGGGTTCCTCGATCACTCAGAACACGCGCTGGACTTGGACGGAGAAGTGGCGCAAGGCCCGTTGGATCCGTCCTTGACCCTTCGTGCGGTGACGAGTAATGACCTCACCGACGAGGCCAGGATCCTCGCTGAGGCTTTCGGCGATTCGGCAGGTCCGATGGTTCTCGACGCCCTCGACGAATCACGATTGGCGGCAGAACGCGACGGAAGAGTCATCGCAACTATTCGCGTGCAGCGAACTCCCGAGCAGTGGGGCATCTATGGATTTGCCGTCGAGCCTCAACTCAGAGGTATGGGTATAGGACGCGATCTCCTTCGACGAGTCTGCCGCCTAGCCCACGAAGCAGGGGTGAAACGTCTGCATCTCGAGGTCGAGGTCAACAACGACCGAGCATTGGGTCTGTACACCTCGTTGGGTTTTGCACAAACCTCAACCGAGGACTACTTCGACATCCCGTTCTAAGGCCCGCCAGCGTCAGCTCCTCTAGAGCATTGCCCTTTCTTGCGTTTCACGAATAGTTTCGGAAACTGAGCCACGAACTCGACCACGGGACCCGCAATCCAGTCGCTACCATGACTTCAATCCCTTGCTCGTCGTTGGACACCCCCAAGCCATTCGTATAGATGAAGGCGAGTCGAACCTGCGAGAACACTCGTCGAAGTATCGCCGGATTCATGTTGACGGCCACGACCGTCGTCGCCGACGGCGGTGGCGGCCCCCACGACCAGAACGAGTTGGCGTCACTAAAGATGCGTCCAGCAGGAATCTTGAACTGTGCCCCGTAACGCTCGAGCGCGCCAGCCTCACCATAGTTACCCGCAAGAATGATGGTGTGTTGTTGTTGGGTTTCTGGCAACGAATGAAACGCCGCCGCTACTTGACTGACTTCGCGAGGCCACGCAATGGTCTCGGCAAGGTCGTAATTGATCTTCTGCAGGGCAAGAGAATGCAGACTTTTGGCGGACAACACAGGAATCGCCAACGGCAAAGTGATCAGACCAGAGATCGCCAGTGCCGTCATGGTCGTCGCGGGGCCGAGTGCTCGCAGCCCTCGTCCACGTCGGGTAGTCCAACGACGCTCCAGCGCGACCGCTCCAGCCGCGAAGAGCAGAACGAAGATCCCACCGACGTAGTAGGGCTTGCCACCCAGGATAAATTGAACGACGAGCACAACCACGCTGGCCACCGCGAGTGATCGCCAGCGACGATCAGGGGAACTTCGACGCCATAGCGCTACGAGCCCGGCCACCCACAGCGGTGCGGCAACAAAACCCGTGTACAGGATCTGGGCGGGCCAGTAGACCGCGCGGTTGTGACCGGCGTCGCCTTGCAGTGAGTGAAAGACGGAGAAGTTCGGCCAACCGTGCAGTGCCTGCCAGAGGAAATCCGGCCAGCCAAGCGCGACCACGATGGCTATCGAGGTCACCGCTATTGGGACCGGTATCAACCGCCGCGCCGACGGTGTCACGGCGAACCCGGTCACCAGTGCGGCCACCAGAAATCCCACGTTCCATTTCGCGTCCAAACCCACCCCGGCGAAAGCTCCGGCGACCACGAGCCACCGCGGTTCTTCACTCTCCAAAAGGTGGACACAGCTCCACAGAAGTCCCGCCCACGCGGCAAAATCGAACACCGTGGTCGTGAGCAAATGGGCGGTCGCCAGGTATTCGCCGCAAGCCACTGTCGCCAGCGCGGCGATGCGCCGAGCCGGGACCCCCCCGCCCAACAATCGAGCCATCGAACTCGAAGTGACGGCGAACCATCCCAGGAGCAGCGCCGGAAATACTCTAATTCCAACGAGACTGTTGGCGAAGAGAATTGACGACAACCTCGCCACCATCGGCGCTAACAGTGGCTGATCGACGTACCCGAGCGCCGGGTGTTGTCCCGCGACGAGAAAGTACAGTTCGTCACGGTGATAGCCGTAGCGAGCGCTCACCGCCATCTCGAGGGCCACGCCACCGAACACGATGAGAGCTACGCCGAGGTCTCTTGACCCAAATACGCGACGCTCGTGAATCGTGAACATATCGTTCCCTCAGTTCGACGACAGTACTAAAAACAACCGACGACAACAGCCATCTTCTTCATCCAGCGCCCATTGGTAATGGGGGCCAATCCGCCAAACTTTACCGAAGAGGATTCTGGATTGCCAAAGAGATTGCAATTCCAGAATCGAATTCGTATCTCACCGCCATTGGCGAGCAATTTCGGAAGAGCCAGACACGCGTCCGCAGTCTGCAAAGCAGAAGTACTGACCGAAGGATCTCAACGTTAGGTGGATCTTCGGAAATGAGTGGGGTTGAGCGATTGGGGATTCCGAGGGTTTTCGGCAGTTCAGGACCTCCGGAATTCGCAGCGCTCGCGCGTTCGACCACGTCGGGCTTTCGAGCATTCGAACGGTGCCCCATCCAGCCAGTCGAAAAGGATAGGGCAACTCAGCGGTAGCGAATCCGGATTCCAAGGTGCCGTCCCACCGCTATTCGGGGTGACTGGTGATATTGACAATCGTGCCATCGGGGGCACGAACGAAGAATCTCCTTAAGCCCCATGCCTCTGTCGTCAGCGGGTAAACGATCTCGTAGCCACGTTGCTTGGCCTCTTCATATGCCTCCTCCACGCCAGAACCGACATGAACCGAGATGGCCGAATCTTCGGGGGACGTGGCATCACCAGTGACCAGTTGAATATGAACTTTTCCATCGGGTGATTGGTAATGCGCTACCCACCCCATGTTGAATCCCTCGACGCTTAATCCGAGGTAATTGGTGTAGAAGTCACTGGCTGCTTCAACGTCAGTTACTGGAAGGTTCGCCACAATGCCGGATACTTTCATCTGTCCTCCTAAATCGAATCGACTGTTGAGCGCCACATTCCGTAAGTATGCCCTGCGACAGACCACACAAACGCCCACGTACGCCGTTGCGGGCGCATGCACCATCCGAGAGCACTGCATTGAGCGAACCGACGCACCCGCTCATTTTCGAAGTGCCACATAATTGAACGAGCGAGCTGCCCATCTTGACGTCACCCGGAGCGGAGATGTAGACGTACTTTGAAGTTCCGAACCTTGGGCTGTGACCTCGGCCGTGACGACAATCACGGGGAGTGCCCCAGTAACTCGGCGATATGTCGCACATGTCCACGTCGAGTATCGGCGTCGCTGTGGTGTGGCGAATGAGATGGCGGCCAGCGCGACGATACCCGTACGAGGGTTCTGGCGACGGCGGTCAAGATGTTCGCGTAGCTGATCGTTTGACTTTCAATGGTTCGAACTCGGCGACCACAGTGAATCGCGCCCGGTCCAGGCGATGAACTCCTGGGACTCTGACGCGTCGCTGGGAGCGAGAACCGCACTGGCGAAGACTCCCCTATTTCGTACCGCGGCGTCGGGGAGAGGGTCGATGACATGGTGGGTAAAATCGATCACCCTCGCGGGCACCACTAGTTCGGCGCCGACGCTCTTGCCAAGGTCCCACGCGTGAATGAACAGATCCAAGGCCGGGAATGAAAGCCCATCCCCCACGGTGCGGCGCCCCATCGGCGAGTCGACCATTTGAGCCAGGTCGACTCCCGCCACCGCTAAGCGGGCGGGCTCGGCGATTGCGGCCCACCACGCGCGAGGCTCCCCTTCCACGACTGCACCAGGAGGATCCGCGGGAGACCAGACTGGCTGACCCCCGGTGAGCAACATGGTTCCAAACTGGACGGCGGCGCCAACATGCCCCAACGCGTCGAGAGCGACCCACCCCTCGCACGGCGACGAAAGTTGCCAGCCAGGGGCGTCCAGCCGATCCACCGCAGATGTGAAGAAGTCCAATCCTTCGACGAAGATTGCGTCAGGTTGTGCTGCCATGGTTCGAGCCTGTCATGTGCTCATCGTCGTCGCAAGACCCGACGTGGGAATCCTTGAGCAAGGTGACGACAATCTTGCGAACTATCAACCGGACCAAGGGGCAGACCGGCCTGAGCCACTTACGCTATTTCCCTTAACAACGCGAGCGATTATCATCCACCACTTTCCTACAACGACCAGATGAATGGCACGAATGAATCAGCTGGCCTTAAGTCAATCCCCCATACGCAGGTCCAGTTCCTTGCCATCAGATCCTCGGAATCGAATATAGACTTGACCTTGAAACGATCCTAGGTCTAGCCAATTGTCTAGCCACGAGGCCAAACGTGAGTGGACGTCAATGGACGTTGGTGGACATTGCACTTCGTCCGGCCACCAAATCTGGACGCTGATGGACGTCCCTGGACGTTCTGGAAACACTCTCAAGGTGCCGGGATCGAGACCCGGGCGACCCACCACTGAAGCGCAGACGCACCAGAACACTCTGAACGTTCACGCTCGTGCATCCCAATGGTCGCAACTCTCAAGAGTTGAGGAGAAAATTGAGTTGGACGGAAGAAAATTTGTTGGCGCAAGCACGGCACGCTTCGCTCGATCGGATGATTCTGAATCCCAACAGATCTCCTAATCATTGTCTCCAGGAAACCCACGCCGGATCACGACCCGCTTGGTCCGGTGACGGTGAGGGATCCGTAGCTGACGGTAGCGACCGGCGCGCCCCCGATCGAGGCCACGCACTCGAGGAGAGATCCGGTGGAGGGATTGATGACGAGCTCGAGCGTCTCTTCAGTGCCAAGAGGAACAACCACGCCAGTTCCCGAGGCGCCCAGTGGCGTCGTCACAGTACCCACCAACCGCGACCCGGGGAGCGTCGCCGCCACCTGGTAAAGCACCGCACCGAGCTTGGCCGAGGCGTCGGGAAGCTGGAGGAGCTGCGCGGCGATCTCGACCTGCTGTGTCGCGTCACAACCCGTCGTGGTCGCGCTGGGCGTCAGCGGGCAAACCTGCGGGTTAGGCGAGGTCGTGCCGTCGGGAGCGACTTCACCGGCTGCCAGCATCGAAGCCAACTGGGCGGGGTCGCTCGGTAGCTCGTTCACCCGAGCGACGAAACCGTCAATGGTCGAGGGGCTTGACGACACGGTGAACCCGAAGCCACCAAAGCCCGAGACTGTCGCACTGTAACCTCCATACGCCGAACCCTGGTTGGAGTTCGCCGGATTGCCGGCGAACTGGTTCGACGCGTCGCCCAGGGCGCAAGGTATGAATGGTCGCCCGGCCGCGACCCAGCGTGCCTCGTCAGTAGCGGAGGCAAAGTGCCCGCCGTCGGCGCCGAGTGCACTCGGCGTGATGGTGACGGTGCTCTGCCCGGCCGAGTCGGTCGAACTCGTCACGGTCCCGGCCGCCAGATAGGTGATCGGTGTGGCCCCCTGGACCATTGACGGGCTCGAGACCTGGCAGATCGTCGATACCTCCTCGCCTTGAGTCAACGTCTGACCCGGCCCAAGCACGGGCAGTGAGGCCGCGGAGGCGTCGAGGTGAGCTGCGCGCTGGAGCGTCGCGGCGGCGGCTGACAGTGGAGTAACCGACATCGTGGCGACCACGAGCGTCACGGCGCCGCC
>JARCRU010000127.1 GCA_029850535.1 Actinomycetota bacterium | reverse complement strand
CTGGTATGGAACGGAGTAGTAGTGCTGATCGACCTCGACGTGGTAATCAATGTTGACCTTGGCGCGCTTCCACGTGGCGAACTCGTAGCGTGTCGCCGGCAGAGGTCGCAGGGCTGGCTGGTCGAGTTCTTTGAAGAGTGAAGAACGAGACCCCTCGAGCTTCTTGAAGGGTTTGTCGTTGAGACGCGTCACGAGAGCCGCGATCACCTCATTGAGCTCCGCCAGTGAGGTGAAGCGACGATGGCGCAGCACCGCGATGATCCAGCGCTCGGCCAGTTGAACGCCGGCTTCGACCTTGGCCTTGTCGCGCTTATCCCGAATTCGGGATAAGCGCGACTATCCCGAGGATTCTGTTATCCCGAGTTGTTGTGGTGACCCGTTGGCCAGCGCGGCTTTTGGTGGCGATTTCTCGGGATAACTATCACTTGTTTACGCTGTCATCCCTGTTTCTGTTGATTTTCACTTGGAGGAGAGCGAGAGATGAGTGTTTCTATTGAGGAGTTAATTGCGCGGGCGGACGCCGTGGTCAGCGGGTTTGGGTACGCGCCGTCAACGCTGTCGCAGTACCGGTGGGCGTGGTCCCAGGTCAAGCTGATCTGTTTCCAAGAGCCGGACGTCACTGAATTGACCGACGAGATCGTGGCCTCGTTTCTTCAGTTCGTGGCGGCCGAGCATCGGGAGGGACGCATCCGGGAATGGAAGCGCAAGCTGTTGCGTAAGGCCGTATTGGTGCTGTCCGAGGTTGCTCGCACGGGCACTTACACGTGGTCGGTGTCGCGGGCGGTGCATCCTAACGATGGCCTGGATGCGATGTTGCGTCCGGTCCAGGAACAGTTCGAGCAGTGGCTGGCGGGCCGAGACTTGGCAGTGGCCACAGCGGATTTATACGCGACGGTCTCCAGGAAAGTGCTGGCCTGGCTGCCGGAACGAGGAGTCACCGATGTGCGCCGGCTGTGCGCTAGTGACGTGTCGGCGGCGGTGGTGTTCCTCGGTGAAAGCTACCGGCCGGGCAGCACGCGCACCGTGCTAACGGCGCTACGAGTGTTGTGCCGATTCCTTGAAGAGTCCGACCAATGTGTGGGCCTCGCCCGCGCGGTTCCGGTGGCGTTCACCAGACGGATCCGCGCGGTGTCGGTGTTGTCGGCCGAGGACGTGGAGACACTGGTGGTCTCTCCTATCCCAGCCACGCCCACCGGACGCCGGGACAGGGCGATACTGCTCGTGGGGGCCAGAACGGGACTGCGTCCTGGCGATATTGTGGGCCTGCGCTTGAGGGATATCGATTGGCGCTACGGCCAGATCACGGTGACCCAGCATAAGACCGGGACGGCGTTAAGTTTGCCGTTGCTGGCCGATGTCGGCGCGGCGATCGCCGACTACCTCCTGCACGACAGGCCGCACAGCGACGACGATCACGTGTTCTTACGCTCCCAGGCCCCGCACGTCGCCCTTTCGTCGTCGGACTTGTATCACGTGAGCGAGTCCGCGTTGGCCCGCACGAACTTGGCACCACGGGCCGACATGGGCCGCGGGATGCGCGTGTTGCGAGCATCGCTGGCGACCAGGATGCTCGAGGCGGACACGCCGCTGGCGGTGATCTCTGGTGCGCTGGGGCATCGAGGTATTGACTCGGCGAAACACTATCTCGCTACCGACGAAAAACGAATGCGGCAGTGCTGCCTGGATTTCACCGGTATCGAACCGCGGGCGGTGCGCTCGTGAACAACTTCCTCAGCGCCTTAGCCCCAGATATCCAGAGCCTGCTGAAACTCAAGCACGCGATCGGGTTGCCCTACGAGACCTCCGAGCGACATCTGCGCGGTTTCGACGCGATGTGTGCTCAAGATTACCCCGGCCAGGCCGTGCTGAGTCGAGAAATGGCGATGGCGTGGGCCGTTGCCCGACCCGGTGAGCACATCAACGCACAGATGAGACGGATGAGCCCGATCCGACAACTCGCTAAGCACATATGCAGTCTCGGCGAGACCGCGTACGTCATCCCGTCGGGTATTCCGGGCAGGCGGGTCCGCTATCGCCCGCACCTATACTCCCACGAGCAGTTGCGGGCGATCTTTGACGCCGCCGATCGCGTTCGGCCCTCATGTTTCGGGCAACGCCAGCTGATCATTCCGGTGATCTTCCGGATGATCTACTGCCTGGGCTTGCGACCGGGCGAGGCTAGACGGCTGCAGCGAAATGACATCGATCTGACCAGGGGGACGGTCAGCATCCGTCAGTCCAAGGGGCACAAGGACCGGATCGTGTTCATGTCACCCGATCTGCACGCTTTCTGTGCGGCCTATGACACGACGATCAACACGTACCATCCAGAGCGGAGCGCGTTCTTCCCCAACCGGGCTGACGGCATCTATAGCGCGACCACCATCGACTGCTGGTTCGCTCGGCTGTTGGAGCGCGCCGGGGTGAAGGCGCTCGTCGAGACGGGCTCGTCGCCGCGCGTTTACGACCTGCGCCACGCACACGTGATTGAGACCATCAACCGCTGGACGCGTGCCGGTCACTGCCCGCAAGCGCAGGTCGCCTACCTCAGCGCACATCTCGGACACGCCAATCCCGAGGACACCTGGTATTACTTCCATCTCGCCGCCGATTTTCACTCTGATTTGCGCGAACTGGCCAACACCGGTGTCGAATCGATACTGCCGGAGGCCCGCTATGGCATCTGATGACTTCTTTCGTCTCGTGCGATCGTGGCTGAGCGTTTATTTGCCCCGGTCGCGCCGGCTCAGCCCGCACACCATCCGCTCCTACAAGACCGCTCTGAACACCCTGCTGACCTACCTGCGCGAAGCCCGCGGGCTCGATTTGGCGCAGGTCAGCTTCGACGCTATCGACTGCGCCACCATCAGCGGGTTCACTGGCTGGCTGCTCGACACCCAGCACCTCAGCGCCTCGTCGGCGAACCAACGGCTGGCCGCGATCAAGTCGTTCTTGTCCTACTGCGCCCAAGAGGATCCGGCGCTGGTGGCGATCTGGCTGAGTATCAAACAGGTCCGGCCCGCTCGCGTCCCGGGCCGCGCTCCCGACGCGCTGAGTGTGCCCGCCGTCGAGGCACTGATCAAAGCACCCGGACAGCAAACCCGCCGCGGCCTGCGTGACACGACAATCATCCTGCTTCTGTTCGATGCCGCCGCCCGCGTCCAAGAGGCCCTTGACCTGAGGATCGCCGACATCGACACCACCGCCGGGCACGGTCGGATCGTGCTGACCGGGAAAGGTCAGAAATCCAGAATAATCCCCATCATGGATAAAACCTGTCGCCACCTCGATCAATACATCAGCGCTTTTCACGGTGACACGCCACAACCCGAGGCCCTCTTGTTTTACACGTCCCGGGCGGGAGGGCGCCAGCAGATGAGCCAGGACAACATCACCTACCTGCTCAACAAGCACGCGGTGACCGCACGGCCAGACTGCCCTGAGCTTCCCGAGCGAATCCACGCTCACCAACTTCGCCACGCTCGCGCCATGCAGATGCTGCGCGCCGGAGTGCCGTTGCCCCACATCAAGGAGTTCCTCGGTCACGCCAACATCGCCACCACCAGCATCTACGCATCGGCAGACAACCAGATGGTTCGCCAGGCAATCCAGAGAGCGGCCGGCACCACCCCCGATTTGGCATCCATCTGGAAAGGAGACGACGACCTCATCCTCCAGCTCGCTGGTCTCAAATGATTATCCCGAGAAATCGCCACCAAAAGCCGCGCTGGCCAACGGGTCACCACAACAACTCGGGATAACAGAATCCTCGGGATAGTCCTTGGGCCGGCGAACCCGCGCGGCGTCGATGAGGAACCCGCGGTCCTGGGAGTACTCGAGGAACGTGTCGTTGAAGCGAGGGTTGGTGGGATCAGCCGTGGTCACTACCGGAGAGAGATTGTCGGGGATGAGGATCGCGAAGACACCCTCAAAGAACGTCCAGGCGGCGTCGAGTCCTTCAATGACGTCCTCGGTGCGCTGGCCGTAGGTGAGCCACACGAACATGTGGCGACTCCACACCGCCACCACGATGAGGGCGTGCACCACGCGACGTCGATCGGTGTGCGGATCGAACAACATTCCCATGCGACCGAAGTCGGTCTGCAACTCTTGACCCGGTTCACCGTCGGCGACTCGCACCGTGTTGTTGCGTGGCTTGGTGAACTTCTCGGAGCAGAATCGCTGCAGGGTGCGACTCGGAACCCGCACGCCACGACGGACGAGCAAGTCGCCGATCTTGGCGACGGTGAGATCGTCATCGACCCACTGCTTGATCTGCTCTTCGTGCGTGGTGAGCAACTCCCACGACGTGCCGTGTTCACCAGCGCGCGAGGGGCGAACTACTTGGCGCACGCGTCCGACGAACTCATCGGTGAGCTGCTCATCGCCACCACTTCGCGTGAGGCCGAGTTCTTGGGCCGCGTCGATGTAGCGCTGGGCGGTCTTGCGATCGACGCCGGCTCCTTGGGCGACGGCGCGCACTCCGGCGTCACCGCGCAACCAGCGTCGAAGAACCTCTAGTACTTGGATCATTGTTATCTCCACATATGTCAAGGGACACACCTTCCGTTGTCGATAGATGTGTCCAGCCGAGTTGAATCTCGGTCGACAGTGGTGGACTCTGGAGTGGTCCCTTATTCGTGGCGGAAGGGTGGTCCCTTACTCGTGGCGGAACTACCTGCCAAGTGGTCCCTTACTCGTGGCGGAACAACCCGGTAGGTGGTCCCTTACTCGTGGCGGGAACACCGTCGAGTGGCCCCTTATTCGTGGCGGCTGACAACAAATTGGCACCACTCCAAAAAGTCACAACCCTGGCGTACGCTTGGCGAATGCAGGGTAGAAGCGTGCGGGCACAGTGATAGTTATGAATCGAGTGGGGCGCAGAACCGTGAATCATCGACGGATACTCAATTTTTCCCGAAGGAGACACCACCCAGTTAGGTGTGGCGTCCACCTGGGCGTTATCGTCACGGTGAGACGGCCAAAGGATCTTTGTGTTCGTGGCGTGGGCACCGTCGTGCCGATTGGTGAGACACCGAGATGACGAATCGGCCGTCTGCGGAAGTCAATCAGGAGATTGTGTTGTATTCCGGTCCGGGAGTCGAGGTCTCCCTCCCGCTAGACCGAAAGCGCGAGACCGTGTGGGCTTCGCAGGCCCAAATTGTTGATCTCTTCGGTCTTAATGTGTCGAGCGTATCGAGACACATCAACAACATCTTCCGCGATAGTGAGGTGGATCGAGAAAGCAATTTGCAAAAAGTGCAAATTGCTACTTCGGACCGGCCAGTGACCTTGTACAGCCTGGATCTCATTCTCGCCGTGGGCTACCGCGCCAACTCAAGTCGCGCCATCCAGTTCCGTCGTTGGGCGAACGAAGTACTCAAAGATCACCTAATTAAGGGCCTCACCCTCAATGATCGGCGTTTAGAACAGCTTGGATCCATAGTGCAGGTTCTGTCTCGATCAGACAATGAACTCATTTCCGGCGTCGCTGATGTGCTGGCTAGCTACGTGCCAGGCCTGCGCTTGTTGCGCGAGTATGACGATGGGGCCATCGAAGTCCCTGAAGGCGCAGCGCCTGGATGGGAGCTCCGTCTTGACGAGGCGAGATCCGTGGTAGCCCGCGTAGCAGCCGAATTCCCCGAAGATTCTCTGGTGGGCCTTGATCCCGAGGGCAGGTTGGACAGTTCCATCGCCGCCCTCTATCAGAGTTTCGAAGGACATGACATGTACCCGACCGCGGAGTTGAAAGCTGCGAATTTGCTGTACCTCGTCGTGAAGGACCACCCACTCAAAGATGGCAATAAGCGAAGCGCTGCAGCTCTCTTCGTGACATTCCTCGCACGTAATGGGCTCCTAATCAACGCTGATGGTCAACCCAAGTTCACTAACAACGCGCTGGCCGCTCTGACGCTCATGGTGGCCATGAGTGATCCGGCGGAGAAGGACTTGATGGTTGCACTCATCACCAAGATGCTGGCCGGGAGCTAGTGCCTCACCGCCGCCGGTCCCCCGCGTCTGCATGACGTGTTGGCGTCTGGCGAAACACCGCCCCACGAATTGGCCACTTATTGGGTCCCCGCACGACCTTCTCATCGCGTGACCAGTCAAGAGTACGTGGCCGTAGTTACCAACCAGAGCCCTTAGGCGGCGTTAGGGCCAATGCGGAACTGAACTGCGACCCTCGGTGAGCAGTTGAAAGAATCCGTGCAAGTGACTACTGTACTGCTGGTCATCGTTCACTACACACGAGCCGTACTCAACAGGAGCGATGGTCCCACCCTGAAAGAGTGATGCCACGCTTTCACAATCAGAATTGCGGTAATTCAGCCACGCATTCTCGGCCTTGACGAGCGATCTTTTCTCACCCGTGTCGAGAAACGTAAAAATCAGTGCGACCTCCGCATTGATTCGTTGGTCGATTTCTCTCGCGTGCTCTTCGTAGCACCCGATCATGCCGATCGTGCTCTGATCCTGCTTCGTACAAGGCAGTTTCGTCAATTTGCCTTCAGAAATTACGGGAGGCTTGATTACCTGCTTGGGAGCGCCAGATGCGATTCCTGAGAAGTCCGAAGAGAGGATTGCGATGAAAGTGAGAACGAAAACAATGCTAAGGATTTTTTGACGATGCGATTGTCGAGTGACAGCCTTGCTCATTGCGATCATCTTCCCACAACGTGACTGAGGGGCGTTCCCTTCCGGTCGTCGCATTGGGTCGGGTCGAGATAGTTATTCTTCACGCAATTCTTGCGCCGCTGTCGCACATTTGCTTCGAACTCGTCAGCGAGGCACCTTGACCACGTCGTCACGGAACTCCTTAGGGTATCACCTTTCTATTTGTCGATCTTTTCTCTGAGGCCATACCTCGGGAAACTAGTTGTCAAGCAAACCGACAGCTGCGCCGTTTCACCGTCAGAGTCTTCCCTCATGGAGCCAACAGAGACTGTCGTCGTTGATCAATCAATAACCGAGCGCTTCGAAGGTCAGTCCACTGTCCCAGTCGAAGGCATGTTGGCGGCGGCGGGCCGACGTGCGCGATCCGATTGGCACCTTGACCGTTGAGGCCGGAAACCTGGGCGCCTTTTCGCACGTGTGAGAATATCGATCCGATGCGCATCGCCCCCTACTCCCGCGTTTTGAGAGTTCCCGGGGTACGATCTCTCTACTGGCTGGCGCTCGTCGCCCGCATCCCCGTCACTGCGGCACCCGTTGCCCTCACCCTCAGGGTGGTCCTCGGTTTGCACAAGGGTTTTGCTCAGGCGGGACTCGTGGCCGCGGCAGTGGCCCTAGGGATGGCGTGTGGTGCACCCCTTCTTGGACATCTAGTCGATCGTCGCGGCGCTCGCGCAGCCTTGATCATTACTACTGTGTCCCAGGCGGTCTTCTGGGCAGTCGCCGCCAAACTCCCGTTCGAGTGGCTGGCCCCGGCCGCCTTTGTCGGGGGCGCGTTGTCGTTGCCGGTCTTCTCCCTCATCCGACAGGCCCTCGCCGTCCTATTGTCCGAGGCCGACCGCCAGGCCGCAATGTCGCTCGACTCGATGTCGGTCGAACTCTCGTACTCCGTCGGCCCCGCCCTCGGTGTGGTGGTAGTAACGCGGCTGGGATCAAGCGCTGCCATGTTGGCTATCGGGGTGGGAGTGGTCATCGCTGGCATCGGTCTGATACTTTTCG
>JARCRU010000126.1 GCA_029850535.1 Actinomycetota bacterium | reverse complement strand
GATAGTGGTGGGGACGTTCATCGTGTTTCTCCTCAAGTTGTTGTGTCGTAACTGCATCTTGAGATTGACGCGATGAACGTCGTTTTTGGTGGATACTGCCTCAGCCCACGAACTCTTACACCACTCGTTGGGACTCAACTTAGACCTGATGAAGTCCTGGCCGATTCCAAATCGCCTGATGAAAAAGCAGTCAATCCAAACTGAATTGTACGCTTCCATAATTCAAGGGGCTGGGGGGAGATATGAAGGAAAGTTGTGTTTGACGTCTTGAGTTGAGGAGTTTCGCTGGCTCGTTAGGTGGGCCGGGTTCCGTGTTGAAATGTCATTAGACAATCAACCTCAACAAGGAGACCCAGACCCATGACAATGCTAACTCCCGACTTCTCGTCGCGCCCCGAAACGCCTGCGAGCAACGAGGTTTTTGATCCCATCACCGAGCTGCTGCGCTCTCACGCGAGACAACTCATCGCCGCCGCTCTCGAGGCCGAAGTCCAGGTGGTCCTCGACCAACTACGCGTTGAGGGCCGTGACGTGATTCGCAACGGCTATCTGCCCAGCCGCCAGGTCACCACGGCCATCGGTGACGTCGAGGTCGAGGTTCCCCGGATTCGCGCGCGTGACGGCGAGGTCGTGAACTTCGCCTCCTCGATGGTTCCGCGCTACCTGCGCCGCTCCGACTCCATCTCGGCTTGGGCCGCCTACGCCTACCTGAAGGGGATCTCCGAACGCGACGTGGCCTCAGTGCTCGAGGTCGTGCTCGGCGAGGGGGCGAAGAAGCTCACCGCGTCGGTGCTTAGCGACTTGAAGAAGTCCTGGACCAAGGAGTTCGACGAGTGGAACCAGCGTGATCTCTCGAAGGTCCGCTTCACCTACCTCTTCGCCGACGGCATCTACCAGGAGATCCGTGGCGACAACCCCAAGATCTGCGTGCTGGTGCTGATGGGCGTCGACGAGAAGGGCAAGAAGCACTTGATCTCGATCGAGGACGGGGTGCGCGAATCAACCCAGAGCTGGCGTGAAGTACTGCTCGGGGCCAAGGCTCGCGGGCTGAACGCTGCGAAGCTGGCGACCGGCGACGGCGCCCTGGGCTTCTGGGCGGCACTCTCCGAAGTGTTTCCCTCGACCACGCACCAGAGATGCTGGTTCCACAAATCAGCGAATATTCTCAACTACCTACCCAAGGTCACGAGGTCCAAGGCCAAGGACGACCTGCATCAGATCTGGATGGCCGAGAGTCGAGAAGCAGCGGAGAAGGCCATCGACCTGTTCGAAGAGAAGTACACGGCCAAGTATCCAAGGGCCGTCATCTGTCTCACGAAGGACCGCGAGGCGCTACTGGCCTTTTACGACTTTCCCGCCGAGCATTGGCTTCACGTCAGGACCACCAACATGATTGAGTCCACGTTCGCCACACTGCGTCACCGCACCAAGCGCGTCAAGGGCGCCTTCTCCAAGGACAGTGCGCTCGCCATGATGCTGCAGCTCGGTCTCGAAGCACAGAAGCGCTGGCACCGGATCACCGGCGTTGAGCGGCTCGGTGAACTCATTCAAGGTGTCCGCTTCGTCGATGGCGTGGCTCAACTCGCTGTCGCTGCTTAAACAACGGCGTCCAATGGTGAACACCTGGTTATCCGGGCGGACATCGACACGTCCGCGAACGACTCGAAGTGTTCGTGTCACATGCCGGCACTACCATCATTGATGACATTGACGCACGAGGTCACGAGTCCACCAACGAAGTCAGTCGGCTCCAAACCTCAAAGCGTCAAACACAAGATTCCCGCATAACTCGGCTGGGGGTCGTTTAACGATTTACTGACCAGTGCCAATTCTCTTGAAGATTTCACTCATATTGCAATAGATTTCTTGGTCCAGTTTCGGATTACACCCGCAACCTAGGATTTCATTCGAAAGGTTGTCAAATGGCATATAGGTCTCCGAAATACCACGAGCCGAACGAGGGCGAAATTGCGGGAACGGTTACCGAACTGTTTGCTGGTGTAGGCGGATTTAGGATTGCCCTGGCACGCGATGGATGGAAGACGGTCTTTTCCAATCAATGGGAACCATCCACAAAGTCTCAGCATGCTTCAGATTGTTACGTCCATCACTTTGGAGCGGAGGGTCATTCAAACGAGAACCTAACTCGTGTTGTGGAAAGACACTTGGAGGAAGGGACTGTGGTGCCCCGAACGGATCTCATCGTCGGTGGTTTTCCTTGCCAGGACTATTCAGTCGCTAAATCGCTCAAACATTCTCACGGGTTGGAAGGCAAGAAGGGAGTCCTATGGTGGGACATCCAAAAGCTGATAGAAGTCAATCGCCCTAGATTCATCTTTCTCGAGAATGTTGACCGACTATTGAAATCGCCCTCTACACAACGAGGGCGAGATTTCGCAGTGATGTTGAACACATTGGGATTATTAGGCTATTTGATTGAGTGGAGAGTCGTAAATGCCGCCGATTATGGGTTCCCCCAGAGGCGAATCCGGGTTTTCATCGTTGCATCACGACTTGACCTCCTGCCTTCATCGATGGCACTCGATCCAGAGGAACTACTTCGAAAGAGCGGCATCCTCGCGCGGGCATTGCCAATCAAGAAATCGAGCTTTCGCCCTCGCCTCATTTCGCTTGTGGAAACACCCGACGTGATATCCGCCACATTCGGAAAGGGCAATTCTCGAAGTCCGTTCGAGAACAGTGGGGTCTTCTTCGAAGGAGTTGCTTACACCTTGAAGGTTCAGTCTCGTTATAGCGGTCGGCCTAAGACGCTTGGCGAAGTTTTGGAGGACGGCCCCTTCGATTCTGAATATGTAATTCCTGCTGACAGACTGCCAGAGTGGAGGTACCTTAAGGGCGCGAAGAGCATTGAGAGAACCCATAAGGAGTCTGGGTTCACTTACTCCTACGCCGAAGGGAAGATGAGCTTTCCAGACTCCCTCGACAAGCCCTCTAGGACAATATTGACGGGCGAAGGAGGCACTTCCCCTTCTCGTTTCAAACACGTGATCAAGGATGGAAGTCGCTATCGAAGGCTCACCCCAATTGAACTTGAGCGATTAAATGGATTCCCAGATAACTGGACTCAATCCTCAATATCGGGACCACTTAAGCCAGGGCGACGTGCCTTTTTTATGGGAAACGCACTCGTGGTCGGACTAGTTGAACGCGTTGGTCGCGTTCTTGCTTCAGAGATGCGCTCGCAAGGAGCAATCTAAACAACAACGAGTAAAAGGATGGTCGTTGAGATGTTGTGGGTGTAAACCCTCCGTAGCGCTAGTGAATATTCGTCTTGGACACCGACACCATTGTCCCAGCGACCCGCCTCTCGTGCACCAGAATTGAGTACCACCAAAATTGCGGCGGAAGCGCGATCGGGCACAGCCGTAAAATTCCTATTTGCGAAATCTGCCTTTAACAGGTTCGTGCCGATTGCTTGGCGATTGTCGAAACACATCTCGGCGACCAATTGGTGTTTGTAGTCACAACCTTGAGATTCGAAGATGAGCTGGTAATCAATCGTGTAATTGGCAAGTGAGATTTCGTCGGGAAGTTGTCGATCTATCAGGATTCGAGCTTCCCACCCGTTCAACAACATATTGTCCTCTACGAGATCACGAACTTGTCGAGAAGGGCCTCCATCGCCTAAAGCTGCAACATTGATACCGTCAAACGCTACTTTGGTACTCTCGAAGTATTTTCCGAAGCAGTATTTGTGATCAACCATGTTGTGAATCGTTGCAAGAGAATCTGAGTCAAATTGCGCTGCCATCAACTTCTCATTCTATTTCGAAATGGGGTTATTCTTTCGGCTAATCCAAAGGGTAGGCGAAGATGACCGGACCATTGCAAAAGCTTCCACTTTCCGACACCTGGACGGTCGCAAACGTGTTCAGTTATTCGCCACAACGGCTCTATCGGGTACCTCCATATCAGCGTGGTTACGCTTGGACTGAAGAGCAGGTAAAAAGTCTTCTAACTGATTTGTGGGAAGCCTTCACAAGAGCGCCAGATGACTACTACCTGCTTGGGCAGATTATTCTCGCCGCGGATCAACATTCGAGTTGGTTGGACGTCATTGATGGTCAACAACGGCTCACCACTCTTTACTTGATCCTTGCCGCTGCGAAGAAAAGGATTGAAGAAGGGGGAGAGCTTGCACCGGCAAAGAAGGCGCTGATGCCACTTGTGGATTTTTATCTCTCGTACCACGACCTAGAACGAAACTGCTTGATGCCTCGATTCGTTCCTGCAGTGTCAATCCGGGCACACCTGAACAAGATTCTTGGCGGGGAAGTACTTCCCAATAGCGAGAACCTTTCCGAAGAGAATTTGGAGCAGGCCTTTGATGACATCACCGAGTACCTCAACGCCATCGACCCGAACGTCGTCTTCGACTATTTGTGGTTCATTATTAATAATGCGGTCATGCTTTCCCTGACACTTGAGAGCACTGGGCAGGCCATTCAGGTATTTGCCAGAATAAACAATCGTGGCCTAACTCTTGACGACGCAGACCTGCTGAAGAATCTACTTTTTGAGAAAGTGAGCAACGAGGACGATTTCCAGAAGCTTTCCGAACACTGGGAAAAGGCGAGCAAGAACCTTTACGACTCGAAACTTAAGAGGGTCAAGTCGATGGAGTTCTTGATGAAGGCCCTTATCGGAATCGAAACCGGGAACTCAATCCGTACGGATGACGTCTTCAAGGAGTGGCAGCTCAAACTCAAGACAGAAAAGTTGGCAAAGGACTTCGCGCAGAGTCTTCCGAGCAAGGCAAAGAGTCTTGCGAATATAAGCAACGGGAAGACTCCAAGTGGGCATGCCACGGAAGTAACAGCCGGGTCGCATCTGTTCAAATGGGTCCAACACCTGCAAGTACTGCTTGCCGGCTCTCACTTGAATGAACAATCGTACGCAGAACTTGCCAGGGTGGTCGAAGCGAGAGTGATGCTCTCACTTTTCTCGAGCGAGAAAAACCAAGACTTCGAGCGCATAATCCATCAGTGGAGCCAAGACGTCAGCAATCTTGATCAGTACGCGTCACGGGATGAGATTCTAAGAGCTTCGGCATCGGTGTTAAAGAAGGAGGCGATTAGGACTCGGGTCGATGACTTGGAAAAGCAACTTAGTCTCCTGAGCTACTCCAGAAAGACGCAACGAGTCAAGATACGATACGTGCTCGCTCGATGCGCAATGGCAGTTCAATTCCGATACGCAAATGACCACGCCGCTAACGCGAATTCAGTAGTCAACTTTATGCGAACGACTTCCGGCAAAGGATCTAATCAAGTTCCTGGATACGATCTTGATCACATCTATCCGAAAGCTCCAGACAGTGATAATGAGGGAGCGTGGGATCGCCAGACCGAGCAAGACACGGTGGACTTCATTGGGAACCTAACCCTCCTACATCCAAGTGACAATCGAAGCCAAAACAATCTCTTGCCTTGGAATGACGTCAAGGTGAAGAACTTCGCGGGATCAGGTCTCATCATGAATCGATTGCTGGTGGACAAGAGTCAACTGGGATCATTATCGCAGAAGATTGAGACAGAAGTGGATCGACTTCAAGGAATGTTTCCGATATCGCTTTCTAATTGGAATTCAGACCAAGTTAGAGAACGAGGGAGGTTCTACTTCGAACTTTTTCGAGACGAACTGTTGTCAGACCTCGGATTCGATTCGGTACTAGAACTGAACGCTTCGGAGAGTGGGGACTCGGAAGGCTCGTGAATTTATGAGACTGGATAATTCGTGTGATCTTTCAAATTGGCAGGACGGAGTCAGTTGAGGTCACGGGATTCAGTCTCGGAGGTCGAAACGAAGCGAAAGTAATCGCGCTCACGATTCCTAATTTGCTCGATGGTAACCGGCCCCGAGGAGCGAGATTCGAAAGACGCTTGTAACTGACGGGTCGGTGCAGTAGATGAAGGATCCCTTCATGCCACGCGTCATCATGGTTCGATAGGTATTTCGAATCAGTCGATCTGCCTTCTCTACCGTGGCCTCGGTATCCCGGATTGATGACTGTTTGATCCCTTGCAGTGATTTGTCATGCTTTGCGCGACCTTGAGGGTTGCCTACTAAAAGGCCATTATTAACGACAAGGTCTGGTCCGATAATCACGCCCATGTAGTCGCCCTCAAGGCCCTGGCAGGTGTGGATGCAGCCAACCTCGTGGATCGAGTTTGGGGAAATCATCCAGTTTGATCCATCAGATGTCAGATTCCACTTCATTGCAAAATCGGTGTCCTCAAAATTGATGTCGAACTTTGAAGCATCGTTCCGGCTCACCCACTGCCAGCAGTAGCCAGCAAGAAGGCGCGATTTATTGTTCGATTTGTTGAGCTCGAAGATGGTGTCACGGAGTTCTTCGGGGGAATCGAATATCCGAATGTCGTACTCGCAGGCCGACAAGTCGGGGGCTTCGTCCGATGAAAGGCGAAGTGTCGAGTCCAGCCACTTGAGGTATTCGTCGGATCCCGCGCACCGGAACTGGGCGCTCAGTTGCAACTCTTCAACAGGTGCCCCGGCTGCACCAGCCCACGAGCGGATTTCGTCCAATGTTCCAATGTCTCGCCAGGTCACCAATTGGCTTTCGTCTGTGAAGAAGACGCTGACACGTGCACTGCGAATAATCTCCTTGATCTGGTTCTCACCGAGGTTTCGGTAGAAACCGGACTTCTCGACGAGTCGATGGGCCTCATCAACAAGGAGGACGTCAAAACTGTCTGGCTCGAGGGCGTGGAACGAATCGGAACTGATGAAGAGATTAGCGACAGACGCATTGGATCGGCGGCCCTTGAGCTTTGACTGATACACCGCTCGAGGGGCGGCGTTCTTCGTTACGTAGCGGACGTTAAGTCCATCGTCGAGAAGTGACACGAGGGCATTGACGGCGATCACTGACTTACCCGTCCCGGGTCCGCCCTTGACAATGAGGGCAAGCCGCTCGCCAGGTAAGACTGACTTCACCCTCGCGCGAATGGTCTCGTACGCGGTCTTCTGATCATCGATGAGGACGAATTCCTCGTTGCCCTCGAGCATCGATCCGAGCATCTCCACGAGTTGCTTAGAAGGTCGGATTCGACTTTCCTCGATTCGGCGAACGACCTCAGCGTGGTCACCTTCTTCGATGTGTTCGGCGAGAAAGTTTTGAAGTTCATCACGTTCATTGCGTAGGAATAGCGGAGCACGCGACAGGAGCTCGTCGGAGTCCGAAGTTCTCAACGCAGTCCCGTCGAGACAATTGTGTAAGTAGGCGCAAGAGGCGACCTCAATCGGATCATCAGTGACAACTTCGTAGAAGTCCTGGAGAAGGCGTGAGTACGACCATGACTGGTAGGAGGGGTGGTTGACGTCGCGGTTCGCACCACCTAAGTAAGTGCGAACGTGGTCGGCAAGTGGTGAGGTAGCGACATCCGTCCATTGCTTGAGTTCGATGAGGACAAGTTGAGAGAGGCCTTCCTTATTCTTCCCTGAGACGATGAAGTCGATTCGCTGTTGACGCCCGTGGAGTCGGTATTCGATTGCAATTCCCGCATTCGACGGAAGTCCTGAGGAATGGATGACGTGATACATGGCATTGCCGAGTGAATTGCGCCAACTGAGGAACTCCGACGAGTTGCGGGAAATGTTGATTGCTAGTTCGGACTGCACCTTGTCGCGGACCAATTCCTCGATGACCGGCGCATCCTGGAGGAACTGGTCCTTGGTCGCGACGTACGCCAGCATGTGACGAGACTAACGGCGCCGGGTCACTTCGACCGTCTTATCTGGGCGAATGCCAATGACTTGAATTGCCAGCGACCAAAAATTGGCTGACGCGACGGCTGAAGTAGGGGAGGGATGCGCGAGACCGACCTGACGGAAACCCTGGTCGGGGACCCCTTGGATTCATTACGCGGTCAATTCAGCGCTCTCACCCCCTTCTTGCCATGAACCGCACCAATTGAATCTTCGGGAGAGAATCTTAAAGCCACCGGGTAATGGACGCGTTTTGATACTTATTATAGTATCATATTCCTATGGATGGCAAACAGAAGGCATCAGGGATTCTTCGGACATTGCGCTGGTCTATCGGACTGACGCAACGTGATCTCGCGCGTCTCGCTCAAGTACCTCAGCCGACAATCGCCGCCATCGAATCGGCACAGAGGGAACCATCACTTTCTCTGTTGAGCTCAATCGTCGAGTCGACTGGGTTCTCCCTTCAACTCACGTTGGCGCCTTTAGCTCGGCTCGGCGCAGTCAACGTTGCGCGCCGAATCAGTGAGGCACTCCAGGAAGAGAGGAATTCTCGCCAAGCGGAGGACTCTGCTCTTCGCCTTTCACTGAGCTTTCGCGACGCGATTCGACGTGCGGGCGACGACGAACTGGGGGACTTGGTTGGTGATCCGCCGAACCTCGTAGGTGACCCTCGATGGGATGCCTTCCTCGCAGCCACCGTCGAGGATGAGTGCGCGCGAAGGAGCGCGCCGATACCACGTTGGGTCAATGACCCGGCTCGCTTCGTCAAGCCCTTCTGGCATCTTTCGGAGAATCCTTCACTGCACCAATGGGAATTCGCAACGGCGCCCGCCGCATTTGTCCGACACGGTGTACTCGTCGCCGCTGAAGAACTCGCAAGCGTCTGATGAAGAGGGCCGAGATGATCGACGCCATGGCTGCGTTGGGCGAGGACTTAAAGCGTCGGGGGGTTGCAGCTAAGCTCTACATCGTGGGTGGGGCGGTCATGGTCCTGGCACACGATTCACGTGATGCGACGATGGACGTCGATGGAGACTTTTATCCCCGAGATACTGTGATGGAAGCCGCCCGTGAAATAGCACGACTGCGTGACCTTCCCGATGATTGGCTCAACGCTGCCGCCAACGGGTTCATTCCTGTCTTCAAGTCGCCAGAATGGCGGCCCCTCTATCGCTTCGGCTCACTCGAGGTCTTGGCGGCAGATGACCGCACCATGTTGGCGATGAAGATTCGTGCGAGCAGGGGTCGACGCGACGAACCCGACATCGCCGTACTTCTCATCTCTTGTGGCGTCACGACAGTCGAGCAAGCATTCGCACTGTACGAGGAGTACTTTCCAGAAGATCCCGCTCCGTCACGTGCACGCACCATCTTGGAATTTCTATTGTCGCCAGAGAAGTGAGGCTAAGAATCTGCCCACCCAAAGCCGGCCGCCGAATCGAGCCGCTTCAACTCCAAATGGCAACTCGTTAACCACCAGCAGTCCGCCGCATCTAATGCACGTCTCTCGAACCCCTTGCGTGCCATGAATGACTCTTGATAAGTCATTCGACACTTCCGAAACTTCACGTATCACGCGTGATACAATCATGCTGTGTCCGAGATAACTATCCGTGATCTGCGAAACCATGGTGGAAAGGCTGTCGATCGAGTGACTTCAGGCGAACACCTCACCGTGACTCGTGATGGCAAACCCGTCGCCATGCTTGTGCCGCTCGACTCGCCGCCGTTGTCGGCGCGGGCGATACTGAATCGGTGGGCATCGCTTCCTGCGATGGATCCCAACTCGCTTCGCCGCGACCTCGACGCAATCATTGACCCCGGGCTGTGATGGCGACAAGTCCGGCGCAGCGTGGTGTTCTCGACACCAGCACCATCATTCTTCTCGAGAGGATTGCAGACGTGTCGTCGCTGCCGGAGGAGCCGATGATCACCGCGGTGACCCTCGCTGAATTATCAGTAGGACCTCTCGTTGCTGCCAACCCTCAGGAGCAGGCCATTCGACAGATGCGCCTCCAACAGGTTGAGGCCGACTTCCAGCCACTTCCATTCGATGCCGCTGCGGCGCGATCCTTCGGTCGTGTCGCAGCGTCACTACGTCGAGGTGGGCGCAAACCGAACGCGCGCACGTATGACGCCATGATTGCGGCAATTGCTATTGCGAACGATCTTCCCTTGTTCACATGCAACCCGTCGAACTTCGACGCCATCGATGGTCTCGACCTTCGGAGGATTCCACACCCCGACGGCTTGTCAGAATAATTCGATTTCTCAGTTGAAGTTGTCGACTTTTCGTCATACGAAATGTCTGAGGATTTGCAGAACGCATGGACCTTCTGTTGGCGACCCCTTTGCGTGCCATGCAAGTGCTCCACCAGCTGAGCTAAACCCCGAAGGAATAGCAGTTTTAGCTGGCGACCACACCCTCTTGACAAAGTACTGACGTCATCCAAGCGGCGCTTCAGCGCCCCGTCGTGTTCTGTGCCGCTGTGCAGTTGCCCGTCCGCTGAGGAATTGGATCAGCCCCGCCCCGAGCGGTCGGCCATCTCTGCTGGTCGGCGTGCGAGCGTACACCTGGCGCCAGGCGAGTTCGACGGGGTAGTGGCACACGCACTAGCCGAAAGTACGACCTCGCGCTCGATCGGCTCGATACTTCTCGGCGACGACTCTCCTGATGTGAGATCCATGCGCAAGATTCCCTCAAGGCACTACTCTCGTCACTGACGATCACGGGTGGTGACATGAAGCACGGACTCTTCCTCCCACCGTTCGACGGCCTCGCCGACGTCGAACGGATGGCCGATCTTGCGGTATTGGCCGAGGAAACTGGCTGGGATGGTTTCTTCGTCTGGGACCACCTTCGTTACTCGGCGCCCGTGCGCGACATCCTCGACCCCTACGTCTGCTTGGCCGTCATGGCCGCGCGGACCTCGCGCATCACGCTGGGACCGATGATCACGCCACTGATCCGTCGTCGCCCCCAAGTGGTGGCGCGCCAGGCCGTCACGCTCGATCGTCTTTCCCACGGTCGCATCGTGATGGGATTCGGCATTGGCGATGACTACCCGGGTAGCGAACTCGCCTGCTTCGGCGAATTGACCGACGCCCGAGAACGTGGCCGCGCCCTGAACGAGGGGATCACCGTCTTTCAGGGCCTCGCGTCGGGCGACGAGGTGGACTTCACCGGCGAGTTTTTTGCGGCCAAGGAGGTAGCGTTCCACCCGACGCCGTACCGTCCCACGGGGATCCCACTGTGGTTGGCGGGCCGTTGGCCGAATCGAGCTCCAATCCGGCGAGCGGCCCAGCATGAGGGCATGATGGTGATCCAAATGACTGAGCCCGAGCAGATGGACGAGTTGAAGTCCCAGTTGATCGCTGCGGGGGCCGACCTCGAGCATTTCGACATCGTGGTGTGGGGACAGCGCGATGAGAACATGGTGTACCGGAAGGATGAACGCTACGCCGAGTGGTCTGAGGCGGGGGTGACGTGGTTCTTGACGGGACCGGGACCCTTCGATCTGGATTTCGACGAGGTGCGCACGTATGTCGCCGCAGGTCCACCCCAGTACTAGTAGTACTCGTCAACGAATAGGCGATCATTCGATGGAGAGTTCGTCCCGACGCTGCTGGGCATCGCCTCAATTCCTTTGCGTTGTGGGGCGCTCGGCCTCGGCCGTGGTCGCGGGTGCGCGACCCTCGCGACGGACGCCCTCTGAGCACGCCGACGTGGGTTCACACGGTTCGCGCCGTGCAGAAGAAAATGAGAACCGTCCTTCGCCTCGAGGAACCTGAACACGCTGAGCGCAGGTACCCCTCTCGAGCCACCAAGACGCCTTTGGATGGCCGCCAAGGCCGTCAACACTCATTTCCGAAGTGCCTCTTATCGTCACGTCGACCGGCGATGAGGTGGACGACGTCGGTGAACTCCTGGCTCAAAGGATGCAACGCATCGACGTCACGAGTCAGGGCTTCGCGTCCCACTTGAATGGCCACGGCCGCCCCACCCACCACGTGAATAGCTGCCGGAACGCTTACCAATCGAAGTTCCTGCGCGAGTTCGCGAAGAGCGTCGCGAACATCGGTGGCCGAGAAGAGCTAGCTCACACGCTGGCCAATTCAGAGGCGTCGAGAAAGACACCATGGCGTACAAAGGCGTTGGGCACTTCGGATTCGTCGACTCCCTGAGTGACGACCCAGGCAATAGAGAGAAACCTATTCTTCTCGTGGACCCATCTGGGAATTGGAAGATAGAGCTGGGTGAGGTGGTGTTCCACCACCGCGGCAATCGCCGCGTCGAAGCGAATGTCACCGCACGGCGGCGGCGGCGCTACGCAGAGTGCGACCCGCACGTCGGGCTCGGCGTCGGTGAGGTCGTCGCTGAGACCAATCAGAGCCCTAAACGCCACGGCCTCGCTACGGCGTTTCGACCTCAGTTCTTGGTAGATCTCGTCCGCCCAGTCGGCGGCGCAGCGACCAGTTGTCGGCAGGGTGAAGAGGCCGTACCCCGTTGCAGAGATCAATCGTTCGAGGGTGGCTCCACGAGTGTCGTGCGCAGTGCTCTCAATAGCCGCGAGTGCGGACTGGGTGATGTCGGCGCGCGTGGCGAGTTCGCGCTGGCTCCATCCCTTGGCGCGCCTGGTACCTCGGAGAAGTCGTGCGACGGTCATTTTTCCTTCTCTTTTGATCTGTTATTTACTATCTTAATGATTTGACGTCCAAATGGGCGCGGACCTGCCATGAATGCGAAGACCCGGATAACCACTCGATTCGCAAGGTCCCCCACGTTCTACTTTCATCTCTTGTGATCTTCAAAGTTCCGATAGATCTATATTCTCAGGAGTATATATTTTTCACTGTAACGTATATACTTTTGCGATGGCTAAGAGATTGATCGATATCGACGAATCATCGCTCCAAGCGGCGCAGGCGGAACTCGGGACACCGACCATTAAGGCGACGGTGAATGAAGCACTTCGCTTGGCGGGGGGTCGGAGGAAAGAAAACGTCCACTATGCGTTCCAGACCTTGGCCGACGCGTCATTGTTGGATCGCGAGACCGCGTGGCGATAACCCATCTCGCTGACACGAGTGTTCTGACCCGATTGAGGTCACCATCGGTTCGTGCAGTGCTCGAGCCACTCGTTCAGGCAGGTGCGGTAGGACGGGCGGCGATGTCGGACCTGGAGATCGGATTCTCCGCTCGAAATGTCGATGAGTGGGACGCGCTGGCGCTCGCGCTGGACGTGATGGCGCTAGTCCCTGTTACAGCTCGGCACTTCTCACGGGCGCGACAAGTGCAGCGATTGCTCGCTGAGAAGGGTCTTCGTGGCCGAAAGGTTCCCGATCTCCTAATCGCTGCTGCGGCCGAGGAGGCAGGGCTCATTGTCGTTCACTACGATGCTGACTTCGACCACATCGCCCAGGTGACGGGTCAAGTGGTCGAATGGATCGCACCTCGGGGTTCAGTGGAGTGAAGGACTTGGACTCCTCGCGTGCCATGATGGCGACCGTCGTGCCTCGGAGCACGTTTAGGCGGGACTAACTACCACAAGGGATGCATCGCGCGACGCCGTGATGAGACGCTCGTCGTACGCGACAATTCCTTCGAGGTCATCGCCCATTTCCAGGGCCGTCGCCAAATGGAGTGCATCGAGGGATCGTAACGAGTGGGGTGCAAGGTGACCCGCCGTATAGAAGGTCGCCACGCTGGGAAGTATGAGAGACACCGACTCCAACGCAGTTTCGACGTCATCGTCCGATATGCCGAGACGGCTGGCGGCCCTGACGGCCTCAGTTCGAAGTAGTTGTGACGACCAGAGGGAATCGTGCAGGACCGCCCATTCGCGCATCGCGGCCGAATCGTTTTCCTCAGCGAGGAGTTTCAAGAACGCCGACGTGTCGAGATACCACGCCATCTGATTTAGCGATCTTCTCTCAACTCATCAAGGACGTCCGCCGTCCGCCGCTCTGCCGTAACGGCGAGAGGCAGTTCAGCCGGACGACGTCGTGCTGGCTGTACGCGTCCCGCCATCGTCATTGCCGCGACCCCCGACGTGCCGGACGGGGAACTCAAGACTGCGACGAGACGTCCACGATCGGTGACGCCCAAGGTTTCACCCCGCGCAACTCGTCGAAGGGCAGCAGACGCATGTTGCTGCAACTCGCGAATCCCAATCGTCTCCATGTGCGTCAATTGTAGCACGAACGCTTTCCCAGTCCACCCTGGCTGAGGCGGAATGTACTATTAAATGTACTACAATTAATCAGAGTCCCTAGAGGAGCAACTGAAGTATGACGAAACGAATTTACGGATACCTGAAGAGCGGCGAGTCCATCACTGACGAGTCGATCGAGGCTTTCGCGCTCGAGGCGGAGAATGGCTACAGCGAAGAGATGCTCCTGATGGCTCGGCGCGGACGCGGCCGACCTCGACTGGGGAGCGACAAGAAGTCGGTGGAATCCGTTCGCCTCGGCGCATCACTCAAGTCCGAAGCGGTGAGGCGCGCCCAGGCCGACGGGATCAGCGTTTCTGAGGTACTTCGTCGGGCGCTCGAGCGGTATCTGCGCAGCGCGTAGCTGTCCGGCCTCCGTGGGATGCCGTGCGTGACCCACTGCACACCATGAATAACCTCGGGAATATTCCGTAGGGGGTCGAACGGGTTCACGCCCACGAGGGGTCGACCGGCACTGTGATGTCCCGCCAGTGGTGACGAGGTGAATCTCGGCTGGCGCCGAGCGCGACGTGATGGGCGCCCGTGCGTAATCTCGCGATGCGCCGCGCCGGGCGTGCAGTACGATTCGTCGACCAGCGAGCTGATCCGTCGCCCACGGGCGGCGACGAACGAGGAGGGCCGCGATGGCGACCGAGAGACCGATGCGATTGGCGATGGTGGGCCTGGGCCGGATGGGGGCCAACATCGCCCAACGCCTGGTGCGCGACGGGCACGAGTGCGTCGTCTACGACGTCAATCCCGACGCGGTGAACGCACTGCGGGGTCCGGGGATCACCGCCGCCACTTCGCTCGAGGACCTCGTGGGTCAGTTGCGGCGGCCCCGCGCGATCTGGCTGATGCTCCCCGCGGCGATCACCCACTCGGCGCTCGACGAAGTGGTCGAGCACCTCGACGCCGACGACGTGGTCATCGACGGCGGCAACTCGTTCTACCAGGACGACATCGTGCGCGCCCGCGCGCTCGCCGCTCGCGGGCTGCACTACGTGGACTGTGGCACGAGCGGGGGAGTGTGGGGACTCGAGCGCGGCTACAGTCTGATGATCGGTGGTGAGGACGACGTCGTCGCGCGCCTCGAACCGCTGTTCAAGTCCATCGCCCCGGGAGACGACGGCGTCGCGCCGACGCCGCAGCGCACGCGCACCGACGCCACCGCCGCGTGGGGGTACCTGCACTGCGGGCCCAGCGGGGCGGGTCACTTCGTCAAGATGGTGCACAACGGCATCGAGTACGCCATGATGGCGGCGATCGCCGAGGGGCTCAACATCCTCAAGCACGCCAACGTCGGACGCGCCAACGTCGTCGCGGACGCCGAGACGACGCCCCTACGCCACCCGGAGTACTACTCCTACGACTTCGACCTGGCCGAGGTCGCCGAGGTGTGGCGACACGGCTCGGTCGTCAGTTCGTGGCTGGTGGACCTGACGGCCGACGCGCTGGCCCGGTCGCCCGAGCTCCGCGAGTTCAGCGGCCGGGTGTCGGACTCGGGTGAGGGGCGCTGGACGGTGGAGGCGGCCATCGCCGAATCCGTGCCCGCACCGGTGATCAGCGCCGCGCTCTTCCAGCGCTTCGAGTCGCGCGGCGAGGGCGAGTTCACCGCGAAGGTCCTGTCGGCGATGCGCGCGGGTTTCGGCGGTCACGCGGAGAAGTCCACCTGAGGCGACTCCTTGAGGTGTCGAGGGGGCGCGGGTTCTCCTGGCTCGTGGACGCGGCGCCACGTCGTGCGCGGGCGCGACCACGGGTACCCCAGGGTCCGGCCAGAGGTAAAAAAGCAAAAGTACCTGAGTTACGGGTGTCGTGCGACGGCGTCGAGGATGGCCGCGACGCGCAGTGAATCCGCACTCGGCACGGTCCAGCCACGGTCGCCGTCAATCACCGCACTGACGTTCTGCACCATCTCCACGAAGGCGTTGGTGACCGGGAAGTCTTCACGCACGCCATTAACCAGGAGGGAACTGGCCTCGTTCCAGGTGGTGAAGGACTCACCCACCTCGGTGCTGATCCTTCCGTGAGAGCCCTCAACGATGAATTGTTGATCGCTCGGCAGGGCGAATGAACTCACCGAGTGCGCGGTGATGCGGTGCTTGATGCGCACCCGGACGTCAGTGGTCAGGTCAATGCCCGTGGGCCCGATGGTGCGTTCGAGTTGAGTAATGGTGAGATCAGGGGCGCCCTGAGTGAGTGCGACCCACGCGTGCACTTGGTAACAACCCACGTCGAGGAGTGCGCCACCACCCAGTGCGGGATTGAGTCGATAGTTGTCGGTCATCTCAGAGAGGGAAGTAAAAGCCGTCTCGATGTGCTCGACCTCGCCGATCTCCCCACTGGTCACCAGGTGAAGCACCCGAGCAAAACGTGGATGCCATCGACCCCACACCGCTTCCACGAGTAGTCGACCGTGCTGCGCCGCAGAATCGAACATGGCCGCTACGTCAGTGGAACTGAGGCCCAGGGGTTTCTCACAGAGAACGTGCTTGCCGGCCTCGAGTGACTTCGTCACCCATTCGCGATGTTGACCGTTCGACAGACTGATGTACACGGCGTCAACACGTTCGTCGGCCAAGAGGTCGTCGTACGTGGCGTGAACTCGTTCGGGTTCCAGAGCGGCCGACCGTCGCTCATCGCGGCTGGCGACGGCGTAGAGGGTTGCTCCGCGCGACGCGTGCACGGCGGGGGCGAGGCCACGACTGGCCACGAAGCCAGCACCCAGGAAGCCCCACCGAACAGTCACTCGCTAGGACCGACGAAGCACTGGCGTCACGGGCCACGCGTTGTGCGCGGCTGACTGTTCGGCCGCTTGCATGATCGCCACCACGTTGCGAGAGTGCAGTGCAGTGACTTCCATGGGAATGCCATTGTTGAGGTACGCGACAATGGAGCGATGGAACTCGTACGGCGGCGACGGTCGCAGGGGCGCGATACGCGAGGTTCCGTCCACGTGGTGCACGGTCACTATCGCGGGTAGGTCGGCGACGGCTGGTTCGCCCGCGGGGTCCCAGTCACCAATGATGGCGCCCTCGGTCCCCAGCACGTAGAACTTGGGCTTACGAGCGGCGGCGAGGTCGGAATGGACAAAGGTCGCCTGCTTGCCGGACGAAAATGTCACGGTGACGTGCGCGTGGTCGGCGTTCGTCACGTGGGTCCAGACGCGCTTGTGGTTCTGACCACTGACGTGTGCCACGTCATCAGGGATGATGTTCAGAATCTGATCAATGAAGTGACTGCCCCAGTCGAAGATGGCCCCACCGGACACCTCGGCACTCGAGTGCCAGAAATCGCAGGGGCGTGAATATCCGCCGATAAAACTGTCGTAGTGGTAGACGTCGCCAATCTCACCGGAACGAATGACGTCGCGCATCGTGACGAAGTCGTCATCGAATCTGCGGTTCTGATACACCACCAGCATGAGGTCCTTCTCTGACGCGAGCGAGATCAATTCATCGCACTGATCAGCGCTGAGCGCCATGGGCTTTTCAAGGACGACGTGAATGCCGCGTCGCAGCGATTCTTTGGCCCAGTGGTAGTGGCTATTGGGTGGAGTGGAAATGACGACCAGGTCAAGGAGGCCAGAATCCAGCATCTCACCGGCGTCGCTAAAAGCCGCTGCCTGGGGGGCGAGCTGCCGTGCTGCCTCGACCCGTTGTGGATTGGTGTCGCACACCGCCACGAGTTCGAGACCGGCGGTGTTGTGGATCGCGTGGTTGTGCTCGTGGCCAATGGCACCGTACGCAAGGAAGCCGACACGAATAGAACTCTTTTCCATAAGTACCGAGTGTATTTGTCGTCGCAGGATTGGAATCGAAAGCCCGGCGAACGCGAAGTGGCACGGGACTGCTGGAGCGAGCCCTTCGTCGCGTCGCGCGCCGAAGTGGAGAACACCCGCTACAAGTGCATTTTCTTCTTTCTGCGAAACCGCCAGCGACTCGCCCAGAGTCGCCCAGAGCAGCCCAGAGCAGCCCAGTGATCATCATTGATCTGCACGAGCCCGTGATGAGGCAATTCCCCCTCGGTGGGCGGGCCGCCACTGGCGGCGCAACCAGATCGTCGAAGACCTCGCGGGTCCGGGTTCGATTCGCGCACACTCCCTCGCGCGGCCGTGCCCCGGAGCCCGGAGCCCGGAGTCCGGGGTCCGGGTGCCCGGGTATCCGGGTGACGAGCCGGCGCAGCGTCGAGTGCTCCGCGTGTGGCGAGGCGCTAGGGCCCTGGAGTGTGCGTCGTCACTGCCACGACGGCGTCGTCGACGCTGCGGGTGAGTTCGTGGCTGACGTCGACGCGCGCCCCCACCTCATCGCGGCCCAATGCTTCGAGCGTGGCGAACTGCGAGGACAATAACGAGGGGGGCATGAAGCTGCCCTCGCGCGCGAGCACGCGCGACATGATCAACTCCGGCGAGGCGTCCAGGAGAAGGAAGAACGTGGTCGGTTCGTAGGAACGAAGGATGTCGCGGTAACTCCTCTTGAGGGCGGAGCACGCCACGACGATGCCGCGGCCGTGGTCGAGGCTCTCGCGCACGCAAGCACCCACCGCATTCAGCCACGGCACCCGGTCCTCATCGGTGAGCGGATGGCCCGATCTCATCTTGTCGATGTTGGCGCGACTGTGGAGATCGTCGGCGTCGGCGAAGTCGTAGTCCAGACGTTGCGCGAGGGAGCGTCCCACGGTGCTCTTGCCCGAACCCGAGACGCCCGCCACGACGACGGCGCGCGGCGTCGGCGCGGGAGTGCTCACGCGACGCCGCGCGTGGGCGCGACCTCGATCACGACCTTGACGTCGTCGTCGTGGCGCGTCAGCGCGTCGGACCACTGCTCGAGCGGCACGCGCCGCGTGATGAGCCGGGACAACCAGTCGTGGTCCGCCGCCGCGAGGGCCACGGCCGCGGATTCGTAGTGTCGGCGGTTCGCGTTGACCGAGCCGACCACGGCCACGTTCTCGAGCACCATGGCGCGATTGAGCGCCCCCTCGTCGACGTTGATGGTGTGTCCGCCCGAGGAGACGCCCGTCAGGCACATCACCCCGCCGACTCCGACGTGGCCCATGGCGTCGAGGATCACCGAGGAGACCCCCGTGCACTCGATGATCACGTCGGGGGAGAGGCCCACGTCGGCGATCGGGCCGCTGTGGTAGGTGGCGCCGAGAGCTCGCACCAGGTCCGGCTTGACGCCGTCAGTCATGCGATCGAGCACGTGGACCTCGAGTCCGCGTTGGACCCCCAGGAGCGCGGCGAGCAGTCCGATGGGTCCTGCGCCCGTGACCAAGACGCTGCGCGGCGCCCAGTGGGCGCGACCCCCGATCCGGTCGACCTGCTCCCACGCCTTCGCGACGACGCTCGTGGGCTCGAGCAGGACCCCCAGAACGCCTAAATCGGGGTCGACCTTGACCACGAAGTCGGCGGTGATGCGATATCGCTCGGACAGGTAGCCGTCGTGTTCCTTGATGCCGCGCTCGGTGTACTGCCCGTTGCGACAGAAGTCCCACTCCAGCACCGCGCAGTTGGCGCACGGCACCGGGTCGGGGCGGCGCACGATGCCGACCACGAGGTCGCCCACCTTGATCGACCCGCCCGCGGGGGCGTCGAGGACACGGCCGAGGGATTCGTGGCCCAGCACGAGGCGCTCGCGTCCCGGCGGACTCCAGCCGTAGTCACCCGAGAGGATCTCGATGTCGGTGCCGCAGATGCCGACCGCGAGCGTCTCGACCAAGATGGGGCCGTCGCTCGTCGGAGGCTCCTCGACGTCCATCAGTGTGGCCGAACCGGCCTGTAGCGGTATCACCGACAGTGCTTTCATCAACCACTCCTCCTCGTCGTCGACCCGATACTAGGGTGCATCCCGCCCCGCCCCGCACGGCTCAGCGTCGAGCGCCGTCGGAGGCGGGCTACTCTGTGGCGATGTTGGGTCGAGCGCAGCGGTGTCGAGTGGTGGTCACGGCGCGATGACCACGAGTGACGTCGACCCCGAGCGCCGTCGCCTCGGAGAGGCCAACGACGGGTCGTCGTCCTGGCGCGACTGGGGTCCCTACCTCGCCGAGCGCGCCTGGGGGACGGTGCGCGAGGACTACAGCGCTGACGGTGACGCGTGGGCGTCCTTCCCTCACGATCACGCGCGCAGTCGGGTGTATCGCTGGAACGAGGACGGCATGGCCGGTTTCTGCGACCTCGAACAGAACTGGTGCCTCTCCTTGGCCCTGTGGAACGGCGTCGACCCCATACTGAAGGAGCGGATGTTCGGCGTGACGGGCCCCCAGGGCAACCACGGTGAGGACGTCAAGGAGTACTGGTGGTACACCGACGCCACGCCCACGCACTCGTGGAACTCCTGGCGATATCACTACCCCCAGGCGAGATTCCCTTACGAGGACCTCCTCGCGAACTGCGCGGCCCGGGATCGTTCAGACCCCGAGTACGAATTGCTCGACACGGGTATCTTCGACACCTCGCACTACTGGGTGGTGAGCGTGGACTACGCCAAGGAGGGCCCCCACGACCTCGCGATGCAGATCACCGTGGAGAACGCCGCGCCCGTCCCGGCGACGTTGCGAGTACTGCCGACCTTCTGGTTCCGCAACACGTGGAGCTGGGGCGACGTCGACGCGGTCGCGCCGCGCCTGGTCGCGCGCGAGGGTTCGGTCGTGGCGCTCTCGACGCGCACACCCCCCCTTCGTCTCACGGGGGAGGGTACGCCGCGACTGTTGTTCTGCGACAACGAGACCAACGTGCGACGACTCTACGGCGCGGCCGAGGGCCCGATGTTCCCCAAGGACGGCATCAACGACTTCGTGGTGAGTGGTGCGTCGGGCGTCAACCCGGCGGGCGAGGGGACCAAGGCCGCCCTCGACTACGAGGTGACGCTGGCGCCGGGCGCCTCGACGATCATCCGAGTGCGTCTGCGCGAGGAGCCCCCGGGCGCCGACACTCACGCGTCGTTCACGTTCGACGACGTCGCCTTCGATCGCACCATCGCCCATCGACGTCGCGAGGCCGACCAGTACTGGGCGTCGATGACCCCGACGAACGCGAGCGCCGACGACGCGCGGGTCCTGCGCCAAGCGATGGCGGGGCTCTTGTGGTCCAAGCAGTTCTACCACTACAACGTGAAGCGTTGGCTGAGTGGCGACTCCACCTCGGCGCCGCCACCGACGCAGCGCACGGGCATTCGCAACGATGATTGGCGTCACCTCAACGCGCACGACGTATTGCTCATGCCCGACGTCTGGGAGTATCCGTGGTTCGCCAACTGGGACCACGCCTTTCATTGCGTCACGATCGCGCACGTCGATCCAGAATTCGCCAAGGCGCAATTGTTGCTGATGCTGCGCGAGTGGTACATGCACTCGAGCGGCCAACTCCCCGCGTACGAGTGGAACTTCTCCGACGTCAATCCCCCCACGCACGCGTGGGCCGCGCTGCAGGTCTTCACCATCGACGGCGGCACCGACTTCGACTTCCTGGCCAAGGTCTTCCACAAACTGATGGTGAATTTTACGTGGTGGATCAACGCCAAGGGCAACAACGACGACGGCGTCTTCACCGGCGGCTTCATGGGCCTCGACAACATCTCGCCCCTCAACCGCTCGACGCTCCCGCGATCGATCGGCACCATCGAACAAGCCGACGCCACCGCCTGGATGGCCATGTACGCCCTCGACCTGTTGAACATGTCCCTTCGCCTCGCCGCGCAGCGCGACGTCTACGAGGATCTCGCCACTAAATTCATCGAGCACTTCTTGCGCATCGCGGCGGCCGAGAACAACTCGGGGATGTGGAACGACGACGACGCCTACTTCTACGACGTCGTGCACCTGCTCGAGGGAGGCGACGTTCCCTTGAAGGTTCGATCCCTCGTCGGACTCGTGCCGGTGCTCGCGTCCTTCGTCTACCACGAGAGCGCCGTGAGTCACCTCGAGGATTTTCGCTCCCGCCTGAGTTGGTTCCTGGCGCACAATCCCGAGCAGTCCGCGGCGTACCGGGCGCGCGACGACGGCCACGACGTCGCGCACCTGCTCACGCTCGTCGCGCCCGAACGTCTCACGAGGATGCTCGCCAACGTCCTCGACGAGGACGACCTCTTGTCGCCCTACGGGATTCGCTCCATCTCGGCCTACCATCGCGATCATCCCTTCGTCGTCGACATCAACGGCATCGACTCGAGCGTGGACTACGAGCCGGGCGAGTCCACGTCGGCGCTGTTCGGCGGCAACTCGAACTGGCGCGGTCCCGTGTGGTTCCCCCTGAACGTGCTGTTCATCGAGGCGCTGCGCAACTACGAGACGCACTGCCCGGGCGATGTCCAAGTCGAGTTCCCGGTCGGATCGGGCACGTCGATGACCCTCGACGAGGTAGCCGACGCGTTGTCGCGACGCCTCATCTCGCTCTTCGTCGCGGCCGAAGGGGGAGTGCGTCCCTCCGACGCGAGGTACCACACGCTGGTGAGTGATCCTCGGTGGCGGCCCTACGTGTTCTTCTACGAGTACTTCCACGGCGACACGGGCCAGGGTCTCGGCGCCTCGCACCAAACGGGCTGGACGGCGACGGTGGCGCACCTGATCTTGACGACGACAGGTCCACCCGTCGAACGGTGACCGCCACGCGCGAAAGGCCAGCGCGTTCCCCGTCGGCCGCGGGGAGGGCCATCGCCATACCCGGGCCCGGGTGTGGTGGCCTAACCTCGCTGCGTGAGATCAGCACTCATCTTGACGGTCGTCGCGAGTTGGTACCTCGTGGGACTGAGCATGACCGTTGGCCTGGTCGTCTACCCCTCTTTTGGCATCGTGGACGAAGCCAGTTGGCCGGCGTTCCACTCTCAGCACGTGGCGCGCATCACCTGGGCGGTCGCGGCGCCGTGGGCGGCGCAGGCTCTCGGCCTCGTGCTGTGGCTCGTTCGTCTGCACCACGGGATCTCCACGACGTGGGTGTTGTGCGCGGGTTCCGCCGCGGCGGCGGTGGTCGTGACCGCAGGGTGGGCGATCCGTGTCCACAACCAACTCCACACCGACTTCGATCCGCGACGGGGCCGGGTGCTACGTCGCGCGCACTGGGTTCGCACGGCGTGCTGGCTGGCCGCGGCAATCGCCGCCACCGCGGCGCTCTCCTCGCTCTAGACGGCCGTCGTCACTCGCCCAAGTCGTTCCGGGCGACCCCCGGTGAATCGGTCGTTCGCGAGTTCGTTCAGGTCCTGGTCGGCGCGCTCGAAGGGGTCAGAGTGCGTCGTCGTGGTGAGAACCCCGCGCCCCGGGACGGGGACGATGAACACTTGGTGAGACCACCACGAAAATTGTGACTTTGGCATCGTCACTTTCCAGGCGGGTGCGGCCAAGATGGGAACGTGAGAGCGAAGGCATCGCGGTGGTGATCCGAGGAGCGTGTGGTGCGGTGGCGTTACCTCCTACGCGCCGCGCGCGAGTGTGCGGCGACGCGTCGCGGTCTCACGAACTCGACGCGGACCACGGGTGCAGGCGGTGACCAGTGACCGCGAACCCCCGGGCGACGTCAGCGACCCGAGGGAGAGTGAGGGTTCGCTCGTGGAGTCCCTACTCGCCACCGGGTACCCGGCGGAGTTGGAGTGCGACGTCGTCGACAAGTTTAACGTGCCCCTGCACCTGCGCCCCGTTCGAAGCGACGACGCCGGCCAGCTCGTCGCCTTCCACGCGCGACTCTCACCGGGTTCGATCTACCGGCGCTACTTCGCGGCGCGTCCGCTGCTCACGCCACAAGAGGTCAGTCACCTCACCCAGGTCGACTACCTCGACCGGCTCGCCCTGGTCATCTTGGACGGCGACGAGATCGTGGCCATCGGTCGCTACGAGCGGATCCCCTCGACCGCGACGGGCGAAGTGGCCTTCGTCGTGCGTGATGACTTTCAACACCGCGGACTCGGGCACCTCCTGCTCGCCCAGTTGGCCTCCGCCGCGTGGTCGCGCGGACTGACGAAATTCAGCGCCATCACCCTGCTCGAGAATCGTGGCATGATTGCGATATTCGAGCATTCCGGATTCCCGGTGTCGACGTCACATCGCGACGAGGAGTACTACGTGTCGTTTTCGATCAATCCCGCTGAGCGCGTCGCCCCGCGCCGCGACGCACGTCGACCGGGCGCGGAGTGACCCGTGGTGCTCGTCGTCAATGAGCTGACCGACGACTCCGAGCACGAGTCCCCCGATCACCCCGAACGACCCGGTCGAGTCGAGGCCGCCATGGCCGCAGTGCAGGAGTTGCACCTGGGCAGTGACCTCATCGTCGCGCCGGCCTACAGCGCGACGCGCAGCGAGTTGACGCGGGTCCACGACGCGGGCTACCTCGACGAGCTCGGGGCCTTCTGCTACGGCGGGGGCGGCGACATCGACCAAGACACCTACGCCACCTTCGATTCGTGGTCGATCGCCACGCGCGCCGCCGGCGCCGGGTTGTCGGTCGTGCGTGAACTCCAACGGCGCGGCGAGGGGGTCGGCTTCGTGGCCTCGCGCCCGCCGGGACACCACGCCTTACGGGACCGCGCCATGGGGTTCTGTCTGCTCAACAACGTGGCGGTGAGCGCGGCGGCCCTGGTGAGTCAGGGTGAGCGCGTCGCCATCATCGACTGGGACGTGCACCACGGCAACGGTACCCAGCAGATCTTCTGGGACGAGCCCCACGTCCTCTACGTCTCGATGCACCAGTGGCCGCTCTTTCCCGGCAGCGGCGCCGCCGGGGAGGTCGGCGGACGCCTCGCCCTGGGTTCGGTCGTCAACGTGCCGCTGCCCGCCGGCGCCACGGGCGACGTCATGCGCCGCGCCCTTGACGACGTCGTCGCCCCCGTCGTGGACGCCTTCGATCCGACCTGGGTGCTGGTCTCGGCCGGTTTCGACGCCCACCATCTCGACCCCATGGCCGACCTGTGCCTGAGCGACGGCGATTTCGCGCAGATGTCCCTGGCGGTGTCGCACTACGCCACGGCGCCGGGACGACTGGCCTTCTTCCTCGAGGGCGGCTACGACTTGGGCGCGCTGCAGGCGTCGGTGCGGGCCACCTTGAGTTCGGCACTCGGAGCACCGCATGACGGCGAGCCCCCCACGAACGGGGGTCCCGGTGGCGCCCAGCTCGCGACGATCACCGCCCAGCGCGACGCGGCCCTGGCGTCGTGGACGCAGATCTTTGACGAGGAGGACTCGCGGTGAATGACATCAACTCGATCGCGGTGGGCTTTGACGGATCGGACGAATCCGAACTGGCCCTGCGCTGGGCGGCGCACCTGGCGCGCGAGGTCGACGCCAACCTCACGGTGCTGCACGCCGCGGGCATCCTCGAACGTTTGGGCGCCCCCTTCAGTCACGAGGTGACTCCCCAGGTCGTGGCGGCGATCATGGCCGAGGAGGGTCTCGACGCCACGCGATACCACTGGGTCGTCGAGGAGGGCGACGCCTGTTCGGCCCTCCTGCACTGCGCGCAGGCACCCCACCACGCGCAATTGCTGGTGGTGGGTTCGCGGGGCCACGGCAAGCGTCCGGGCATGATGATCGGCAGCGTCAGCCTCGAACTCGTGCAGCACGCGAGCGTGCCCGTGGTGGTGGTTCCCGGGTGCTGATTCGTGCGTGGCGTGAGCACCTCTCCGAGGAGTTCGCGTCGTGGTGCGCGTACGTCGCCGGGCCGTCACACTGAGCAGTGAGTGGCGTCGCGAGGCACGTGGAGGGGCCCATAAGGTGAAGGGACACTTTACGAACACGGAGGTTGGTCATGACTGTTTCTCGTCGCACGCTCGGAACGGGTAGCGCCGCGCTGGAGGTCTCCGCGCAGGGTCTGGGCTGTATGGGGATGTCCGAGTTCTACGGACGAGGTGACGAGCAGGAGTCCCTCGCGGTGATCCACGCGGCCCTCGACGCGGGCGTGAACTTCTTGGACACCGCGGACATGTACGGTCCCTTCACCAACGAGAAGTTGGTCGGACGCGCCATCGCGCAACGTCGCGATGAGGTCGTCCTGGCCACCAAATTCGGCAACGAGCGACGCGAAGACGGCACCCGGGTGGGGGTCAATGGCCACCCCGACTACGTGCGTCGGGCCTGCGACGCCAGTCTGGCGCGCCTGGGGATCGATCACATCGACCTCTACTACCAGCACCGCGTCGATCCGAGCGTGCCAGTCGAGGAGACCTGGGGCGCGCTCGCAGAACTGGTGAGCGCGGGTAAGGTGCGTCACCTGGGCATCAGTGAGGCCGCGCCGGCGACGATTCGCCGCGCCCACCAGGTCCACCCGGTGACCGCGGTGCAGACCGAGTGGTCGCTGTGGTCGCGCGACGTCGAAGATGACGGGGTGCTGGCGACGGTGCGCCAATTGGGTATTGGCTTCGTGGCGTATTCGCCCCTGGGTCGCGGATTCCTCTCGGGCACCATTCGCACCATCGACGACTTGGAGGAGAACGACTTTCGCCGCCACTCGCCGCGCTTCCAGGGCGAGAACTTCGCGAAGAACCTCGAACTCGTCGCGCGCGTGGGCGAGATCGCGACGCACAAGGGCGTGACGCCCAGTCAGTTGGCGCTGGCGTGGGTGTTGGCCCAGGGCGAGGACGTCGTGCCCATCCCGGGCACCAAGCAGCGTCGCTACCTCGACGAGAACATCGCCGCGCTCGACGTCGTGCTCAGCGCCGACGATCTGGCGGCCCTCGACGCCGCGGCCCCCGCGGGGGCGAGTGCGGGCGAGCGCTACGCCGACATGTCGACCGTGAATCGATAGGCGGAGTCGTCTCCCCCGACCCGGGGCTGGGCGGCGCGACGCAGTGGTGACCTTGGGCCCTGATGGTGGCATCGTCGCACCCCCAGACTGAGTACAGAGAATCAATCTCCCAGGAGGACTGAAATGGATAATGAGAACTGCGAAGCGCACCACGATCGTGCGCTGGCCATGATGGTGCCCAAGATGGTGCTGCTCGCGGCCGTCATGGGGATGGGCGCGTGCGCGCGTCGTCGCCACCACCGCCACCTGCTCGAGGGTTCGTCCGGTCACGACGGCCACGAGATGCGCGGTGACCATGGACACGGCGATCACCACGGTTGCGGTGGGTGCGGGCATGGCCGCGGCGGTCGACACGGTGGTCGCCACGGTGCGTTCCGCGAGGGCCCCGCGAGTTCCAAGAACACGCCGCAGCGAATTCTCGAGAAGCGTTTCGCCAGCGGCGAGATCGACGAGGACGAGTTCCGCCGTCGCCGCAGCGTGCTCCAGGAGAACGACTAGACGCACTCCACGCGTTGGCGACCGTGGGTATCACCGCGGGCGTGAGGGTGAGCGCTTCGCCTAGTGCAAGCTGGTGAGTGCGATGATGATGATCACCGCGACCGCGATGACCATCCACCCCTGCCAGGTCTGGGGACGCACGCCGTAGCCGATGCGCTTGGGACCGAACCACGCCTTCTTGCTCATCGCGTCACCTCTCCTTCCTCGCGCGCCGCGACGTCATCAGCGTGGCGCCAACTCACAGCATTGACCTCAGGGTCTCGATGAGCGACGCCGGGGTCTGGTCCCCCTGGGGGAGCGGGGTCACCTGGAGGTGGGTCACCCCGGCGTCGGCGAAGGCCGCGATGCGTTCGGCCACGTACCCCTGGGGACCGCACAGCGTGGTCAGTTCGAGGAACTCGGCGGGGACCGCCGCTTCAG
>JARCRU010000125.1 GCA_029850535.1 Actinomycetota bacterium | reverse complement strand
GAACTGATGGCTTCCGCGCGCAAGAGTGGCGAGGCCACCATCTCATAGTGACTAGCGTCGACGGACGCGTTGAGCTGCTCTATTGCTCGTGCTGCATCTTCAACAAGGGCCGACGTCTCGCCCGATAGAAGAATGTCTGCTGGGGCGATCATTGGCGGCGTCGTGAGCAGGTAGGGATACGGTTTTCTCTCACGCTGTGGCGGCGGCGGATAGCTCGTCACGTCAGGCGTCCATATCAATTCGGTTTGGCGCGGGCGCGGCCACCGAGACCGCTCTTCGATCTCAGTGGGAAGTTCTACGTCGGATTCATGATTCGCGCTCGCGGCGAACTGCCCTCCGTTGGAATGCCCCCTTGGTTGTCGCTTTGCTGGATCGACCATGGTTCGTATTTTACCACATACGAACCAGAATAGTTATAGTGGTTTGTATGAAGAGATTAGCAAACCACTAACGAGGCTGTGCCGAAACTGCGAAGGCTACATAATCACTGAAGTCAATGTGTTCAAGAACGGGACTGCTGCACTCACACGATCATGCTTTCGTCTCCAACTTCCCGGCACGATTCACCCCGACAAGATCAACCACTGCTCAATTCCTCGGGTTCGAGCGCCGTGACTTGCGTCTCTGGCCAATTCGACCTTTCTCATTGAAGATCTCAGACGTCTGAAACTTGGGTTGAGACCGAGCACAATTGCGACCGTTGTGACGCATGGGTGGGCCAACGACATGATGACGATTCGACGACTCGGCATCGGAGCGGACAATAGGTTCTTGCTCAAATCCATCGCCATTGGTGATGGTCCCGAGATGACTAACGAGTCGGACCTGTCTCGCTATTGCAGCGAAAGCGGCACTACCCCAGGGTCTTCCTCGGCTCCGGACTCACCGGTCTCGACGGTGTGGCGACTTCACCAAGGAAGACTTCACCCATTTCGACTCTCGAGATGGCGATTCGCCACTTCACGCCACGTCGTCATCCTCAACCGGGCCCGGGCCATGTGTAATGGCGCCTGCAGGACCATCGATAGCCGGGGAATCTTCGCCCTCCCCGCTAGAGCCGGAAGAGTCGGAAAAGCCGCATTAGTGGAGCAATACCATAAGATCGGAACCTGTTTCTAGGTTCTGACCGGGTGAACCACGTGTAACACAATTAGAACCGCTCAGCCTTCCTTCAAGATCTGAAATTCGGGCTTTTCACAAACTTTTGGCTGTGTGAGTGACGCTAGTGCCTCCAAACTATGCTTGCTATCATTATATGATTAGTGATATCATCTATAAATGAAGCAAATCATAACTCGAGTAGATGACGACTTGGCTGACGCACTGAAAAACCAGGCCAGCCGAACCGGTGAATCCGTGAACTCTTATCTCAACCGACTACTGCGCGCTGCGGTGACGGGGCCATGTACACCACGCCACGAATGGAAGGTGGCGGCGATCTCCAACGGTCGACTGATGTCACGTACGAATCTGAACAGCAGGCCACGCAATCGAACAAAGAGACCAGGCACCAAAATCCACACACCCTCGGGCTACGCAAACAACGCCGTGAGCGCCGATCGCGACGAAGGATGATCATCTTTGCGGATACGAGCGCCCTGGGGAGTGCTTACCTAGGTGACGAGGCCCACGGGCGTTGGATTAGCGACGTCATTTTTGATGGACCCGATCCGGTCGTGATTAGCGAGTTGGCAGACGTTGAGTTGGCAAGTTTGCTGGTGCGCGCGAAGTCCGATGGTCGTATCAACGCCAAAGAAATGGCCGAGTGCCTAGCAACGTACAAGGAGCACACTGCGGACGACGGGCCAATCGGAGTCGTCCCCATCACCCATGATTCGTTCAGCAGGGCCCAACAATTCGTTCTTCAAGTCTCAATTCGTACGCTGGATGCTTTGCACCTCGCAACGGCGCAACTTTTAGCTGACACCAGCGATGACAACGTGGTGGTTCTGACTCTCGATCACCGACAATCTGTCGCAGCCCAGGCACTTGGATTGGCCCTGTACGACGGGCCCGCCAAGTAGTCGTCGCGGGTTCGCGCATTCCAATTTTGTGGAGGTAACGCGACTATGTTCGAACCCCCTTGCACCCCGGTTTATCAGGTAGAATGCTCGGCATAGAACTCTAGCTAAGGCTCCGCGTGCCCAAATCACAGCTGAAACGATGGTTACTCGAACCCCCGGAGGACAGCGACCTCGTCCACTGCGCCCGATCGATCGCCGATTATGAATCGAAGTGCGGATACCGCAACAACCCAGCAGGCCGCAAACGTAGAGACCCCGGAACGGAGCGAACTCCGAATCCGGGGCCATTAAATCCCCGGCATAGCCGGGGCAGTTAGTCCAACCACTATAGCAACCGGCACCCCTCGTGTGTCTCAAACGTCTGTGACACTTATGGGCCAAGAATGAAGCATGGAAGGCAGTCTCACCGTTGTCATCGACGCCGGATACCTCTTCAAGCAGGGCGCGCAAGCGTTGTTTGGCAAAGCGCTAAGTCGTCATGAAGTTGTACTCACTGAAGCTGAGTTCGTCGAGCGTTTGCATCAGTTTGTTCGAGAAAATTACCCAAACGACGAGTTTTTGCGCACATATTGGTACGACGGCACCAAAGGTGGCGTACTGACTCCGGAGCAGCAAGCAGTCGCGTCGCTTGAGGGGGGTGAATTTCCGTAAGGGACGGATTAACTCTCAGGGGCAACAAAAGGGTGTTGACACGTTGATTGTTCGGGACCTAATGGTGCTTGCGCAGGAGCGGTCAATCAAGAGAGCTGTTGTTCATTCTGGCGACGAAGATCTCAGAGAAGGCATTGAGTACGCGCAAGATCGGGGTGTGCAAGTCGCAGTACTCGGAATAAGTGCTGGAGGGCGTACGAGCCAGTCGCCGGAGTTAGTTCGTGAGGCGGACGAGGTTCTCCTCCTCAGCATCGAGATCCTTCGAGACACGCTCAAGTTAGCAACTGCTTCCTTAGGAATCTCTGCTTCGTCGGAAGAATCAGGCGCACCATCTGCTCTGGTGGCTGTCGAACAGCGCGGCGGCGACGACTTGCTTGCAGTAAGTGAGCCTTCGATGGAGTATGCGCGAGACTGGTTGGAGCGAGCCACTCCATCAGATGTCGCGTCCTTGGTCGGTGCACGACCTGGGCTTCCTTCTACTCTAGATACGGGCCTAATGCGCTCCGTCGTGAGGCGCATCAGTAGGTACCCTCTGAGCGAAGCTGAAAGGCGTGCATCACGTGTCGCATTTTGGAGCGTCATTGATAGTCAGTCAGCGAGCGATCCAATCGGCTAGACCGATTGAAGCTAATGGCAAGCCCATCAGTGCCGTTGTGAGAGTTACAACGAAGTGGACCTTGAGTCACACAATCAGAACCTCTCGGTCACTGTGCTCGTAGGTTGATTCATCACCTTCCGTTCCGAGGCTCCGCTGTGGCATTCGCTCAAGAGTTCGGCGTCGCGGCCGTGTCTGATTCGCTGCGACTGGCGGTCGGCAGTCGTTGGTTGGAGTGAACGTTTGTTTTACTTTTTGACCTTTTTTGGGATTACGAAGCTATAATGTAAAAACGTAAAGGTTAATGAGTCCAAAAGAGACAGAAATGTCAAAGAAGAAGAGGGCGGAGTCGCCGGTCATCTCTGCGATCGAGCGATTGTTGTTGACCCAAGACACTGTGACGTCAGGAGACGTCGCCGAAGTTGCCCACGTCAGTCGCCAAGCTGCGCACTACCAGCTGAGTGCGATGGCAGCGCGTGGCGAGCTCGATCACGAGGGCGCCGGACGAGGGAGCCGATACCGTCGACGGGCGCTTTTCACCTTTCGCTACAAGCTAGACGGACTGGCAGAAGACATGGTGTGGGCCGAGGAGAATACCGAACTTCAACGTCGTGACTTGGAGATCCTCGATAATCCACGTCTTTTACCACTTCTGAACTTCACCTTCACAGAAATGGTCAACAACGCAATCGACCACTCACGCGGATCGAACCTCGACGTGCGTTGGTACCTCTCCGAGGAACAAGTCGTCTTTGAAGTGATCGATGACGGCATCGGCGTCTTTCGCAACATGGCTACTGAGCGACGATTGCCCACCGAGTACGACGCCATCGGTGAAATCTCCAAGGGCAGGCAGACCACCGCGCCTCAAGCACACAGCGGGCTCGGAATCTACTTCTCATCGAGAATGACCAGCCGATTTGTGCTTACAAGTGGCCAACTCTCTTGGATTGTCGACTCTCGTCAAGACGACGTCGCGGTCGAATGGCTGGAGAATGAACGGCGTGGAACTCTGGTGCGATGCGAGTTCGATGCCAACACGACTCGGACTCCACTTGAAGCTTTCAACACGATTTCGATGTCTAATCGACCTGGAAAACAGCGATCTACCGTTCGTGTTTCACTCTTTGAGCGTGGCGAGAATTTTGTCTCGCGCACAGAGGCGAAGCGCCTTGCCGCCGAGCTCGAGCAATACGGGGAAGTGGAGGTCGACTTCAAGGGAGTGGGCCAGGTCGGTCAAGGATTCATCGACGAACTCTTCCGGGTCTGGCAATCTGCGCACCTCGAGACTCGCCTTCTTTGGAAGAATACGAACCCCGCGATCGACGCACTC
>JARCRU010000124.1 GCA_029850535.1 Actinomycetota bacterium | reverse complement strand
GGCCAGTTCTAGCGATCACCGCACGCTAAGTGCATCATAGAGTTCAGCGGGACTCTTGTAGTCGAGACTGCGTCGGCGTTGGTTGTTGATGATGGAGGCGACGTGGTCCGCGTGTTCGGGATCGATGTTGGCGAGTTCAGTGCCGCGAGGAAACCACCAGCGCCACTGGCGGTTGATGCTCTCGACCTGGCCTCGTTGCCACGGTGAATGCGGGTCGCAGAACCAGGCCTTGAGGTCGTAGGTGTCCTCTAAGGTCGGCCACTGCGCCCACTCGGACCCCTGATCGAAGGTGATCGACTTTCGCAGGTGCGCCGGGACTCGCTCGAGGCCGTCAACGAGCCCGGCGAGAGCGGCGTGACTGTCATAGCCGTTGGGCATCGTGATGAGCAGTGAGAACTTCGTCACGCGCTCGGTCATGTGCAACAGCGCCGACTTGTTGGCCTTGCCCACAATGTGGTCAGCCTCCCAGTGGCCCGGCTCGAGGCGATCGTTGACGATCGTTGGTCGTTGTGCGATGTTGGCTAGCGCCGGTCGTTTGTTGGCGTGACGCTCTTGACGGCCTCGTCGTCGAGCGCGTCGTGAGCGAAGACACCGAGTGGGCTTGATGCCCAGTGCACCAGCGAAGAGCGAGGTGTAGATCGTCTCGACGCAGACCAGCTCAAGACCCTCGGCGCGAAGATCCGCCCAGATGGCGACTGGTGAACGGCCCTGCTTCAACTCAACGATAATCCGGTCGCGCAGCGGACCGGGCAGCGACAGACGGCGCGCTCTCTTGCGGAGCAAGTTCTTGCGCGCAAGTTCGTTCGCTCCCGCCGGACGATAGTTGGAGCGATCACCATTGGCCCTAACCTCGCGACTGACCGTGGTCGGATGCCGGCTGATCAAACGACCGATCACCGCCCAGGATTCCTCGGGGTTCGTCATCAGCGCGATGCTGATCTCATCTCGTTCGTGCAACGTCAAGGGCGAGTGTGCCATTCTGTAATCTCCAACGGTCGGTGTGGGTATTTGTCACCGGTCATTATGACCGGCACCGTGCGCCGACCGTTGGAATTGGCCGACCTACTCGCCACATCGCTCGGCGCTAGTTCCCGAAGCGCCGGATTAGGAAACCGAAGGTCTATCTCTTGTCGTTCGGTAGCGCGATGACTTTAAGCGCATTTACGCGCAACTCGGCTTCGACCTAGACGTCAACCCACTTCTCTCTGTCACATACTCCGCTGTGATCATTCTTGGTCGATATGGAGGAGTTTGCCGCCTTGGAATACTTCGTCCCTGTGGTACTCGAGGTACGGGATCTGTTTTCGACTGAATCGTCTACCTTCTGTAGAAAGGTCGAGATTCCATAGTTGAGGGACAACCGTTTTCAGCTGAATTGAGGCAACGACTCTACCGGCGTTCGTGAATGTGATGAGTCCTCGGTCGAATAGATGGTCAACGTGTGGCGAAAGCAATAATCCGTTATGTCCGTCGAGCCGCTCACTATTGTTCGATTCTCGCCAGGGCTTCATGTGACTTGCAATGAGATAGTTGGGTTCTGCGAGTCCCGTGAGGCGGCAGCTCGGTTCGAATCGCCGGACTTGTTCTTTGTAGATTCCCTGTCCTACCCGCGCCCTTGCCAGAACGTGCCTTTCGGTAGTCGTCAAGGCGGGATCGCTCAAGACTTGCTCGGCCTCTTGAATGAGGTTCTCGATCGAGGGGTCGTAACGGACTGCGTCTTTGATCAGCTCTTCATTGAAACCCGCCACGTTCAGATAATGATCTCCGAGCAAGGTCGGGATCTCAAAGAGATACTGCTGATTGACTCGCCCTTGGTCATTCATCGGGCCGTATCGTTCGGGCGCCAACTGGTTGTAGAGATCAAGGTGGTTTTGGGGTTTAATTTCGATTGCAAACTCCACGAATCGCATACTCACCGACCAGCCCTCATTTGACCAGTACTGGCCAGAAAAACCGAAGTCGGGCTTTCGACTAGAAATTGCCTTCTCGACAACCACCCCCGCGTAGCGGAGCGCCCCGGCAAAGTGGGAGAACACGATGTCGCCGGGCTGCAAACGAGTCATGTTGTCATAGGACCGATTATGGCGGCCCTTGGCGTCAAGCTTCGGGGCCCAAAGGTAGCCGCCGTAGATCTCGTGGCGCCACGTTTGATTCTGATTCACCCACCAGAAGGTCACGTTCGGATCCTACGAGCTCGAGGTTCCCAGGTCTGTGTCCCTCGCCACGGTCCCGCGGTGCTCGTGATGAGTTGCACGCCTCGCGAGCCACTTGAATGGTGGCGGCTGATCTCTATGACATAGGGATAGGGACTCCCCCATCCGAATGGGGATCGAGAATCTGCTCCATTGCTCGGGCCGTCCGTACCTTCGACTCGATAAGCGAATGACTGTAGAACAGTGACGTAATTGCCGTCGACGAATGTCCCAGGTGATGAGACACTTCATCAATAGAGACCCCCGCGGCGAGCAACAGAGATGTGCACGTATGTCTCAGTTCGTGTGGGCTCCAGCGACCAAGCCCGGCGTCCATCGAAACCGTCGCTACTTCCTTCGTCAATGTCGACACGTCAATGGGGGTACCGGCGGAGGTGGTGAACACAAATCCCGAGGGCGCCACAACCTGTGGGTACCGGGCCGCTTCGACAAGTTGCTCGTCTCGATGGTGAAGCAGGAGACCAATGATTCGAGGCGAGAGCAGTAGCTGCCTATTGCTCCTTCGAGTTTTCAATTCACTGAGATGCAGACCTGAAGAGTCACGGACCAACTGTTGATGAATCTTCAGCATGGCGACACCGTCGACGATCTTCACGTCCGACCACGTAAGTCCCAGGATCTCTCCCCGGCGAAGACCAAGCGATAGCGCCAATACGAGTGCCAACTCGAGTTTCGAATTCTGAGCGGCGGTTGTAAACCTGATCGCCTGCGTTCGCGTCATTGACCGCTGTTCGTGAAAGCTCGAACGTGGCTGTATCGACAGAGCGACAACATTCCGGTTGAGAAGCCCGTTGTATTGAGCTACGCGAAGCGCGCGATGCAAAGTAGCTCGAACCATTCTTCTCGTTGACGACGATATGCCTCGTCGGCTCAATTCGACCAACATGAGTGTGACATCAGCCGGCTGAAGTTTTTGCAGCCGAATCTGGCCAATGATCGGGCTGATGTACAGGCGAACGAGATTGGCGTAGATCTCCTCGGTACGAAGTGACACAGTACCGGGGAGGTCCGACCGAGTCCAATGATTCAGGTAGTCGGCGACGGTAAGTGTGTCAGTTCCAACGACGCTGCCTACGACCGAATTTCGAAGAACGTAGCCCATGCGATCAACTACTTCCTCTCTGGTCGCCGCCTTCAGGTAGAGGCGCTCGCGCTTGCCGTTCTTTGATGGCAGTGAAATCGCCCCCATCCAATGGCCATGCTGTTCATAGATGGATCCAGTTCCCTTTGTACGCCGCTTCGTCAAGGCACGTCTCCTGGTCTGGCTCCACGTACCGAGACGGCGTGGATCGTTGGCCAACGAACTTACTCACGCTTGTATCCAATTGGAGATAGGCCGTCGGCCTGGGAGGAATAGGTATGTGGCACGGCCAATTCCAACGGTCGGCGCACGGTGCCGGTCATAATGACCGGTGACAAATACCCACACCGACCGTTGGAGATTACAGAATGGCACACTCGCCCTTG
>JARCRU010000123.1 GCA_029850535.1 Actinomycetota bacterium | reverse complement strand
TGGCTCTCCTGCCTAATGTGTGGGTCTGGTTTCGCCAGTTGCGAGCGTTCGACCCGTTGATCTGAGTGGAGCCGGTAATGATGGTGCGGTGCCACGAACCACCCCTGATTGGTCGCCCGAGAGCGAAGAGGACTACGAGTTTGCTCGTGGGGAACTGAAGAAGCGCTTTGCGCAGTGGCGTGAAGCGGTTGGCGCCGCGGTTGAGAAGGACGCCGGTGAGGCACCGATCCACTACAAGTGGGCCTTTCTCGACGGACATCTGACCCGATGGACCCGCGAAGACCTCGACGACGTCTATCTCGAGTTGCACCCAGCCAAGGTGATCGCCGACGACGACGAACTCACAGACGTCCTTGATGAGGCGAAGTCCTTCATCCGTTTCTTGGACGAGACCGGATTGCTCGATCCCCACAGCGACCCGGCCGACGTGCTGGTCGACCATCTGGACACCATCGAGGAGCAGTTCCGCCACAACATGGCCGACACTTCGCGCTACAGCTTTGGCAAGCGTATGTGGATGACGGCGCAGTCCGAAGGAGTCCGCCTCGACGATCGGGCGTCAATCGACGCGTTCATCACTGACTTCAACTCCCGACCAATCGCTCAGCGCGACGCTATCTTGGGCCCAGGTTTCCCCCCGCGACCCCGGGCGACGGGCCGCTTCACCCCACCGGGGACGCCGCCCAAAGCCCGGTCAGCCAAGCGTCGCAAGCGCCGACGCTGAGGAGCGGCTCCGCCCTGGTAGCGGCGGGCAGTAGCCACCGCGATCGAGCAGACACAGCGCGATGAGATTATCGGTGGACTTGAACCCGTAGGCCATGCGGGTGAGCAGGCGCAGCTTCGTGTTCGTGCTTTCGACCAGTGCGTTGGACAGCCCGTCGTTGGTCAGGGTCGCCACGATGGAAGCGCGGTGGCGAACGATCCGGTGGTAGAGCTCGACGAACGCGGGGATGCGGCACCGCCTGGCCCAACTGCACCACGCGTCGAGTGCCCGCACGGCCTCGCGCCCTCGTAGTTGGAAGACGAGGCGGAACTGCTCTTTCAAGAGGTAGGCGCGGTACAAGGTCTTGTTCACCGACGCCACCCGGGCGAGTCCCCGTTGCTGGTTGCCGGTGAGATGTTCGGGATTCTTTAACAGCGCGTAGCGGCAGCCCTTCAGGTGGGCGATGAGGTTGGGTGCACCGATTTGTCGGGCGAGGCGCCAGATCTCCTTTCGCACCTCGTCGAGGGCCTTGGTCGCCCACGCGACCATGTGGAACGCATCGGCACAGAGTGTCGCGTTCACGCATCGCTGCTCGACCACGGTGGCGATCCATTCGGCGGCGTCGGCACTGACCAAGGAGATCAGGGCCGAACGCTCCTCGCCGAGTAAATCGAAGAACGTCTCGAGGGTCGCCTTGTCCCGGCCGACCGCGGCCCAGACGAGTCGCCCGCTGTCGTGGTCGACGACCACGGTCAAGTACTTATGTCCGCGCCGGTAGCTGATCTCGTCGATGCCGATGCGGCGGAGTCCCTCGAAGGGGTCCTTCGCGGCGCGAGCGTCGGCCACGACCCGGGAGATGATCGCACCGACGCTGCGCCACGAGACGCGCATCAACTCCGCGACCGCGGACTTCGAGGTGTGGGTCACGAGCCAGGCCACCTGGTCATCGAAGTGGCGCGTGTGGCCGGCGCCGTGACGGGCCCAGGGCACCTGGGCGACCGTCGGGCCGTGCGTGGGACACTGCACCCGCGGGGCGTCGGACTGCAGGTGACACACCAAGACCCCCAGATCCATCGCGCGCCAGTTGCGCCGCCCCTGTCCTTGGTCGTAGCCCGGCGCTCGGCACCCGCAGATCCCGCAGCGCCGCTTGGTGTGACGACGAGGCCGAACGTGAATCACCACCGACTGCGCTTCCTCGTCGAAGTCCACCGACTCGATCACAGTCGCCCGGTCGACACCGAGCGCGTGACGCCATACGCTTGCGTTGAGCACGCCAATCTCCTCGTTCAGTTTTCTTCAGTTTCAAGTACTCAAGAACCTAGACAGGAGTTGGCGTTGCTCGTTTTACGGCTCGATTTGGCACCCACACATTAGGCAGGAGAGCCATTATTGGCCGGTAGGCTTGATTCCTATGCAACGACGCACACCTGCCGACAGCGTCAACACCTGGGCGCGGCACAGTCGTCAACGCGGACGCATTTCTTAGGACGTGCCCGTGACGCCTCAATACTTCGAAACACACTGTGCTGGTCGACGCATCCCCCTTCAATGGGTGCGTCGACCAGCACTGGGCGAACGTGGGAACCGCTGGCACGCTCGGCGACTCGGAGCATCATTGCGCATCCTCGCCGCGCTCACTTTCACGATGGGCTGGGCCGCTACGGCCTTCACCCCGGCCTCCGCAACAACAACAACGGCGACGGCACCGGCCTGGCAGACGACGTGGACTTCCCCGACGGACCTCGGCGTCGGCGTTACCGCGAATTCCACGACCCGTGACATCGCTACCGTTGCGGTTGCGGGAACCTCTCTAGAGTTCACCTTCTCCAACCTGTGGAGTGCGACGCCCACAACCTTCAGTGCCGTCACCGTCGGTGTCCAGCGGACTGGCGTCGTCGTCGCACCCGGAACATTCATTCCCGTAACCTTCAATGCCAGTCGCAGTGTCATCATCGCGCCACACGCGCGCGTGACGAGTGACCCGATCGCTATGACGGTGCACGCGGGAGAGTCGCTCGCCATCAGCATCGCGGTTTCGGGTTCGGCGACCGTGAGTGTGCACTACTGCTGTTACGGACGCATCGACTCCTACGCCACCAGCAATGGTGCGGGCGATCTGACCGCGAGTCCCTCGGGCGCGGGCTTCGATCCTATTCTTACGACGCCCAACATGCGCTGGCTGTCGGCTATCTCGGTCGGGGGATCGTCGGCCCAGGGCACGGTGGTAGCCCTGGGCGACTCGATCACCGATGGTTTTGGCTATACCAACAATGGCTTTAGTTGGGTCAACGCCCTGCAGCGGCGCATCAGCCAGTTGCCGGCGTCCCAACAGATGTCCGTCGTGAACGAAGGTATTGCGGGCAACACCTTGCTGGCGTTCCCGCCCGGAACCACCTACGAAGTGGATTCGGGGGGATTGCCGGGTGTGACGCGCTTGAGTCCCGATGCTCTCGCATTGCCCGGCGTGAAGGACGTCGTTTTATTCCTCGGGATCAACGACATCTGGTTTGGCGCGGGCGGCGTGACCGGTCACCCCATTCCTCCCTACGGCACGGCGTCGGCCCTGATCGCGGGCATGCGTCAGGCCATTAACGAATCCCACGCGCACGGTATCAAAGTTTTTGGGATCACGTTGCTGCCGCGAAGTACGTCTACGGGCGTAGACAACGAGAAGCCCGAAATCTGGTCACCATCAGAACAGGCGATCTGGAGTGCGCTCAAAGCGTGGATGCTCTCGTCCAGATCTGGATTTGACGGGGTCATCAATCTAGCCGCGATGATGGGTGACGTGTACAACGGAGCCTGCCAGCCCACGCTGCCGTACCCTCCCTACTTCAATTCCGACAATCTTCATCCCAACGTGGTGGGTCAAACGGTGATGGCCGACGCCGTGTCGACCACGATCTTCGGAATGCCCGAGGCGCCCCAGTCGCCACTCTTGCTTAACCCGACTCCGACGCCGGGTTGCGCCGCCGCAAAGTTGGCCGAAAAGACCCTCGCCCTGGGCAGTCAATCCTCGCCGCCGACGACATCCATGACCTCCGTGACGCGGCCCGTCGTTTCCACGATCCGTCCGACACCGGCGCCGCGCGGATGGACGAGCCACCCCACGACGTACTTTGCGATCGCGCTACTCGCCTCAGTCGTCGCGGCTCTGTGGAGTGTGCGTCAACGCGTACATCGGCGCCGTGCCCTACGTCGAAGAATGGCCCGACCAGCAGACGTTCCACGAACGTCACCACCACGTTTGCCCCGGTCGGGCTCCTCGACACCGCGACGTTAAGACGTCGGTGGACTGGGCTCGTCAGAATCGCCCGACTCCTCGCGGAGAGTCAGGCGGAGACGAAGAAGGCCCTCGGCGCTTCAACTCACCAGGTTGCCTTCGTTCCTCCAACCGAGACCTACGTAAAGGGGCACTTCGGAAATTAGTGTTGATGGCCCTTCAGGCCACCCACGATGAATGAAATGCTGGCTACGGCTGTCGGGCATAGTCGCCGAACCCCGATTGCAACCGCGTGTGCGCATTTAGTGTGGCGCGCGGACTGATGGGAACCAATGATTGTCGCTACGTGCACGAACCCCAACATCCGCTTTGACTGGTCCATCGCCCGGCAGGGCCAACGTCGATCGATTGCACAAATGCTCCTATCCAAGAGTCGACTGATTCTGACGACATTCTAAATATTAGGTTCGTCCACTTGATGAGTGAAGAGCGGTCACTTCTGGACTGCAGGGTGGGTTACGGGTCGCGCCCTCATTGACCTGTGCGTTCAAGATCGTTCGTCAGTCCCCCGTTGTGACACACATCTCGTCGTATGGTCAAGTCAGCTGGGTCCTCGCTCGTTCTGACGCGAGGGCTTGATGCGAGTGAGCGCCACGTCACATAGGGGCGCTACCGTAGTCCCGATGGCACCGCACCCTCTCGCCGGCCCTCCACCCACCTTCGATTTGGAGAGGCGCGCTGAGCGCGGCGGCACCGTCATTCGAGACGGCACGGTCTTCCATAACTCCGCCATAACTCCGCCGGTGTCGGGGGGTGTCGGGGCGTCCCACCAGGTCCTTCCCATTCCGACGCCAAACGACCTCCAGACCGACGTCGAACACCCACGACAGACCAGGTCAACACTGGGTTCTCACGCCAAAGCCCAACGCACGACTGGAGATTCGACAATATCGCGGCATCGCCTCACCCATCGACTCGTGCACAGTGAGAGGGGCACCGGTCAACCCTTTCAAGGTGGCGGCACGGGTTCGAATCCCGTTGGGGGTGCCAGTTGAAATCTGTCACGTCATCGTGAACGGTTGAACCTGTGCAGGCTATCTGAA
>JARCRU010000122.1 GCA_029850535.1 Actinomycetota bacterium | reverse complement strand
TTCTCGTGGGCTCCTGCGACCCCGGGTAAACAGAAGAACGAGTCGAATAGGTAGTGGCTGCGCAGTGCCACGAATCGCTCGGTCTCCACGCGGCTGCGTCCCTTCAACACTCGCACGACCGCGGTCTTTAGGTTGTCGTAACGCACGCGCTTGACTACACCACCAAAGTGCTCGAACGCGCGTACGTGACCCTCGATGAAGACCTCCTGGGCCTGGTTGAACGAGGCGAAGTGGAACGCCTTGCCACTCGCCGACAAACGCATGACGAACATCCACGCCTCGACCATGACGCCGTTCAAGTAGAAGTGGAACTGTCCGAAATCGACCTCGGCCTCCTCACCGAGCGGGTGGGTCTGGGGCACGCAGACCTTGTCCACGCTCAGCGAACGGTTCGCCTTGAGTAGCGCCACGTAGCGGCGAACCGACGACTCGCTCACCTCGGCGCCGTGCTCGATGACCAGGCGCTGGAAGACCCGTCGGGCCGTGTGACGCTGCTTCTTCGGCACGTCTCGGTCAGCCTCGATCCAGTCCTGGATGGTCTTCTTCCAGGGTTCGAGGGACGGCGACACCCGGGGAGTGACCTTGCGAGCCGGCGGCACCGGGTCGCTCAGGGCCTGGCGAACCGTTCGACGGTGCACGCCATAGGTGCGCGCGAGGTCTCGAATTGACGGGCTCTCACTTCCGGCGTGGGCTTTGCGAATCTGCTCGAACAATTCCACTTTGGTCCTCTTGGTCATGGCCCAAGACTTCCAGCCCGCCGGGTCAGCGGCGAACCGCACCGATGCTGGATGCCAAGTGGGGCCAAATCAAGTAATCACGGTGGGGCCAGAACAGGTAATCACACTCAACCGCCGTTTCGTCTACTTCAGACTCTCCAGTTGCGGCGATCGGGTTGGACGAATTGTTCGAAATTCATTGAGGTTTTCACCGGGTCTTCACCCGCGCCTGTTTTCGGGGTTGCGGAGAGTTTTCAAATAAGGGGCGCTGCCAGCAAATTGCTGGGATTGAGTGATCCGAAATAGGAATTCGAAATTTCCCGAAAGTATTTTGCGGAGTCGGAAACAAGATAAGTGAAGGATTGCGAGCTGCTTTGGAAAGGACAGCGATGAACAGAGTTGGACGCATCAAAATGGTCGTGGCACTCACGTCGTGCGCGGCGCTATTGGGCGCACTGAGTGGTGCGGGAGCCGCCTCCGCGTCGACATCTTCGGATGTCGCGGCATCGTACAACGGGGGCACGATTGACCTGACCCAGGGCTGGGGGAGCGCGACGGTGTGTGCGGTGACTTCAACTGGTACAAGTTGCTTCACGAATCAGAGCGAGTACCAGAGTTGGGCCTCTTCACAGCCTCAATTCTCATCGATGGCTGTAGCGACGGCAACCAGTTGCTCGACTGGACTGGAGTTGTTCCAGAACGAAGGCTACGGTGGGAACGAATTGATTCTGACAACACCGTCTATCTGGATCAATCTTGCTGATTATGGGTCTTCCGGCATGAATGTGGGGAATTTCACGAGAACAACTATGCGCTTCGCCTTGTAGGACAAGGGTTTTGGGTTCGGGTGGATCGCCCGGTGATCCGTACTCGTTTCGCGGTGACCTGAACAGCCCCGGAAATTCGCGGTCAATCTCGACCACTCACGTGACACGCACGGGTGGTCCCTAGGTTTGGAGTTGGAAAAAACAACCGAACCAAGGAGAGCACCCGTGCGCGCTACCACTGTATTCAAACGCTTGATGGACCTGCCCGGGATCACCGTCACCGACGTGAATTTCCAGCCGGCGACGGTGGTCGTCACCGTCAAACTACGCAGCAGAAAGCTGCGCTGTCCCCAGTGCGAGTTCACCACCCGTGCCCGCTACGACACCCGTCCAGTCTCCTCGTCGTGGCGTCACCTGGACTTCGGGCGGTGGCGCCTGGAGGTGCGCGCCACCCTGCGCCGGATCGACTGTCCGACCCACGGGGCGCGCACCGAAGGGGTCCCCTTCGCCCGGGCGAACTCGCACTTCACCCGGGACTTCGAGGACCTGGTCGGGTGGTTGGCGACCACCATGGATAAGACCGCGCTGTGTCGCCTGGTGCGCATCGACTGGGCCACGACCGGGCGAATCATCGAGCGGGTGATGGCGACCGGGCTCGATCCCGCGCGCCTCGACAACCTCTTCGTCATCGGTGCCGACGAGGTCAGCTGGCGCAAGGGACACTCCTATCTCACCCTGGTGTCGAACAACGACACCGGCAAGTTCGTCTGGGGCAACGAAGGAAAGGACACCGCCACGCTGGACTGCTTCTTTGATGAGCTCGGTGAGGAGCGTTCGGCGCAGATCACGGCGGTGTCGATGGATATGGGGGCCGCCTTTGAGAAGTCCGCTCGCAAGCCCGGCCACGCCACCAAGGCGGTGATCTGCTTCGATCCTTTTCACGTCGTCCAGGCCGGGACCCAGGCCCTCGAGAAGGTCCGCCGAGGGGTCTGGCAGGACCTGCGTCAACTCCCCGACCAGGACGCTGCTCGACGATTCAAGGGGGCGCGGTGGTGCCTGCTGAAGAACCCCGACGACCTGACTGACGAACAGGCCGTCACGCTACGCAAGCTGAAGCGCCGAGGGGGTGATCTCTGGCGGGCCTACGCGCTCAAGGAGGCCCTGCGGGCGATCTTCGCGGGCGATCTCAGCGAAGGCGAGGTCGCCATGATGCTCGACCGGTTCTGTTCGAGAGCGCAGCGCAGCGGGATGAAGCCCTTCGTCACCCTGGCCCAGACCATTCGCAAACGCAAAGCGGGAATACTCGCCGCGATTCGTCTCGGCGTGAACAATGCCCGCCACGAAGGACTCAATCGGCGCGTGCGGCTCATCATCAACCGGGCCTACGGCTTTCACTCCGCCAAAGCCGCGCTCGCTCTCATCATGGTCACGCTCGGACCCATCAAACACGTTCTCCCGCACGAGCGGGTCCTGGTCTCAGATGCCTGAATCAACCCACATCTATGCCGGGAGACTCCTGATTATTCCTTTGCGGACGCTGTCTCTTCCTACAAGGTTGGAACTTGCGCTGTCGCGATGACTGACGGGACGAATGGTTCGGGAACGATCTACCCCGGTGCCGCCTCGCCCGGCTCGGATGTCTCGTGGATTGGCACTGCGTGGAACGATCGACTGCAGTCCGTGTACCTTTCATAGGTTGAGTGTTCTAGTGAAGTCCTGGCGCAGGGGTTAGCCATATGATCGACGAGGAGCGGTGGCCGGCGTTCACCCTCTTCGTCGTGACCCATAAGACCGCGCTGCTGCGCTACACACTGAGGCGACTCAACGATCATTCGAGTTGCCAGGAAGTGGTGGATGAGACGTTCCTGATTGCGTGGCGGCGTTGGGATGATCGTCCCGAACCTCATCGGGAGTTGTCCTGGCTGTATGGCATTTCCTACCACGTCCTCTCCAATAGTCGACGATCGCGCGACCGCCGAGAGCGACTTTACGTGCGCCTCTCGATGGAACGAGATTGGGATCGGGACGGTCTTGAATCGAGCGAAGTAGACATCGAAGCTCTGACGCACGCGTTTGGCCTCTTGAAGCCCGATGATCAAGAATTGCTCCGCCTGGTCTACTGGGAGGAGTTGACGTACCGTGAAATCGCCCTCGAACTGGAGATCAGCGAAAACGCCGTTGGCATTAGAATCAACCGAGCGAAAAAGAACCTAAGAACCCTTCTTCAACCAACGGACGATGCTCCTTCTGGTGTGGTCATCCTCAGAGAGGGGTTCGAATTGTGAAACGGGATCCTCTTCAGAGTTATTTCGAGGCCGTTGATCCTACGAAGGATATGACTGACGCGAGTCTTAATGAGCATTTCCCGACGGAGGAATTGCTCGCTCGACTGCAGCGCGCTGCCGAAGCGAGGCCCGCTCGAAGACTTCGTCACGGTTTCTGGCAAAGAACAACGGTGATCTCACTTGTGGCGGTATTGGCAGTAACGGGCACTGCTGCGGCGATCAGTTTTCTGCGGTCGCCGGTCACCGACACTTCGAGGCTCAGTTGTTTCAGCCAAATATCGCTCACCTCTAAGGTCATTGAAGAATTACCCATGAGCAGCCACCCGCTCGGTGCGTGCGGAGTTGCTCTCCATTGGAAGCAGATACCTGAGAGTCCGGCGCCAAAAGGATCGCTCTGTGTACTAGCTAACGGATCATTGGCAGGTTTTCCGCCTTCGAGAAGAGTCGATGTCTGCTCATACTTGAAGCTCGCAACCTTCAGCGGGCGTTCAGAAAACATTCGTGTTGCCAAATTTGAAAAGTCTGCCATGAACTATTTTGGCGAAAGCTCCTGCGTCGCCCCAGAGACGGCGCGGAGAGAGATCATTCATCTGTTCGTGAAGTTCGGTCTCACGCGCTGGCGTGTGCGGTTCACTAGAACGAGTTCTGTAGGGACCTGCTCGACCTTGGCGATTCAAGTAAAAAAACGAGTTGTTGACTTAGTCGGAATACTTTAGTAGAGGGGCTGCTGCTGTTAAGGGCCTCAAGTTTGGATCATAGGTTTAGGCGACTCTTAGCGCCACGCTAAGTCCTTCAAATTCGATTGGTGCCATCTTGTCGAGAACGCTCTGTCGACGTCGGCGGAACGAAAGGAATTCGAGATGCCGGAAACAAAGGTGTTAATGCGCTTCCCCGAGAGCAGGTTGAGCGCGCTCGAAATTCGCAGCGTGAAGTGAGCAAGAGGAGCAGCATGATTTCAAGAACGGTTTTGAAGAAAGCGCTGACTACGGTGTGTTTGGTCAGCTCAACTTTTGGGGTATTTTCCATTCCGGCCGGAGCTTCATCGGCCCCTGGTGCGACAACGCCTACTCCTGACGTTCCGTCTTGTCCTCCTGGCCAGTATTACAGCGTTACGAGTTCTTCGGCGGTCGATTACGGAACTGGAGCGCCCAGTGATGCCTATAACTTCAATGCGGCCGTGGCAACGATGGATGTGACTGTTGACACGTCATCGACAACGAATTATGCAATTTCTGCAACGGCAACAGTCTCGGCTGGAATAATCTTCACGTCAGTCGAAGCATCTACGACTGCGTCTCTCGGCTATAGCCACACGGTTGGACTTAGTAAGACCGTGTCTGTAAATATTCCTCCGCACGAGTACGGTATTTACCAAGACGGCAACGAATATACGGTTACGAACGGCACGACATTCACCGAATCTTCAACATGCGTCGAGTCAAATGCTGCCTCCATTACAGCCCGATTCCCATGGAATACCAGCACTGGGCAAATTCCAATTGTCGGCGTTAGCACGTCGCCTACGCCACCCTGGCCACAGGCGTAGTGAAAGTATCGAGTGTGGTTTGAACGGTCAGTCGAAGGAGTTTGAAAATTCATGACTCGACAACCTAGAAGCCGGTTGACCTGGACCGTCTCGATTGTGTCGGCCGTGCTAGTGGTCGGGCTTGTCTCATGGATTGTGGCAAGCTCATACAACTTGAGCACACCATCACCCGCGAAGACGACAACTTCATTGCCCAAATTGCCGGCGAGAACCCTCGCCGGTGATTTGGGCAATGACACGACTATGGTGCCCCTGACTAAGGGATCAGGGTCGACCAAACTCCGTCAGTACACGCCGCATGGTGCGTACTTATACATCCAGTTCGCATGCACTGGAAAGGGAACTTTCGAGATTACCGGATACTTCAAAATTTCCCACTGCGGCACAACGTCCGCAGTCGCTAGTTACCCAAATCAGGCGAACATCAGAGTGAGTCCGGAGATTATTGCCCCTACGGGAATGAAATGGGAAATAGTTATTACATCGGGACCTAAACAATCGAGTCCGGGTTGAGCATCGGCGGTTTCAAGGGGTGAGCGCAACAGTCCTGTGATAGTGGAGTACCCAACACAGGAGGTTGCCGGTGGCGGCTCGTCTCACCCAAGTCCAGAAGTCGCTCGCGTTTCGACTCCATAAGCAGGGACTCGACCAGCGAGAGATCGCTCGCCAGATCTGCTGTTCGAGCTCAATGATCAGCAGCATGCTTCGAGAGAAGGCCTCGGATGTTGGAGTCACTCCTAGGTGGACGCCTCGTGCGGGTCGGCTGACGATCGATGATCGAGAGCAGATCCTTCTTGGCACGCGGGCCCGCGAGTCAATGAGCGCCATCGCCCGGCGAATCGGTCGGTCGCCGTCGACCGTTGCCCGTGAAGTGAACGCCAATGGCGGCGCTGACGACTACGTGGCGTGGCGAGCGCAGCTGCGCGCCCAGGAGTGCGCTCGCCGTCCCAAACCCGGCAAACTCGTGCGCGGACCGCTGCAACGCGAGGTCACGAAACGCCTCGAGCAGTTCTGGTCTCCCCAGGAGATCGCCCGTCGTTTACCGTTGGATTATCCCAACGATTCCACGATGCGCGTGAGCCACGAAACCATCTACCAGTCGCTGTTTGTTCAGGGCCGCGGCGAACTTCGTCGCGAACTGGCCCGATGCCTTCGGTCGGGCAAGGCGAGTCGCCGGAGCCCACTGAAGGTCGACGGCCGCGGTCACATTCCCAACATGGTGATGATCGCTGATCGTCCCGCCGAGGTCGAAGATCGTGCTGTGCCCGGCCACTGGGAAGGTGACCTCATCGTGGGCGCTGGGGGAAAGAGCGCGGTGGGCACGTTGGTGGAACGAACCAGTCGCCTCACCTTGTTGTTGCACCTTCCAGAAGGATGGGGAGCCGACAATGTTGTGACCGCCATGCGCAAGGTCGTCAAGACTCTTCCCGACGAGTTGATGAGATCGGTGACGTGGGATCAGGGTCGTGAACTGGTCAACCACGTCCAGTTCACCGTCGCGACCGGTGTGCCGGTCTACTTTTGTGATCCCCACTCGCCTCCATTAACCGGCCAATCCTGTCAATCCTCCTTCTTACAGGAGTCCGTTCTTGGTGGTTGTTATTCCTGATAATCCTCTCTTGGCGTGGTCAGTTGTGGTACTCATGATGCATGGACGAAAGTGGCGTCGAACACGAGTTGAGAGTTATCGGTCACGGTGAAAGTTGGGCGTTGACTGGACCGGCCGAGGC
>JARCRU010000121.1 GCA_029850535.1 Actinomycetota bacterium | reverse complement strand
CTTCCCCCCTTGGCCCCCCCCGGCGTCCTCGTAGAGGAAGCGCTCGCCTGCGATGCGGCGTTCTTCCCGACGCCTGAGCAGTACGCGGACCTCGCCAGCGCATTGAAGGCCGACGGTTTCGAGATGTGCGTCGATGTGTGTGGGGTCGACTACCTCGAACACTTCAACCGCTACGTCCCCGAAGGTGTGACGCCCACCCGCTTCGAGGTCGTGGCCAACTTCTTGTCGCTCTCGCGCAAGCTGCGCGCACGGGTGCGCGTGCAGGCGGGTAACGAGGCGCCGAGGGTGGATTCTTTGTTTCACCTGTACCCCGGCACCGAGGCACCCGAACGCGAGACCTTCGACATGTTCGGCATCCTCTTCGATGGACATCCCGACCTCACGCGGATCTTGATGCCCGAGGAGTGGGAGGGTCACCCCCTGCGCAAGGACTACGGCGTGGGCCACGTCCCCATCCAGTTCAAGGAAGCACCGGGTCCGCGATGAGTGACGACACGCGCGTAGCGAAGCGACCCGAACGCTTGACCGTCGAGACATCCGAGGGCGCTCAAGAACTCACTCGACGCGTCGACACCGGCAGTGACGAGCTCGGTCGTGAAGTAGGGGCGGTATTACGCCTCGACGGCGTCACCCTGGACCCGCGCCAGGTCGACTACGAGCGCCACGACGACGAGACCATGATCATCAATATGGGTCCCGCTCACCCCTCGACCCACGGAGTGTTGCGGCTCATGCTGGAACTCGATGGTGAGTTCGTCCTTCGCACCAAGGTCGTGATCGGGTACTTGCACACGGGCATGGAAAAGACCGGCGAGAACCTCAGCTACGTCCAAGGCGCCACCAATGTGACGCGCATGGACTACCTCTCGCCCGTCATCAACGAACTCTCGTATTCGTTAACGGTGGAGAAGCTGCTCGGCGTCGAGGTTCCCGAGCGAGCGACGTGGATTCGCATGCTCATGAGTGAGCTCAATCGTGTCTCATCGCACCTGGTGTGGATGGCCACCAACGGGATGGACCTCGGTTCCACCTCGATGATGATCTACGGCCTGCGAGAGCGCGAACTCATCCTGGCCTTCTTCGAGAAGACCGCGGGACTTCGCCTCAACCTCAACTATGTGCGTCCCGGTGGCGTTGCCGCCGACCTGCCCGACGGCTGGGAGGACGACGTCGAGGTCATCTGCAACACGATCGAGGAGCGTAGTTACGAGTACGACCAGCTCCTGACGGGCCAGCCCATTTTTCGCAATCGCCTCATTGGTGTGGGCGCGATTACCGCCGAAGAGGCGTTGGCGCTGAGCCTGACCGGTCCCCTCTTGCGATCGACAGGCGTCGCCTGGGATCTTCGTCGTTCGATGCCCTACCTGGCTTACGACCAGGTGGACTTCGACGTGGTGGTCGGCACCTACGGCGATAATTTCGATCGGTACGCGTTGCGCCTCAATGAGATTCGTGAGTCGATTCGCATCATCCGCCAGTGCGTTGAGAAGATGCCAGCCGGTGACTACCGCAGCCAGGACCCCAAGGTGACACCGCCGCCGCGTTCGCGCATCGGTGAGTCCATGGAGGCGTTGATCCACCACTTCAAACTGTTCACCGAGGGATTCCACGTACCCGCCGGTGAGGTGTACTCGGCGGTTGAGTCCCCCCGTGGGGAGATTGGCTGTTACATGGTCTCCGACGGTGGGCCCAAGCCCTATCGCATTCACGTGCGGGCGCCGAGCTTTACCAACTTGCAGGCGATGCCGTTGCTGATGCGCGGGGCGTCGATGTCGGACGCCATCACCATGATCTCGACGGTCGATCCCGTCTTAGGAGAAGTCGACCGATGAGTCATTTCCGCGCCGATATCCGCCAACGCGCCGAGGAGCTCGTTGCGCTCTACCCGCGTCAGCGTTCGGCAATGTTGCCACTGTTGCACTTGGCCCAGGAACAAGATGGCTACCTCAGTGACGAGGGCATCGCCGAGGTCGCTGCCTTGACGGGCACCACCCCCGCCGACGTGCGCGGCACTGCGTCGTTCTACGACATGTTTCACTTGGAGCCGGTGGGCAGGTACGTAGTCGGTGTGTGCACGAACGTGGCGTGTCTGCTCGCGGGTGGAGAGGAACTACTCGAACACGCGTCGTCGACACTCGGCTGTGCCGTCGGGGCCACGTCCGACGACGGTCTCTTCACTCTCGAAGAGACGGAGTGCCTCGCCGACTGCAATCTCGCTCCCTGCGTGCAAGTGAATCACCGCTACGTTCGCACGACCACTCCCGCAACGTTTGACGCGATGGTGAGTGATCTGCGCGAGGGGCGTCTCGATCACGACGTGCCCCGTCACGGCACTCTGATTCGCGTGAAGCGTCAGGGTGGGCTGCGCGTCTCCAAGGACGACATCGCCGCCGAGCGCGCCGAGGCTCTCGCCGCCCGCACGGCGCGCGCGGAGGCCGCCGCAGCCGCGGCGGCGGCTCAGGAGAACAAGTGATGGCCAGCCTCGACGCACCGCGTATCGTGTCCTCGCGACGCGACGTGGCGGATTCCTTCACCCTCAATCGCTACCTCGAGACCGGTGGCTACGTGGCGCTTCGTCGGGCCCTCACCATGTTCCCCGAGGCGGTCGCCGCCGAGGTCGACAAGGCGTCACTGCTCGGCCGCGGGGGGGCGGGCTTCCCAGCGGGACGCAAGTGGTCGATGTTGCGTCGATCACCGATTTCGTATCTCGTGGTGAATGGCGACGAGTCCGAACCCGCCACTTTCAAGGACCACTACCTCGTTGAGCGCGATCCGCACCAGTTGGTCGAGGGCGTCATCATCGCGGCCTACGCCCTTCAAGTCACCCAGGCCTTTATCTTTTTGCGCGGCGAATTCGCCCTGGGTCTTGAACGAGTACAGCAGGCCCTCAACGATGCCTACGCCCTCGGCGCACTGGGTTCCAAGATCTTCGGTTCGAACTTCTCCCTCGACATCGTGGTGCACCCTGGCGCGGGTGCGTACATCTGCGGCGAGGAGACGTCGCTGCTCGAGGCCCTCGAGGGCAAGCGGGGATTCCCGCGCATCAAGCCGCCGTTCTTCCCCGCGGTCACGGGCCTCTATGGAGAGCCCACCGTGGTGAACAACGTCGAGACGATGTCGAACCTTCCCTGGATTATTAACAACGGGGGCGAGGCCTTCGCGGCGTTGGGTGCCGGGCGTTCGACCGGCACTCGGCTCTTCGCCCTTGCCGGCGACGTCAAGAATCCGGGAGTCTTCGAGCTTGAGATGGTGAAGAACAGCTTTCGTGACATCATCTTCGATCCCGCCCTCGGTGGTGGACTCGCCGAGGGCCGAACCCTCAAGGCCTTTATCCCGGGTGGCGTCTCGGCCCCGTGGTTCGGGCCCGACCAACTCGACACGCCACTGGGGCAAGATGAGGTCGGCGCCCTTGGTTCGATGCTGGGTTCGGGATCGATCGTGGTGATGGACGATGCCAGTTGCGTCGTACGTGCGACCTGGCGCATCACTAAGTTCTTTTCGCGTGAGTCCTGCGGACAATGCACGCCCTGTCGCGAGGGGTCGGGTTGGATCGAGCGCATCATGTACCGCCTCGAACACGGTGGCGGTCGTTTGGAGGATCTCGACCTCTTGCTCGACCTGTGCGACAACATTGCCCCGGGGTTGAGTTGGCCCCCCCAGCAGACCACCATTTGCGTGTTGGGTCCGTCCATCCCGTCATCGGTCCACTCCGCGTTGAGTATGTTCCGTGACGACTTCGTGGCCCACGTGAACCACGGAGGATGTCCCCATGACTGATGTGACCCGCACCAACGTAACGATCACGGTCGACGGCCATTCGCTCGAGGCCCAACCCGGTGAACTTTTGATCGAAGTCGCCGAACGAGCGGGCTCCTACATCCCACGTTTCTGTTACCACCCGCGCATGGAACCGGTCGGCGTCTGTCGCATGTGTTTGGTGGAGGTGGACGGTCCACGCGGCGCGACCCTGCAGCCCGCGTGTTACTTGAAAGTCACCGATGGCATGAACGTGACCACGGGCTCGGACAAGGTCAAGAAAGCCCAAGACGGCGTCCTCGAGTTCCTACTGGCGAATCACCCGCTGGACTGCCCCGTTTGTGACAAGGGGGGGGAGTGTCCGCTCCAGGACCAGACTCTGGCGCACGGATCGGGCGAGACCCGCTTCGTCGAGGAGAAGCGCCACTTCGTCAAGCCCATCGCTATTGGTGAACTGGTCTTGCTCGACCGCGAGCGCTGCATCCAGTGCTCGCGTTGTACGCGCTTCGCTAGTGAAGTCGCGGGCGAAGCGCAGATCGCTTTCGCCGGTCGAGGTGACCTTATCGAGGTGGCGCCCTCACCCACGCAGCCCTTCGATTCGATTTTCTCCGGCAACACGGTGCAGATCTGTCCGGTGGGGGCTCTGACCGCTAAGCCGTATCGCTTCAGCGCTCGCCCGTGGGACCTCGAGCAGGTGGAGAGCACCTGTACAACGTGCGCCGTTGGTTGTCGGGTGGCCGTGCAGTCCTCGGGTAACCGCCTGACTCGGGTGCTCGGTGTCGACTCTGAACCCGTCAATCACGGGTGGCTCTGCGACAAGGGGCGCTTCACGCTCGATTCGATCGACGGCGATTGCGATTCTCGCGACGTGCTCTCGGCGGCGACGCGTATCACCGAGCCCATGGTTCGCATCGAGGGAGAACTGACCCCGGTGTCCTGGGGGGTGGCCCTGGGCGAAGCGGCGCGACTTCTGCACGAGGCGGGCGGTGCCGACGCGATCGGAGCCATTGGCGGTGCGTCCTTGACGAACGAGGGGGCCTTCGCCTGGGAGCGATTCCTGCGCGGTGCTATCGGCTCTGAGAATCTCGACGCGCAATTTGGTGACGGTCTCGACCCGGTCCTACTGCAGAGCCTTCCTCTGGCGAGCATTGACGACGCGGCGAACGCTCCTGTGGTGCTCACTATGACCGGGGACCTGCGTGAGGAGTTGCCGGTCTTGTTCCTGCGCTTGCGCGAGAGTTTCGCGCACCATCACCACACCTTGATCGAACTCGCGAGCGCCCCGAGCGCGTTGCGCTCGCTCGCTTCGCACGTCCTGGCGGTACGTCCGGGCGAAACGTCCGTCATCGCCCAAGCTCTGGTGGGCGCAACGCTGCCCGTCGGTACTCTCGTGAGTGAGTCCGAGCTCGACGCCGCGCGCGCCGCGCTCGGGGACGGTTCGGGGGTGGTTATCGTGGCCGGCCGCGCCAACGCGGCCGAGGACCAACGTCTCGTCGACCACGCGATCGCCACCTTGGCCCGAGGGCTGCCACGAGCCAAGTTCCTTGTCGCCTTGCGGCGTTCGAACGTGCGTGGCGCCCTCGATATGGGACTGGCTCCGCGCCTTCGTCCAGGTCGAGGCTTCGATGCGGCGTCCGCGGGCCGCGACACCCACGCCCAACTCGTGGCGATGGCCGACGGGACCCAGCGCACGACGGTCGTCCTCGGCGGATGCGTGATTGGCAACGTGGTGGACGTGGCCCTGGCCGCGCGGGCCCTCACCGCCGCGAACGTCATTGCGGTCACCGGTCACGGGGGCGCCACGCTCGCCTTCGCCGACGTGGTCTTGCCGGCGAGTGTGCAACACGAGCGCACCGGCACCGTCACCAACTTAGAGGGACGCGTCACTGCGGTCGCACCCAAGATCAGCGCACCTGGTTCGGCGTGGCCCGATGTCGCCATCGCCGCGGAACTCGCGCTCGAGTGGGGCGAGGACCTCGGCTTGGGTTCGGTTGAATTGGCCGCGCAAGTCCTCGAAGAGACGACCGGTTACGCCGCCTTGTCCGTGCTGCAAGATCAGGCCTACGACGGCGTCGTGATGGGAATGAACGTGACCCCGGTCGCACGCCACGCCATGGATCCGATGGCGTTTCCGGGTATCCGTTCGACCAAGACGGTCGGGCTGGGCGATTCGACCGGTACGACGACACTGCTCGACGCGACGAGCGGCGCAGTGACGCTGGGCGCCACCGTCGCCGACGTGGTCATCGCTCCCGTCGACGTGCCACTCGCGGACGCCTACGCCTTACGCCTCGTGCTCGCGCGCCGACTCTACGACCGCGGTATCGCCATGCAGGGCTCGCCCGACGTGGCCGCGTTAGTCCCTGAGACCACCTTGACAGTGCACCCGAGGGACCTCGATCACCTAGGACTCGCCAGTGGGGCCAAAGTGAAAGTGCGCGCCGCCGCGACTGATTTCGAGATCAGCGTGCTCACCGACGAGACGGTTCTGCGCGGCACGTGCGTGGCGCCCCTGGGCACCCTGGTCGACGGCGTGAACCTGGTGGCCTCGATGGTCGATTTCTCGAGTCCGGTGACGCAACTACGACTGGAGACGCCATGACCTTGGCCTCCGCCGATCCGCTCTTCGCCAATGGCGTGCACGTCACCTTGGCGATTCTCATCATCGTTCTCGTGAAGGTGCTGGTGGGCTTCGCGGTTCTCATGGGCTCGGTCGTCGTGATGATTTGGTTCGAGCGCAAGGCAATCTCGGACATGCAGAGTCGCATCGGGCCCCAACGCTGGGGGCCCTTCGGTCTCCTTCAGACGCTGGCCGACGGCCTCAAGCTCTTCGCCAAGGAAGACCTCATGCCCGCCGAGGCGGACCGCTTCGTCTTCAAATTGGCGCCGTACTTGGTGCTGGTGCCGGCGCTGATCACTTTCTCGGTCATTCCCCTGGGCGGGACGGTCACCGTGGCCGGACACGTCATCCAGTTGCAGATTGCCAATCCGCCGATGGGGATCCTGGTGATGCTGGCGATGTCGGGTATTTCGGTCTACGGCATCATGCTCGCGGGTTGGGCCTCGGGCTCGAAGTACCCGCTCCTCTCCTCGGTGCGCGCCAGTGCCCAGATGATTTCCTATGAGGCGGCGCTGGGTATGACCATCGTGACTGTCGCGCTGATATCGGGCTCGTTGTCGACCCACGATATCGTCACCAGTCAGGGCGGCGGTATCTGGCATTGGAACCTGATTCGCCTGGGCGTCGTGCCCTTCGTGGTGTTCGTCATCGCTATCACGGCAGAACTCGGTCGCCCGCCCTTTGACGTTGTCGAGGCGGAGAGCGAATTGGTGGGTGGCTTTCACACCGAGTATTCGTCGATCCGCTTCGCGCTGTTCTTCATGGCCGAATTCATGAATACCTTGACGATGTCGGCACTGATCGTCACCCTCTTTCTCGGTGGACCGGCGGGCTACGTCCCCAATATTGCCCACCTGCGCTGGGTGTTCCCAATCCTCTGGTTCCTAGCCAAGACCACGGGATTCGCCTTCAGTTACATCTGGTTCCGTGCGGCGTTGCCACGCTTTCGCTATGACCAAGTCATGGAATTGGGCTGGAAGCGACTGATCCCGCTCTCCTTGGGTTGGATGCTGATCGTGGCCGGGTTCCTCGTGAAGCCGGCCGACGGTTTCGCCATGGCGGCGGTGGTGATTCTGGCGTGGACCCTCCTGAGCCGTGCGTTCGAACTCGGGGCGGATCGCGCCAGCGGCGTCGGAGCCCTGATGCCGATCGTGGGCGAGCGTCCGTTACCCGGTGAAGTCATCCGCGCGATGAGTGAGATACAAGACGACGAGGACGAGGGGGAGTGATGGCCAGTTGGACTGATTTCTTCGGCGGCTTCAAGTTGACATTGGCGCACATTGGTAAGCCACGGGTCACGAACTCGTACCCCAAGGTCAAGCGACCCAAGCAGCCCCGTCAACACGGGCGTCACGTGTTGAATCGATACGAGGATGGGATGGAGAAGTGCATCGGGTGTGAGTTGTGTGCGGGCGTGTGTCCGGTCAACTGCATCTTCGTGCGTGGGCTCGACAACCCCGCGGATCACCCTGTTTCGCCCGGTGAACGTTACGGCTACATCTACGAGATCAACTACTTGCGCTGTATTCACTGCGATCTGTGCGTCGAGGCCTGCCCGACGCAGGCGATCACGGAGTCCAAGATGTTCGAGTTTTCCTTCACCAATCGCGCTGACGCGATCTACACCAAGGCCCAGTTGCTGGTGGATGACGAGGGCTTCCCCCAGCGCTTGCCCTGGGAGGACTGGCGACCGGGCGAGGCGGCAATGACGGGTGGTTGGATGCGCGCGACCTCACCAGCCGGCGACGCGTCCTTCGAGGGCGTGACCCAGTGGAGTGGGGACCTCGGTGCCGGCGTGCGCGCTCCCGAAGCGGGACAGTCAGATAATCGCGATGATGCGGCCACGGGTTCGAAGCAGATTCGTGACGTATTCTCACGCCACCTCGAACCCGACGACGTCCCCCTCGACCAGCGCGGCCTGCAAGGATTGATGAAGACCCTCGAGGATCGGCGTCCTCGTCGTCGCACCAAGGGAGAGAGTTGATGTTGGCCACGACGTACGCCATCCCCGACGTTCTCGTCTTCGCGACGGCGGCTCTCTTGATCGTGGTGGGGGCGTTGGGCGTCATCGCGATGAAGAATCCGGTGCACTCCGCGTTGAGTCTGATCATGAGCCTGCTGGGCGTCGCGGTGGCTTTCCTCGAGCAGAGTGCGGACTTCTTGGCCGCGGTGGAGATCATCGTCTACGCCGGCGCCATCGTCGTGCTGTTCTTGTTCGTCATCATGTTCCTCGGTGTCGACAAATCCCAGCACCCCCACGTCGAACCCCTGATCGGGCAGCGTTGGTTCGCGGGTCTGGGAGTGTTCATCACCGTCGCGGGCGTGGTCTTCTTGATGGCCAGTTCGCACTGGGTGAGCGGCGTGCCCGCGGCGTCGACCGGTGGTACGGCGCTGGCGCCGGGTTCGGGCAACGTCACCCAATTGGGCGACTCGGTGTTCACGACCTACCTACTGGCGTTCGAAGCGACGGCTGGATTGCTCATCATCGCGGTCGTGGGGGCTGTTTTGCTGGCGCGTCGCGAACGAACCGCCGAAGCCGACGAGATTGTCGAGGTGAGCGACGCTGTCGACATTGCGATCGACGACTGGGTGGCGGACGAGACCGAGGAGGTGGACTCGTGACGATTCCGGCGTCGTGGTTCTTGGTGCTCGCGGCCCTGCTCTTTGGCATCGGGGCTTTTGGCGTCCTGACCCGACGCAGCGCGCTCATCATGTTCATGTGCATCGAACTCATGCTTAACGCCGTGAACCTCACCTTCGTGACCTTCGCTCGCACCATGAGTGACATCGGTGGCCAGACGTCGGTGTTCTTCATCATGGTGGTCGCCGCCGCTGAGGTGACCGTCGGACTCGGTATCGTCGTGGCGGTCTTTCGCCGCCGCGCTTCGACCTCGGTCGATGAACTCTCGGAATTGCAGGGCTGATGTTGCACATCGCACCACTGATCATGATTCTGCCCCTGGCGGGGTTCCTCTTCGTGTTGATTAACGGGCGTTCCTTGGGCAACAAACTGGTGGGCCTGATTGGCACCGGCGTCGTGGGCTTGAGCTTCGTGGCCACCGTGATCACTTTCCTGCTGCTACTGCACGATCACTCCCGTCAAGTCACCGTGAACTTGTTCACGTGGATCTCGGTGGACACGCTGCACGTACCCGCCGCCATCTTGATCGACCCGCTGTCCATCACCATGTCACTCTTCGTGACGGGAATCTCGACCTTGATCCACTGGTACTCGACGGCGTACATGGAGGGAGAGAAGGATTTTCGCAAGTTCTTCTTGTACTTGAACCTCTTCGTCTTCTCGATGCTGACTCTGGTGCTCGCCAACAACCTGGTACTCACCTTCGTGGGCTGGGAGGGCGTGGGCGTATGCTCATACTGGCTGGTCAGCTTCTACTTTGATCGTGACGCGGCGGCCTCGGCCGGCAAGAAGGCCTTCATCTATAACCGTATCGGCGACATTGGTCTGCTGTTGGCGATGTTCTTGTTGTTCGAGCACACCCACACGCTGACCTACCTCGGCATCTTCTCCTCGACCTCGCTACTCTCGCCCACCATCGCCACGCTGGTGGTGCTCTCGTTGCTGCTCGCCGCGACGGGCAAGAGTGCGCAGATCCCACTCTTCAATTGGTTACCCGACGCCATGGAGGGCCCGACGCCCGTCTCGGCGCTCATCCACGCCGCGACGATGGTCACCGCTGGCGTCTACCTGCTGGTGCGCATGTCGCCAGTCCTGGCGCTGTCGTCGTCGGGGCGCATGACTATCGCCATCATCGGTGGAGTTACTGCGTTCGTCGCCGCCACCATCGCTACCGCTCAGAAGGACATCAAGAAGGTGCTGGCCTTCTCCACGGTGTCCCAGATCGGCTACATGGTCTTGGCGGTGGGGGTCGGTGCCTACGGCGCGGCCATCTTCTTGATGGTCAGTCACGCCTTCTTCAAAGCCCTCTTGTTCCTTGGTTCCGGTTCGGTCATCCACTCCCTCGGCGGCGAGCAGGACATGAGAAAGATGGGGGGGCTCGCCAAATGGCTCCCCCTCACATTCCCGACGTTCCTGATTGGTTGGCTGACCATTTCTGGCGTACCGCCCTTCGCGGGGTTCTGGTCCAAGGGCGACGTCTTGACCAACGTGTTCGCCCACAACAAGCCACTCTGGGTTCTCGGGATCCTGACGGCGATTCTCACCGCCTACTACATGAGCCGTTTGTTCGTCCTCACGTTCCGGGGTTCGGAGCGCTTCCGCGAGGTCACTCATCAGCACGATCCGCACGAGTCACCGATTGCGATGACCGCACCCTTGTTGATCCTGGCCGCGCTCAGCGTGCTCGGCGGGGCTCTCGACCTACCCTGGGCACACGGTTTCTCCCTCACGCATTTTCTTGCGCCCACCTTCGGCGACGTGGCCCCGAGCGCCGCTCAGAGCACCGTTCTGCAGACGGGACTCGCGCTCGTGGACGTGGCCGCCGCGGCGATCGGGCTCTTCGCCGCCTTCACGATCTGGCGCAATCGCGTCGAGTCCACCACCTTCGAGAAACCTTTCTTCGAGCACGTGTGGTACTGGGACGACGCCTACGACGCGACAATCGGTCGGCCACTCGAACACGTGGCGCAGTTCTCTAATGACGTTGTGGAGGACCGCGTCATCGACGGCGCCGTGGAGGGCCTCGGCGCTTCGGTCCGTCGCAGCGGCGAGGGAATGCGCAAACTCCAAGCGGGCATGGTGCGCCAGTACGCCCTGGCGATGGTGCTCGGGGTAACTGTGATCGTCGTCTACCTCGTGGGACGGGTGAGGTAATCATGCATTCTTCTCTCTGGCTGAGTGCTCTCATCGTGCTGCCCCTGCTGGGTGCGCTGGTGGCGATGCTCGTGCGCCGGACGCCCGGCGCCTCCTACGGCGTCGCCGTCGGAGTCGGCGTCATCGAAGTGGTGCTGTCGCTGGTGGTGGCGGTGCTCTACAAGAGCAACGTCGCCGGTGCCCAGGGCTTCGATTTCCTTTCTCGTCACGTCGTCTCGGCTCCGCTGGGACTGGCCTACGACGTCGCCCTCGACGGACTGAGTCTGTTGATGGTGGTCTTGACCGCGCTCGTGTTGCTGCTGTCGCTGCTCGGGGGGCGCGACAAGCGCCGCGAGCCGGCATTCGTCTCGTGGTTGTTGATCCTCACGGGTCTGACCATGGGTTCCTTCGTCGCCCACGACGTACTCGAGTTCTTCGTGTTCTTTGAGCTCACCCTGGTCCCGTGTTACTTCATCATCTCGGGATGGGGCGGAGCCGAGCGAGCACGAGCCGCCCTCAAGTTCTTCCTGTACACCTTCACCGCCTCGGCCTTCTTGTTGATCGGCATCTTGTACATGGGCTTCGCCTACCAGCACCAACACCCGACGCTGGGACTGACCTTCGCCTACGGCGCGATGGCCGCCACTTCCATGTCTCACGCGACGGCCGTGTGGCTGTTCGTCGCCTTCGCCCTCGCCTTTGGTGCGAAGGCCCCGATCTGGCCACTGCACACCTGGTCGCCACTGACCTACGCCGAAGCGCCCACCGCGGGTTCCATCGAGCTCTCGGCGCTGCTCGCCAAACTCGGCAGTTACGGCCTCTTGCGTTTCGCGGTCGGATTGTTGCCACTGGCGCAGGTGAGCGTACGACCCTACGTCTTGACGTTGGCGGTGATCGGCATCCTCTATGGTTCGACTCTGGCGTGCGTGGCCAAGGACCTCAAGCGTTTCGTGGCGTACTCCTCACTCGCCCAGATGAGCTTCATCACGTTGGGCGTCATGTCGGGTTCGACCATCGGAGTGACCGGTGCCGTGCTGTTGATGTTCAACCACGGCGTCATCACGATTGGCTTCTTCCTGATCATCGGATTTCTTGAACGTCGTCGCGCGAGTATCCAGATTGCCGACTTCTCTGGTCTCCAGGGACCGGCACCCGTGTTGGCGGCCCTGTTCACGGTCGCCATGCTCGCGAGCATCGGGCTACCGGGTCTCTCGGGCTTCATCTCGGAATACTTGATCTTGATTGGTACCTTCACGACTCACGCCTGGTGGAGCGTGTTCGCGTCCCTGGGGGTGCTCGCCTCAGCGGTCTACCTGCTCTGGGCCTACCAACGGGTGTTCCACGGCCGCGCGCTCGGCGCCAACGCCGAGATCGCGGACGCCTCGCCCAGTGAACGTTGGGTCCTAGTGCCCGTGGTCGTCTTGATCGTGGTGCTGGGAGTCTTCCCCAAGCCGGTCTTGGACCGCATTACACCTTCGGTGCACACCTTCGTCACCCAAGTCGCCACTGCGAGCGTGGGCAAGTGAACACCTTGACGATTCCCTCGATTCACTACTTGACCATCTTGCCGGTCCTGATCTTCTTCGGGTCCTCGTTGCTACTACTCGTCGCCTCGGCGATGTGGCGTCGTTCGTTACCGATGGTGTTCTCCACGACGATGGCCGTCCTCACGTCGCTGGCGGTCCTCGTGGTGACCTATTTCCAGTGGCGCGGCCTCGACCATGGCGGGGCCACGACGACGGTCGCGCACGCGGTGGTGCTCGACGGTTTCTCCGTCGTGGCGACGGCCGTGATCGCGGTCTCGGTGGGACTGGCCGCGATAGTGGCGCACGACTGGGCTTTACGAGAGAATGTGCGCGGGCCGGAATATCAGATCTTGGCCATGGCCTCGAGCGCTGGCGCAGTCCTGATGACCCAAGCCAACGACCTGATCGTTATCTTCCTCGGCCTCGAAATTCTCTCCCTCGGTCTCTACGTCCTGGTCGCCCTGGACCGTCGTAAGACCGAGTCGGCCGAGGCGTCGCTCAAGTACTTCATCTTGGGGGGCTTCGCCTCGGCCATCTTCATCTACGGTGCGGCGCTCCTCTACGGCGCGACTGGGTCGACGAACCTCACCACGATCTCGTACTTCCTCGGCTCCAACGTGTTGCTGCAACCTGGTCTCCTCGTCGCGGGTGGGGCACTACTGCTCGTGGGCTTCGCCTTCAAGATCGCGGCGGTGCCCTTTCATATGTGGTCGCCCGACGTGTACGAAGGAGCTCCCACCCCGGTGACCGGCTTCATGGCCTCGATCGTCAAGGTCGGCGCCTTCGCCGCACTCATTCGCGTCATGATCTCGGGTCTCGGCACCCAGCTTGGCACGTGGCGCCCCATCCTGTGGGTGTTGATTGCACTCACCACGGTCGTGGGCGCGGCCCTGGCCCTACCCCAGCGCAACGCCAAGCGGCTCCTGGCGTACTCCTCGATCAACCACGCAGGTTTCATCCTGATCGGGGTGTGGGCTGGTACGGCGCGGGGATCGGCGGCCCTGTTGTTCTACCTCGCCACCTACGCGCCCACCGTGGTGGCCACTTTTGCCATCGTGACGGTCATGGGTGGCCTAGGTGACGAGCGACACTCCCTCGAGTCCTATCGCGGCCTCGCCCGTCGTCAACCCTGGCTCGGCGCATCGCTGGCGGTACTGCTGCTCTCGCAACTCGGTGCGCCGCTCACCGCGGGTTTTTACGCCAAGTTCTCCGTGCTGGCCGCGGCGGTGGACGCCGGTGGTTCGGTGCTGGCATTGATCGCACTCTTGAGCGCCGCGATCGCCGCGTCGTTCTACTTGCGGTGGACGGTGGTCCTCTACGCGGAACCTGACGACGACATCGACGCCACTCGTGTCGTAGTGCCGCGCGGAACCGCACTCGTGATTGGCGTGGGCGTGGTACTGACGTTGTTGTTCGGTGTGTGGCCCGGTCCGTTGGTGACCTTGGCGCAGCACGCCACCGTGTATTTCCTCCCGTGAGTCGCGTCGCGCTCGCCACGTCACGATTCGCCCTGGCGGGGGCGACGCCCTCGCTGCAGGCTCACGTGGACGTGGATTCGCCACTCCTCGTTGCCGAGTTGTCCCGACTCGGGGTGCGGGCCACCCTCGAGGTGTGGGACGACGAACAGGTGGACTGGGAGTCGTACGACCTCGTGGTGGTGCGCTCGACCTGGGGCTACGCCGCGAAGTACCCGGAGTTCCTTAGTTGGGCGCACGCGCGCGCGAGGCTGATCAACCCCTACGACGTGCTCGAATACTCCAGTGACAAGCACTACTTGGGCGACCTGGCCGATCAGGGGTTCGCGGTCATCCCCACCACCTACTGCGAAGTGGGTGAGGTGCCAGTGTTCCCGAAGGGCGACGTCGTGGTGAAGCCCGCCGTCGGCGCGGGTTCCATCGATGCCGCACGTTTTTCCGCTGGCGACGTGGGCGCTCGCCAGCACGTCGAGCGACTACATCACTCGGGTCGATGTGCGGTCATTCAACCCTACGTGTCCTCCATCGACGAGTATGGCGAGCGCGCGATGATCTTCTTCGACGGAGAGTTCTCGCACGCCATGACCAAGAGAGCCCACCTGAACGTCGCCCCCTCGGAACGCGACGGCGAATTCCGCACCCGTCAGATGTCACGAAGCGAAGCGGAACCGGCGGCGTTAGATCTCGCGAAAGAGTTGCTGACCGGCCCTTTCGCTGGTCTCGCCTATGGTCGAGTCGACGTGGTCTACACACCCGACGGTTGGCAACTGATGGAGTTGGAACTGGTCGAACCGAACTTGTTTTTGCCTTATGACGACCGGGCCGCCGCGCGCTGCGCACGCGCAATCCAACGAAGGTGTGCCCAGTAGGTGCGAGACGCCGTGGACCTGACGGTGGAGTCGCGGAGTGAGCACGCCGCGGTCTCTGAGGTGTCGAAGAACGCCAGCGCAACGGCACAGCGTTCTCGGGCCGAGGTGGTCCAGATGGCCGTGAGACTCTGCTCAGGGGCGAGAAGTATGAAGTGGGGCGTCGAATTCCCATTTTCCCGGCTCGAAGCACCTCACACGTCGTTGGTGTACGTCAATTTCGCTTTTTGACGGAGGGACTTGTCAAGTGGTGCGGAGAGAAGGCCGCGATTCGGAGTTGCCGAGGCTTGTCCGGCGATCAATACAACTGAGCTCATCTCGCCCGGAAATGTTGCGGATGTCGCTCTCGCGCACCCGTGAAGGATCCGAACTCTCGACCACTTCACTCTCACGATGCACTCACAGTAGTTTCACACTCCGCAGCTACCATGGCTCGATTCTCGAATCGCCCGTTTGAGGGTCGCGTCGAGCGACAAATAATTTGTGGTCGTGTTGGGGACTAGTGGGGCGAGTTGTGAGGTCACACTGCAAGGTTTGAACGAGAGGGAAGGACGTATCGTGCGGCGTAGTGCAGGTTGGTGGCGGGGCGTGGCGGTGGCAACATTGGTGGCGTCAGCGTTCACAATGCTTAATCCGAGTCATGGTGCCCTCGCCGCCACACCCGTCGGTGGGTGGCGAATTGCTCCGAATCCCAGTGTGAGCGGGAGTTGGTACGCCACCACCTTTGGTGCGGGCCGTTTCGTCGTCGTCGGCCACGGTGACGTCGTTGAGTCGTCGACTAACGCCGTCACGTGGAGGTCGTACGCGGCGCCAGCGGGTCAGTGGCAGTCGGTCGCCTACGGCGCCGGGAAGTTCGTCGCCCTCTCGGCGGTGAACACGGGTCTCGAGGAGATGACGTCGAGCGATGGCGTGCACTGGGTTGCGCAACCGGGTCCGAGCGGCGAATGGACGGGAATCACCTACGGGGCGGGTCGATTTCTCGCGGTGAGCGCCCTGGGTCAGTTGAACACCTCCACCGACGGCACTCACTGGGTCACCACCTGGACCCGCTCGCAGTTCCTCCTCAATTCGGTCACCTACGGCAACGGTCGATTCATCGCGGTCGACAGCGCGGACGGCGACGCGCTGATCTCGCTCAATGGCTTCAACTGGAGTTTCTACACCATCAGCACTCCCGGAACGCCGTGGTTCGCCATCAGTTACGGCAACGGCGTCTTCAGCGCCTTTAGCCCCTCGGGGCTCTCGGCCACGTCGATGCTCGGTTACGTGTGGGTGACGCACCGCGCCTCAGCGCCTCAGCAGATGAACGCGTCCGCCTTCGGTTGCAACACCTTCGTGGCGACCGGTGAATCGTCGGGGCGGGTGAATGACATGATCATCTCGCACACCGGGGCGACGTGGCTCTCGACGCCGGTACCCACCGATACGGTCGCCAATTGGACCGGCGTCACCTACGGGGCGAGTGAATTCGTCGCGGTGGACACCGCGGGGACCATCGCGACCCACCACGTGGCGGGATACTGCGGGCCCTCCGTGGCGACGCCCCCCAGGGACGTGTCGGGCAATATCGAGAGTGGTCAAGTGTGGACCTATCAGCATCCGCCGACGAATCAAGGTGGCGCGCCCGTTGACGGCTACTTGGTCACCATCACCGATGGCGCGCGCACGTGGACGTGCCACGCACCGGTGTACTACCAACCCAACTGCATCATCAAGGGGCTGGTGAACCGAGCGCTCTATCGCGTGACCACCCAGGTGCATAACCGTTTTGGCTACTCCGCGCCGACCGACCCCGAGTGGGTCATTCCGGTGCCGACATGGAGTCTGCAGGCCGTGACATTGAGCCCGACCGTGTCAGCCTCGCAACCCACCACTATCCAAGTCACCGGGATCATCGCCAACTCCGAAGGTATCTACCCCCAGAACCCGGTGACTGTCCACTTCGGAGCTCAGACTTTCTACTGCGTGGCGAGCCCCTTCGGCGAGTGTCTGATCAACGTGCCGCACCCCCAACTCGGTCGGGTGGCGATTTGGTCGAGCTACACCGGTTACGGCATTGCCTATCACTCCCCGACGTCCTACGTGATGGTAGTGAGCAAGTAAGCGCAGTCGGGGACCCCGCCACACGAGCAATTGAACTGACGTCGTGGGTGGCGCAAACACTAGTTACGTGCCGTCGCGCGTGGAAGCAACGCGAGCGACGAACGAGCGTGTGTGCTCGGGAGTGATTCGCTCAGTTCATCGCCGGGGCGCGGTTGACTTACGCGCCCCGGGTGGTGTTGTCGTTGAGCGCTCGCGCGGCTTCGAGGACGTCGGCGGGCACCACGGTGCCGGGGCGATTGCGTGGGTCGTTCGTGAGGAAGCGACCGACGACGGGAATCTCAGTGATGGACTCGGCTCGCAAGATGGCTGCGACCACCGGCACGAAACTCTCGGCGGCGGGGTAGACGATGTAACGCGGCAGCCAGCGGGGGTGATACTTGGCGTTGAAGAGCCACAGCGATTCGATGGGGAGGATGCCCGACAACCGCTTAAGGGTCCAGCGCTCGACCCGGGTGAAGGTTCCTTCACCGCGTTCACCGTCGAGTACCGATCGAAACGCCGCGAAGTTGAGGCTGAGACCCAGGGCACCTTGAGCCTGGAGATGCTCGATGGTGGAGCACAACGCGAAGTCGATCAGCCCGTTGGGGTGTTCGCCCGGGTCCCGGCGCATCAGGTCGAGTGAGTAGCCCTTGATGGCGGGCGAGGGGACGAACTGGCACGCCGCCGCCGGCCGCCCGTCGGGTCCGTAGACGAGAGTGAGGAGCAGCCCCTTGTCCTTGGGGTCGAAGAGGCGACCCAGCATCATTGAGAATCCGCGTTCGCCCTCGCCGCGACGCAGCATCGAGATCAACTCGAGCACCGCGGTCACCTGACCCGGGTCGATATCGGCCGGATCAAGGAACGCGGCGGTGTAGCCGTGCTTCTTGAGGCGCGTCGTCGCCTGGCGCAGGCCCTTCATCTTCCCGCCCTCGAGCGAGAATTTCTGTACGTCCACGATGGCCTCGTCGCCCAGGTAGAGGTAGTGCATGCCGGCGGCGTGATAGGTGCCGAGCCAATCAGCCCCGGCGCCCATGATGGCGATGGTCCAGCCGCGCGCCTCGGAGTAGGCCCGAAAAGCGTTGAAGACTTCGGTGTGCTCGGCTTCGGGACCGATCGGGTCGGGCGAGACCAGTGCGACACCGCCGTAGACGGCGTAGGCGACCAGTGAATCACGAAAGAAGAAGAACTGCTTGTCGTCGCGTAGGGCGAAGTAGTCCAGGGTTCCGCGACCGTGACGTCGTACGATGTCGCGCGCCCGTAATTCGGCGACGCGCCGCTCGGCGTTAGTGCCCGTGCCCGAGAGTCGTCGGTCCACGACCGGCCGAGTGAGGACGTAGAGCGTCGCGATGACGACGGAGATGCCAATGGTCAACAACACCGGATTGACGAAGTCCGTGGTCTGATCGGGGAGAGCGATGTTGTACTGACCCACCAAACGCTCGACGCAGGCCATGAGCACGACCCCGAAGTTGGGTAGCACGTAGTGGTGTCGCGGCGCGGCCTCGAGGCCGAGGGCGGCCGCCACGACCGCAATCACCGCGATACTCATAAGTCGCGGCAAGATGGTGCTCGCGCTGTTGCGGTCCGAGGCGGCGAGAAAGAGTCGGCGTTGTAGGAGCAAGAACGTGGCGAGGGACATCGCCACGACCGAAGCGAGGAGTGATCCTCCACGCGCGAGGTGAGCGACCACGGTGATGGCGAGCGCGGCGAGGGCGAGGAACCAGGCACGACGCTGTCCGCGGCGAACGCCGCGAGCCAACATGATCATGGCGATGCCGGCCACCGCGGTGACGACGGCAGCGGACTGGGCGACGCCGAGCGGGAGCACGTTGAGCACGGTGTGTAGTCGCGTGCGCAACGGCGGCGAGGCGGTCACCGCGACGTTGATGAGCCCGTCGAGGAAGAGAAGGCCACTGGCCCAGCGTCGTATCGAACGCTGATGGCGCTGGGAATGCAGTCGGCTCTCCGAGAGGGGAAAGGGTGTTCCGTGGGGCCACGAGCCCAGGGTGGTGGTCCCGGGCGGGGGCCCCGCTTGCGTCGGCGCCCCGCCCACGAGACGTTCGAGGAGGCGCGAACGTGACAGTGGCGATTCACCCCCGATGAGACGTACCTGGACGTTACTGGCCGCTTCGATCTCGACGATGCCCAGGCGGAGCACCGAGGTGAAGACGGGGGGCAGCCCCAGCCGTCCCTCGCGCTTGATCAAGACGGTGCGCGAGGGACCGGGTACCGCGCAGACACCACGGTCGAGAAATGCGAGAGCGGGTCGCGGGGCACCGCCGACGACCGCACCCACCCCGCCACGTTCGACGATACGTCGGGCGAAGTCGAGGGCGTTTTCCCCATCCACCAGCGTGTTGGCCAGAGGCTCGCTCTCGGCGTCGGCGTGGTGGGACCTATTGAAGCGCCGACGCACGACGAGCCCCGCCGCGCCCACCACGAGGGCTTCGGCGATGATCAGCACAGAGAGGTTGACGATCAGATTGCCCCAGAAGCTATTGGTGTGCGGCGCTCTCAACTTGTAGACGTGGTGAGTGAAGTGGCCAATCAACTTGGTCAACGAGTTGAAGGCGTCGGCGCCGATGAGTGCGAGCAGAACCAGCCAGATCCACGGCGCCAAACGGCGGTAGAGGACCCGTGACGCGACGAAACTGGCGAGGGCGGCGGGGTCTTCGAGGCGATCAGCGTCCGCGCGATCGGCCACGTCGACGTTGTGGACGTCGATGCGGTGCGAACCAGCCGCAACGGCGAGGTCGCGCACGCCCTCCGACGACGCCACTTGGAGTACGAGGTCGCTGGCGAGCACGACGCCCAGTTCTTCGAGCAGTGCCTGGGCGCGTTCGTCGCTGGCGAGAGCAGCGTCGTCGCTACCCGGGAGAACGTAGAAACGGTGGATGTCGTGCGCCAGGAACCCGCGTAGTGCCGTGACGAGATTACTGAGGTGAGTGAGTGTGGCGGCAACTTGGTCGGCGAAGTCGCGGTCGGGATCGGGGAAGAAGAGATTCCCCGCGACGACGACGACGGCGGGATCGTCGATGTCGCCCAGAAGTGTCGACAGTTCCACCAGGGGCCGGCTCCTGGTGGAGGTCTGTGGCGAGAAGCTCAGGTCGCTGACGACGTAGACGTGATGTCCATAGGGAATCGGTAACGTCTGTCGCTCGGTCGCCCCCATACACGTCTAGTCTCGCAGAGATTGAACTTCTCACACCCTGGGAGAACGCATGACCACCACTAATCCCCAAGAACATTGGTATTGGCGCCGAGGACCGGTGAGTGCTGCCCCTTGCGTGATCGTCGACATCGATGGTGTGCTGGCCGACGCGGCGGGGCGTCAACACTTGCGCGGCTGGGGTGATTGGCGCGCGTTCTTCGACGCCTGCGACCAGGATCCGCTGATCTCTGAGACCTCACGGTTGCTCGACTTGCTCGATCCCTCCCTGGCGGTGTTGCTGGTCACGGGACGGCCCCGCCGGGTTCAGGCCAAGACCGTGGAGTGGCTGGAACGTTTCGGCGTGCGATGGGACCTACTGGTCACCCGAGATTTCGGTGACTATTCGGGGGTCTCTGAGTTCAAACGCGACGTGTTGCACGACATCCAAGCAGCGGGTTTTGACGTGCGACTATCCTTCGAGGACGATCCCGGCAATCACGCGATGTACGTGGCCGAGGGCGTCCCCTGTCTCTACATCCACTCGGGCTACTACCTCTGACGCCGAAGGATTCAGGCCCCTGCGCTGAGGAGCTCGCGCACCTCGCGCGCGGCGCGACGTCCTGAACCAATGCTGGCGGGGATGCCGACGCCGTCGTAGGCGCTGCCCGCGAGACGAATCGCGAAGGGTGCCAAGCTCTGGCGCGCCCTGGCCACCAACTCTTGGTGCCCCACGTAGTACTGGGGCAGACCCTGGGGCCAGCGCTGCACGCGTGCGAATAAGGGGACACCCACGCGCCCGAGGACCGTCGTGATCTCGTGGCGTACACGCTCGATCAACGCGTCGTCGCCCAGCACCTCGCTGCGTCGGTCGTCAATCCGACCGACGTGAGCGCGCAGTAGGATTTCGCCTTCTCGACGCAGGTGTGGCCACTTTCGATCGAGGAACGTGAGGGCGGTAGTCATCATGATGTCGTTGTTCCACTCGGTACCGAGTGGAATGAGCACACCGGTGCCCGTTGCGGGCAACTCGGTGTCACTCGCGTCAAAGACGAAAGTGATCATGGCCGCCCCCGCACTGTTGATGCTCGAGAGCTCCGCGAGGTGATCGTTGAGGTGGGCGGTCAGTCGCCCGGCGGTGGGGGCCGGGGTGGCGAGGATCACGGCGCTGGCTCCCGTTGAGGTGTCAGCCGTATCGACCTCCCAGGGATAGGTTCCCGAAGGTGAGGGCCGTAGTGCGGTCGCCGACGTCGCGGTGCGGATCACGACACCGCGCTCGCGCAATTGTCGTTCGAGTTCGCTCGCGAGCGAACCCACGCCACTGGTGAGCGACATGAAGAGAGGGCCGAGGACTCGTTCGGCGCTCGGCCCACTCGGTGCGCCGGCACCGCTACGCAATGACTTCATGAGCGAACCTCCACGCTGGGCGGCCTCGAAGAGGGCGGGGAACACGGCCGCTGCGGAGAGCTCGTCCACGCGTCCGGCCTGGATGCCGCCGACCATGGGCTCGATCAATTGGTAGGTCAACTCACTGCCGAGTTTGGCGCGCAAGATTGCCCCGATACTCACGTCGTCGGTCACTTTGAACTTGCGCGGCGCGTGTTCGTCGCGCCACGCGGACCACCGCGAACTCCACGAGAGTCCCTTCATCGCCTTGAGGGCCTTGGCGTTGGTCGGTACACCGAGCACCAGTCCACCGGGTAGCGGTTCGAGTGCGCCCTTCAGCCATATGGACGCACCCGCCGCGTCGATGGCCTCGAGTCGATCCTCTAGTCCGAGTTCGCGTGCGAGTGTCACCGCCTCGGGACGTCGCGCAAGGAAACCATCGGGCCCGAGGTCGACGACGCGTCCCGCGAACTCGTCCGAGGCGAGTGCACCGCCAAGATGCTCTGAGGCTTCGATGAGTTCGACCCGAGGCGAGGACTGGTCGGGCCCCTTGTCGGCTCCGGTGAGCTCCCACGCCGCGGCGAGCCCGGCGATTCCTCCACCGATGATGACGACGGAGGTTCGCACGCTCACGCGCGCGCCATCACGATGTCGGCCAGTACCGCGATGAACGCGGGGTCGTCGTTGAGCGACGCCGTGCGCACGAGGTTTAGGCCGATCTCGTGTGCGAGTTCTTGGGCTTGGATGTCGATGTCGAAGAGCACCTCGAGGTGATCGGAGACGAAGCCAATGGGGCACGAGACGACATCGGTGAGCCCCGCCTCCTTTTTGGCACGCAATACCTGGAGTATGTCGGGTCCAATCCACGGGTCGGCGGTGCGTCCAGCGGACTGCCACGCGAGGTCCCAATTAGTGATACCGGCGACTCGCGCCGCCCCCGCGGCACTCTCACGCAGTTGTTCGGGGTAGGTGTCGCCCTGAGCGAGAATCTTCTCGGGCAACGAATGCGCCGAAAAGATGACTTCGGTGCTGGCGCGACGCTCGTCGGGCACGAGTTCGAGGGCATCGAGCACTCGTTGGGCGATGAGGGTCAAGAATCCTGGGTGGTCCCACCACGCACCGATCTCGGTGAAGTTGACCCCCTCGCCGAGGGACGCGCGCGCTCGCGCCATGTATTGATCGGTGGACATCGACGAGGAGTGCGGCGCGAGAACGAGACCGATGACGTCAGTGACCCCATCGAGCGCGAAGCCCGGAGCGATGTCTTCGATCATCGGCGGTTCGTACTTCGAGCCGAACCGCACGTCGAAGGCGCCCGGAGCCCTGGTCTCGAGCTCCGCGGCGATCGCGGACACCTGCGCGGCGGTGCGTTGGGCGAGGGGCGAGGTGCCACCAATGTCGCGGTAGCGCTCGGAGAGCTCCTTCAGCAGCTCCGCAGTGGGGGGGCGGCCGTGGCGGATACGCGTGTAGTAGGCCGCCACGTCCGCGGGGGTGGTCGGTGTGCCGTAGGCCATCACCAGTACGCCGGTTGTCATTGCACGCCTGCCAATCCTTCTTCGTGGACCACGCGGACCACGGCTTCGAGCACTGCGGGGTCGGTCGAGGGTAAGACGCCGTGCCCCAGGTTGAAAATGTACCCTCCCTCGCCACCCGCCCGCGCCAGTACTTCGCGCGCGGCGGCAACACCGAGTTCGACGCCGCCCAGGCATCGCGCAGGATCCAGGTTGCCCTGCACTGGCTTGCCCGCGCGACGACGGCCCTCGTCGAGGTCCACGTGCCAGTCGATACCGAGCACCGTGGAGCCCGCGGTCGACATCAGCGCGAGCAACTCGCCGGTCCCCACACCGAAGAGGATGGTGGGCACGCTGAGATCTCGGACCCCCTCGAGGACGCGCTGAATGGCCGGTAGGGCGAAGCGGCGGTACTCGTCGCGAGTGAGCGATCCCGCCCAGGAATCGAAGAGTTGCAACGCACGCGCTCCGTGGGCCACCTGTGCGCGCAGAAAGGAGATAGTGATGCTCACTAGGCGGTCGAGCAACCGGTCAAAGAGGACCGGGTCGGCGTGCATCAGCGATTTGATGACCGCGAAATCTCGGGTGGGGGCACCCTCGACGAGGTAACTCGCCACGGTGAAGGGGGCACCGGCGAAACCAATCAACGGCGTGTTGGTGGCCGTGAGCTCCGCTACCACGAGGTCGATCGTGTCGGTGACGTGGGCGATGTCCCCGAGGGTGAGGTCGCGCAGGCGTTCGAGGTCGCGGTCCTCGCGAAAGGGGTGGGCGATCACTGGGCCGCGCCCGGGCACGACGTCGACACCGAAACCGATGGCGTGGTAGGGAACGACGATGTCCGAGAACAAGATGGCCGCGTCGACGCCGTAGCGACGCACCGGCTGGAGTGTCACTTCGCAGGCCAGTTGCGGGTCGGCAATGGCCTCCAGGATCGAGCCAGTGCCGCGCAGCGCGCGGTACTCGGGTAACGAACGTCCCGCCTGGCGCATGAACCAGACGGGTACGCGTTCAACGCTCTCACCGCGGCAGGCTCGGAGGAATACGGGGTCTGGCACTTGGCTCCTTTGACGGCCCACAGCCTAGGTCCCCCGACGCGATGAGTCGTCCGGGCACTACCCCCACCGGTTCACCTAGAATCGTCAAACGCTATTTTTCGAGTACCGAGAGAGGTCCGATGGCTCACGAGCGCGAGATCAAAGAGGAACAAGAGTTCCTCGACCGAGCCCTAGACGCACTTGACCACATGCGTTCTGAGGCGCGCGCGCTACGTGACTCGGCGGCGGTCGCCACCATGCGCGGGGCGGGGGACCTGGTGGAGCGTGACGTGGTGATGGGAACCGCGCTGCAGCGACTCGACCAACTCGCTATTGGGGACCAGTCGCTCTTCTTTGGACGGATTGACTATCTCGACCGCGATGATCGACCGGGTGACACCTACCACGTCGGTCGCCTCGCCGTGTCCGACGGGGAACTGAATCCCTTGGTGGTGGACTGGCGAGCGCCCGTCGCCGAGGCGTTCTACCGTGCGACCGGAGTGGAGTCGCTCGGTCTCGCGCGACGCCGTCACGTGGCCATTCGTGGTCGCGAAGTGCTCGGTGTCGAGGACGAGTACTTCGCCAACGAATTTGGCGAATTGCAACTCCCCGGGGGTGACGAACGCGACGCCACCGAGGAGGGACTCGTCGACGGTGGGCTGGCGCTCGGGGGACCCGGCGCCCTCCTGGCGGCGCTGGGTCGAGCACGGACTGGACGCATGGCGGACATCGTGGCCACCATCCAGGGTGAGCAGGACCAGATCATCCGACACCCACTCGCGGGCGTTCTCCTGGTCCAGGGCGGACCCGGGACCGGCAAGACCGCCGTGGCCCTGCACCGTGCGGCGTACTTGCTCTTCACGCATCGCGCGACCCTCGAGCGACAGGGTGTGCTGGTCGTTGGCCCCAACCCCTTGTTCCTCAACTACATCGAGAATGTGTTGCCGTCGTTGGGTGAGTCCGGCGTCACCTTGTCGACTATCTCGGGACTGGTGACCAACGTCGACGTGCGCGCTCGCGATAGTGAGGAAGTCGACCGGCTCAAGGGTGATGCGCGCATGGCGACGTTGCTCGCACGCGCCCTGCGCACCCGCCAGCGGCCCCTGCGTCAGGAGGTGTCGATCCCGGTGGGTCGCGCCATCATCGTGGTGCGTCCCGAGGACACCGCCGACATCGTCGAGCGAGCACGCCGGCGTCCCGGTAACCACAACCAGCGCCGCTCGGCCGTGGGACGCGAACTCGCCGCTCGATTGGCCGCGCGCTACCACGACCGATTCGCCCGCGATGACTCCGAAGTGGGGGGTGCGCTCAACGAACTCGCCGATCAGATCCGCGCGACCTACGAGTTCAAGCAGATGCTGCAGCGCATCTGGCCGCGCCTCTCAGGACAGGACCTGTTGCACGACCTTTTCGGGGCGCCCGCACTGTTGCGCGTCGCGGGCAAGGGTCTCTTCAACGACGAGGACTTGACATCGCTCGAACGACCGCGCAGCGCGACCCTCGAGGAGATTCTCTGGACGAAGGCCGACGCCGCACTGATCGACGAGGCTCGAGTCCTGCTCGGCCCGCGTAAGCGCCCTCGCTCACTCATCAAGCCGGCTGATACTGGAGTGCTCGACGGCGTGGACCTGGACTCCTTCTCCGGGGATATTCGCGCGGCCGCCGTGCGCGAAGCACAGCGCCTCGCGCCCAGTGTGACGGCCGAACTCGACGAGGCGGAATTCGTGACCTACGGGCACATCGTGGTCGACGAGGCTCAGGACCTCTCGCCGATGGAACTGCGTGTCTTGAAGCGCCGCGACCTCACGGGGTCAATGACCATCGTGGGCGATATGGGCCAAGCGACCACCGCGTCCTCCTCGGCCTCGTGGAATTCGGTACTCGAAGTACTCGAGCCGCGTCGCGCTCCCACTCGGGTGGATCTCACGGTGAGCTATCGCACGCCCGAAGAGGTCCTTAATTTTGCCGCCGCGACCCTGCGTGCCGCCGCGGTCGACCTCGAGCCGCCGCGCCCGGTGCGTCGTGCAGGACATAGCCCCATCGTGGACGTGGTCGAACCCCGCGACTTCGCGTCATCGTTGGTCGCCACGGTGCGTCGAGAGATCGACGCGGTGGCCCCGGGACGCTGTGCCGTCATCGTGACCTCCTCGCGGGTCGGGGAGGTCGTGCGGATTCTTACCATGGGCGGCATCACCGCCGTGGATCCCCGCGACCAGGACTCGAAGGGATTGGGAGCGGACCTGGTCGTCCTCGGCGCGGAGAGCGCCAATGGACTCGAGTTCGATGCCACCATCGTCGTCGAGCCGGCCGACATCGTGCGTCGTGGAGCTCGCGGCGACGAGAAAGCCACGCCCCGAGGGTTGCGCACCCTGTACGTGGCCATGACGCGCCCGACCCGACGACTGGCGATCTTGAGTACCGGCGAACTTCCCGAGACCATTCAATGACCAATAATCGGGCGGAACGTCACGGGCCCCTCTCAATCTTTGGTAGAAAGTAAGACGTGAGTCAGGCGATTCCCCTCAATAGCCTGGCGGAGCAAGAGAAGATCGTCCACGATCGTCCGCCCATGCTGGCCATTGGCGTGATGATTTGGCTCGGTAGCGAGCTGATGTTCTTCTCGGGACTCTTCGCCGCGCTTTTTACCATCCGTGCACACCTCGCAGCGTGGCCCCCTCGGGGGACCCACCTCGACGTGCTGCAATCGGGTATCTTCACGATCATCCTGGTGGCGTCGTCGTTCACCATGCAGTGGGCAGTGTGGCTGATCGAACACCGTCGTCGCGCCGAGGCGCGCCGTTGGGTGATTATCACGATCATCATGGGAACGGTCTTCGTGGGTAACCAGGTGTACGAGTGGACGCATCTCGCGACACGCTGGTACACCAACTCCTACGGTTCGGTGTTCTACATCACCACCGGGATCCACGGTTTGCACGTGTTCCTCGGTCTGGTGGCCATGCTCTTTCTCCTCGTTCGGATGCGCGGCACCGAAGGTGACCCGGGCGAACTCTCCACCTTCCAGGGCGTCAGTTACTACTGGCACTTTGTCGACGTCGTGTGGATCGGGCTGTATTCGTCCCTGTTCCTTTTGAAGTAGGTCTGATGAAGAGTCGTTTTCGAGTGCCGTTTCTTGTTGTAGCCGCGTTGGCGGCGATTGGTCCGGTGGTGGGCCTGGCCTCTAGCGCGGTCGCGTCCACTTTGACCCAGACGCCGTATCAGACCGGTCGCGTGAACGCGGGTACGCCGAACTCCACCAACGTGACCAGGGATTCGGCTGGGAACGTCGTGAGTTACGGCAACAGTGCGATCACCTATACCGCGCCCTCGTCAGCTCTGACGGCCCTGGGACAGTCACTCTTTCTCGAGAATTGTGCGTCGTGCCACGGCACCCAGGCCAATGGCGTCCCCGCGAACGGCACGTCGGGAGCATTTCCGAACCTGGTAGGACTCGGACCAGCAACGATCGACTTCTGGATCGAATCGGGCCGCATGCCCGCCGCTGATCCCCGTGCGGTGCAGGCCAACCGCCGCGTCGCGCGATTGAACCACCAGCAGGCGTTGGCCGTGGCGGCGTGGGTGAACTCGCTCAGCCCGAGTTATCCCGACATCCCTTCGCCCAATCTCGCCAGCGCGAACGTCTCGGACGGGGCGGCTCTGTTCGCGTTGAACTGTGCGGCCTGTCACACCATTGAAGGTGACGGCGACGCGTTGGCGGCCGGTACCTACGCTCCGTCGCTGCGTAACATCCCGGCCTTCCAGGTCGTGGAAGCGATCCGTACCGGTCCGGGAAATATGCCGCGTTTCACTGGGAACTTGAGCGACTTCCAAGTGGCCGACATCGTGAAGTACGTGACCACCGAGATCCAGCACCCCCAGAACCCCGGTGGCGCTGGCCTGGGCGGTCTCGGACCGGTGGCTGAGGGATTCGTTGGTTTGTTATTGGGTGTGGGGCTACTGGCCCTCGTCGGATTTTGGGTAGGAGAGCGCCAGTGAGCGAGCACGAACAGCGCACCCCAGTGCAATTGAATTCGGTGTCCGCCGACGATCCACGGTTGCAACCGGCGGCCCGGCGGCCCGAGTTGGTGGAAAAAGTCATCGCCCTGACCTTCGTGCTGGGCATCGTGCTCATTGCGGGTTTCGGAGCTGCCTATTGGGTGAACGCCGCACCCTGGACCCTCGGGGCCACCTTCGGCGGCGGCCTCACCTTGATGGGTGTGGGTCTCATCGCGTGGGGTAAGTACCTGATGCCGCGGGGACCCTTCGTTGAAGAGCGCCACACGATGGCGAGTTCGGATGAGGAGCGCAACGCTTTCGCCGCGGCAATCGTGGAGCGCGGTGGTGGGGTCGTCAAGCGCCGCAAGTTCCTGGGCGGCCTGCTGGGTGCGGGGATGGGGATTTTCGGAGTGGTTGCCGCTTTCCCACTCGTTCGTTCCCTGGGCCCCTTGCCCAAGGGGACGCTGTTCCACACTGACTGGGCCAAGGGTACCTATTTGGTGGATATCACCGGACGTCGTGTTCACCACGACGACTTGGCCGTTGGTTCCATCGTCACGGTCTACCCCGAGGGATTAGAGAACACCGACAATGGCCAGGCCGTGGACCAGACGGTTCTGATCCGCATCTCCAATGAGAATTTCGTCACTCAGAAGGGTCGAGAGACCTGGGGCCCGTCGGGCTACCTGGCCTACTCCAAACTCTGCACGCACCTCGGTTGCCCGGTGGGACTCTACGAGCAACAGTTGCAACTCCTGGTGTGCCCGTGCCACCAGTCAATGTTCGACGTCACGAACGGTTGCATTCCCAATTTCGGGCCCGCACCACGCCCGTTGCCGCAACTACCCCTGCAGTTTGACTCGGCGGGCTTCTTGCAGTCGCAGTCGGACTTCAATCAGCCCGTCGGACCTGGATTCTGGGAGCGTTCATGAGTCAGACTCTCAACACCAAGCGCGCGCAGCGTAATAGCGCCGGACCTTACGGCAAGATCGGTCAGAGCCTGAACGAACTCGATGACCGTCTGGGCATCGCCAAGGGTGGGCGCACGTTCTTGGACAAGATTTTCCCGGACCACTGGTCCTTCATGCTGGGTGAGATCGCCCTGTATTCGTTCGTCGTCTTGCTCGTCACCGGAGTCTTCTTGACGTTGTACTACGTGCCGAGCCAGGACCTGACGACCTACACCGGGAGCTATCTCCCCCTGTACGGACAGAAGGTCACCGAAGCCTTCGCCTCGACGGTCAATCTGTCCTTCGCGGTACGCGCCGGTCTCTTGATGCGACAGATGCACCACTGGAGCTGCGACATTTTCGTGGGGGCCATCGTCGTGCACATGGGCCGGGTGTTCTTCACCGGAGCGTTCCGCAAGCCCCGCGAGACCAACTGGGTGATCGGCACCACGCTACTGATCCTCGCCATCGTCAATGGATTCCTGGGCTACTCGCTACCCGACGACTTGGTATCGGGGACGGGTATCCGTATCGCGTACTCCATCATCTTGTCGATCCCCGTGGTGGGTTCGTACGTCGCCTTCTTCCTCTTCGGAGGGAACTTTCCTGGCACGTCGATCATCCCGCGCTTCTTCATCTTGCACGTGTTGATCATCCCCCTGGTGATCCTCGCGCTGGTCGGCGCGCACATGGGACTCCTGGTGCGCCAGAAGCACACGCAGTTCCCGGGCAAGGGCAAGACGGAGAACAACGTCGTCGGTACGCCGATGTACCCAGTCTTCATGGCCAAGACCACGGGCTTCATGTTCGTCGTCGCGGGCGCCATCGCCCTGTTGGGCGCATTCGCGCAGATCAACCCGATCTGGCAGTTCGGTCCCTACACCGCTTCGCGCATCTCCTACGCGGTCCAGCCCGACTGGTACATGGGATTCCTTGACGGGGCGTTGCGCATCTTCCCGGCGTGGTCGTTTCATAGTTTTGGTCACACGATCCCCCTCGAGGTCACCATCCCTGCGGTCATCTTCCCGGGTATCTTGTTCAATCTGATCATGGCCTGGCCCGCGATCGAACGAAAGTTCACCAAGGACAACGCAATGCACAATCTGCTCGATCGCCCCAGTGAGCGACCTAAGCGCACCGCCGCCGGCGTCGCCGTGGCGGTGTTGTGTGCGATGCTCTTCATCGCCTCCTCTACCGACGTCATTGCGAACTTCTTTCACGTGTCCTTGAACACCGTGCTGTGGGCGATGCGTATCTTGTGCGTCGTGGTTCCGATCCTGGCCTACCCGATCACCTACAAGATCGCGCGCGAGATGCAGGGCTTCGCGGGGGCGGGTAAGCGCAAGACCACCAACATCGTTACGCGCACTCTCGAAGGTGAGTACGTGGCGACGCCAGCCCCGGTGTACGTCGACGACCTGACCCACGAGCACGAGCCCGATGCGGTACCGGTGCCGACTTACGTCGTCGTCGGCGAGAGTTCTCAGGATGATGAGACCATTTCGGGTGTGCGGCGCGTCCCGCGCTAAGTCAACGATCGGACATTGATCATGCGGTTGTTGGGCATCGTGGCGGCGTCCGCCCTGGTTGTCGCGGGTGTCGGCGCGGGCGTCATCGTCACTCACTCGGGAAGGGCCGTCGCGACGACGACCACGTCGACGTCGTCCACGACGACGACGGTCCCCTACGAGAGACCCCAGGCGGGTTGGGCCGTCGCCTCGGCGTCGCCGCGCGGAGTGATGGTCGACTACAAGATGATCGACCTAGCGGGCGTCAACTTTCGAGTGATCCGTTTGCACGCGCGCACCACGCTGTTGCGTTGGCACATCGGTACCCAGGATCCGCCCGTGCGCTACGGTCAGATCCCCGCCGATGCGGGACCCTCGATCAATTGGTCCAATGAGGGACTCGCCGGCGTCGTCGCGGTCTTCAACGGAGCTTTCAAGGTGGGGGCGCGGGCCGGCGGTTCGATGGTGGACGGCGTGACGTTATCGCCACTGTCGCCCGGCCGGATGACGCTCGCCATTGATGCGGCGGGACATTGGAAGATGGGGGTATGGGCCTCGGGCTTTCCCGGCGTGCACTTTCACGCCATCGCTTTTCGTCAGAACCTCATGCCGATGATCGCCGACGGCAAACTCACCAGCGCGGCGCTCTCGAGCAACGAATTGATCTGGGGAGATCCGCTCAAGCCGGGTCCCCACGAACCGCGTTCAGCGCTCGGCATCGACGTGCACGGCAATCTGATCTACGTGGCTACCATGACCAACGTATCGCCCACCGCCATCGCCCAGGCCCTGCTGGCGGCGGGTGCCTTCGAGGGGATGGAACTCGACATCAACCCGTACTGGCCCATCGAGGGTGCGCCGTTCGCCCCCCTGCACGCGCCGGGCAACTACCCCGTGCAGATCCCCTACGCCGAGCACAATCCCAACATCTATAACACCGGCTGGGAACGCGACTTCTTCGTGGGACTGGCCGAACCCGGAAGTTGGAATTGTTCATGGGTCAGTGCGGGGTTGGGCAAATTGACGGGGATTGCGCAACCCCAAGCGCTGCACGAAGTGTGCAACGTCAAGGGATCGCCACTCACGACCACCACTGCGGCCGGCTAGCGGGCGTGCGTAACATGGGGTCGTGAGTGCCTCGGACCCCAAATGGCCGTCGGCGGCGTCACTACTAGTGGGTGGCGAGGGGCCCGGCACGGGATCCTACGCCGTGGCCTCGCTCGTAGGCGTCCACACCTTCGCCACCTCAGTCACGCCTCGTTCATCGCAATCGACGCCCGCCGCGGTACGAGCGGCTCTGGCTCACTATTCCACCTGGTCCTTCGAGGACGAGGTGGATCTCGCGCACGTCATTCGCGTCCACGACCGTGGTGACATCGACGAACCGGACTCCGACGCGGGTGCCGCGGCGTTGGAGGCCCGCGTCGTGGACGCGAACTCCAATTTCCTCATCCTGCTGGGCGGTGACAACGCGCTGACCTGGCAGGCCCTTGGAGCGCTGGCGCGCGGACGCCTGGGCGAGTGGGGACTCATCACTCTCGACGCCCACCTCGATATGCGCGAAGGGCGATCGAACGGCTCACCGGTTCGTCAGTTGCTGGACGAGGGCCTCGCCGGGGCACACGTGGTTCAGATCGGACTGGCGGATTTTTCTAATTCGGCGCCGTACGCCCAGGATGCTCGCGATGCCGGAGTGACGCTCGTCGCTCGTGGCGAACTTCGTGTGCGTGGCGTCGCCGAGGTGTGCGCCCGAGCGCTCGAGGTTGCGGGAGCGGGCGGGCGGCCGATCTACGTGGATATCGATATGGACGTGTGCGACCGCAGCGTCGTGCCGGGATGTCCGGCGGCGGCCCCCGGCGGCCTGAGTGCCGACGAATTGCGTGAATTCGTGCGACTCGTCTGCGCCCATCCTCAGGTGCGCGCCATCGACGTCACCGAGGTCGATGTTGCCCGCGATGCACCCGACGAACGTACGGTGCGTCTCGCCGCGCTGGTGGTACTGGAGGCCCTGACGGGCTACGTAAGGAGAAGGCCGTGACTATTCGATTGGGGTCGGAGGGTCTGTCGCGTGCGCAGTTGCTCGCGGTGGCGCGCGGGGGTGAGGAAATCGTCATCAACGATGAGACGATGGTGCGCCTAACGGCTCAGCGTGCGGCCATCGAGGAGTTGGTCTCGAGCGGCGTCCCGGTCTACGGGGTGTCGACCGGCTTCGGCTCGTTGGCCACCACGTTCGTGGCGCCCGACCAGCGACGAGAACTCCAGCGCGCGCTCGTTCGTTCCCACGCCGCGGGCGTTGGCCCCGAGGTGGAGGTCGAGGTGGTGCGCGCGATGATGGTGTCGCGTCTCACCACGTTGTGCTCCGGAGTCACGGGCGTGCAGCCCGCGACCGCGCTCGCCTACGCGGCGCTGCTCAATGCCCAGATCACGCCGGTGGTCTACGAATACGGGTCACTGGGCTGCTCGGGAGACTTGGCGCCCCTGGCCCACGTGGCGCTGGCCCTCATGGGCGAGGGTGACGTGAGCCTGCGTGACGGGACGCGCACGAGCGCGGCGCAGGCTCTGGCGGCCGCGGGTCTCGCGCCGGTCGAACTCGCCGAGAAGGAGGGACTTGCCCTCTTGAACGGCACCGACGGGATGTTGGGTCAGCTCATCATGGCGATCGAGGACGGGGAGAACCTGATAGCGCTGGCCGACGTGTCGGCGTCGTTGTCCATCCAGGCGCTGCGCGGCACCGACCGGGTCTTTCTCGACGAGCTCCAGGCGCTACGCCCTCACCCGGGCCAACGCCGCAGCGCCGCGAACCTGCTCGCGCTGCTCGCCGACTCAGAGATCGTGAATTCACACCTCGGCGACACCACCCAGGTCCAGGACGCGTATTCACTTCGCTGCGCCCCTCAGGTGCACGGCGCCGCGCGCGACACGTTCGCGCACGCCAGCGTCGTGGCCGACATCGAACTGGCCTCGGCCATCGACAATCCCTCGATCCTGCCCGACGGCACCTTGTCGTCCAACGGAAATTTCCACGGGGCGCCCCTCGCCTACGTGCTTGACTTCCTCGCCATCGCGGTGGCCGACGTCGCGTCGATGGCCGAGCGGCGCACCGATCGCCTCCTGGACGTGCACCGCAACTACGGCCTGCCACCCTTCCTGGCGCACCAGGCGGGGGTCGACTCGGGGTTGATGATCGCCCAGTACACCCAGGCCGCCATGGTCTCAGAGATGAAGCGACTCGCGGCGCCCGCGAGCGTCGATTCGATCCCCTCGTCGGCGATGCAGGAGGACCACGTGTCCATGGGCTGGCACGCGGCGCGCAAGTTGCGCCGATCGCTCTCGGCCTTCGCTGACGTGTTGGCGATCGAGCTCGTCGCCTCCTCGCGCGCGATGGCCCTGCGCGCGCCGTTGAGCGCCTCGCCGGTGACGGCCGCGGTCGCTGATCTGGTGAACTCCGTGACCGGGGGCCCCGGACCCGACCGCTGGCTCTCGCCGCAGTTGGTCGCGGTGGGCGAATTGGTGCGCAGCGGAGAGCTCCTGGCGACGGTGCGCCAGCGCCTCGATATTCGTTAGTTAAAGGAGTCCAGATGGAAGGTGCTCGTCCCGTGCGTGCCGCTCGCGGCACGACCATGACCGCGCAGGGTTGGCCCCAGGAGGCGGCGCTGCGCATGTTGCAGAACAACCTCGATCCCGAGGTCGCCGAACGCCCCGACGACCTCGTGGTCTACGGCGGCACTGGTCGCGCCGCGCGCGACTGGCGCAGTTTTGACGCGTTGGTGCGAACCCTCACCACCTTGAAGGGTGACGAGACCATGCTGGTGCAGTCGGGTCGACCCGTCGGCGTCTTTCAGACGAACGAGTGGGCGCCGCGCGTGTTGATCGCCAATTCCAACTTGGTGGGCGACTGGGCGACCTGGCCGGAGTTTCGCCGACTCGAGGCGCTGGGGCTCACGATGTACGGTCAGATGACGGCCGGCTCGTGGATCTATATCGGCACGCAGGGAATCCTGCAGGGGACCTACGAGACCTTCGCCGCCGTGGCGCAGAAGCGCTTCGGGGGAACCCTCGCGGGTACTCTGACACTGACCGCGGGCGCGGGAGGCATGGGCGGAGCCCAGCCACTCGCGGTGACGATGAACGACGGCGTGTGTCTCTGCGTGGACGTGGATCCGACTCGTCTGCAGCGTCGTGTGGATCAGCGCTACTTGGACGAGTGGACTAACGACCTCGACGACGCGATTGCGAGGGTGCTCGCGGCGAAGAAGGAGAGGCGGCCCTTGAGCGTCGGTCTGCTGGGCAACGCGGCCTGGGTGTTCCCCGAACTACTTCGTCGCGGCGTGGAGATCGACATCGTCACCGACCAGACCTCGGCGCACGACCCCTTGAGCTACCTGCCCGAGGGCATCGACCTCGCCGACTGGCACGACTACGCCGACAAGAAGCCCGAGGAGTTCACCGACCGCGCGCGTCTTTCCATGGCGCATCACGTCGAGGCGATGGTCGGCTTCATGGACGAGGGGGCCGAGGTGTTCGACTACGGCAATTCGATCCGCGGCGAGGCTCAACTCGGTGGCTTCACGCGGGCCTTCGCCTTCCCCGGTTTCGTCCCCGCCTACATCCGGCCGCTCTTTTGTGAGGGCAAGGGCCCCTTTCGCTGGGCCGCCCTCTCGGGCGACCCCAAGGACATCTGGCGCACCGACCAGGCGGTGATGGAACTGTTTCCCGACAACGAGCCCCTGCACCGTTGGATCAGCCGAGCCCAGGAGAAGGTGGCCTTCCAGGGTCTGCCCGCGCGCATCTGCTGGCTGGGATACGGTGAGCGCGATAGGGCGGGCGTGGCCTTCAACGACCTCGTCGCCTCGGGTGAAATCTCCGCCCCGTTGGTGATCGGGCGCGACCACCTCGACAGCGGCTCGGTGGCCTCGCCCTATCGCGAGACCGAGTCGATGCTCGACGGCTCGGACGCCATCGCGGACTGGCCGCTACTCAATGCCCTGGTGAACACCGCCTCGGGCGCGTCGTGGGTGTCGATACATCACGGCGGCGGCGTGGGCATCGGGCGTTCGATCCACGCGGGCCAGGTGTGCGTGGCCGACGGCACCGCCTTAGCGCGCGAGAAACTCAGGCGCGTCCTCACCAATGACCCGGGTATGGGCGTCATCCGCCACGTGGACGCGGGTTACGAGATCGCCGAGGAGACCGCCGAGAGCCGTGGGGTGCGCATCCCCATGCGCGAGGGGTGATGGCCAGCCGCCTCCTCACCAACATCGGCGAACTACTCACCAACGACCCCACCCTCGGCGACGAGACGCCCGTCGGTCGACTCCACGACGCCGCCCTCGTGCTCGATGACGAGCGGGTGGTGTGGGTGGGCGCGGCGTCTGCGGCACCCGACGCTGACGAGCGCTACGACGTGGGCGGTTTGGCGGTGTTGCCGGGTTTCGTCGATTCGCACACGCACCTCATCTTCGCCGGTGAGCGCAGTGACGAGTTCGAGGCACGCATGGCGGGTGAGCGCTACGACGGGGGAGGCATCGCACGCACCGTGGCCGCCACGCGTGCCGCGAGCGATGAGCAATTGCGTGACGAAAGCGGCGCGCGCCTGGCCGCACTACGTGCGGGGGGCGTGACGACGCTCGAGGTGAAGTCGGGTTACGCCCTCGACGTGGAGGGCGAGTCGCGACTCGTGGCGTTGGCGCGAGAGGTCACCTCCGAGGTGACGTTCCTGGGCGCGCACGTGGTACCCCAGGACTACGTCGCGGACCGTGACGCCTACGTCGCACTGGTGGCTGGTGAGATGATGATGCGGTGCGCGTCGGCCAAGTGGGCGGACGTGTTCTGCGACGTCGGTGCCTTTGACGTCGACGAGGCGCGTGAGGTGCTGGTGGCGGCTCGAGCGCGGGGTCTGGCGCGGCGCCTGCACGCCAATCAGATCGCCGACATCGGGGCGATCGCCCTCGCCGTCGAGTTGGACTGCGCTAGTGTCGACCACTGCACCCACGTCAGTGACGTCGACGTCGAGCGCCTCGCCGCTTCGTCGACCGTGGCCACTTTGCTGCCCGGAGCGGAGTTTTGCACGCGGTCTCCCTACCCGTCGGGACGACGCCTTCTCGACGCCGGAGTGACCGTGGCCCTCGCCACGGACTGCAATCCCGGGACCTCCTACGTGACCTCGATGTCCTTCGTCATCGCCCTCGCGGTGCGCGAGATGGGTCTGAGTGTGGACGAGGCCGTGTGGGCGGCGACGCGCGGCGGGGCGGGGGCGCTACGCCGTGCCGACGTCGGACACCTCTCGGTCGGGGCCCGTGGCGACCTGGTGATTCTCAATGCGCCGCGCGCGGCGCACCTCGCGTACCGACCGGGATCGTCGTTGGTGCGAGAGGTGTGGCGTTGTGAGAGCGACGACGCCTGAGCCGCGTCTTCTGGGCCTCGCGTCGAGTATCCGCAGTCGCGTCATTTAGACGTGGCGCATCCACAGATTGGGCTCGATATAGACCCCGTGGTCGTTTTCTCGGTCAATGACCACGAGGTCCAGGGCGTCGGGTACGACGTGGGGACCGCTCTGGGGGAACAGCATGCCGGTCCACGACTCCCATTCGGCGACGGAGCCGGTGATGACCATCGAGGCGTTCGCCGGTTGCAGAATCACGGCCCCGAGTCGTTCGTGCAGTCGAATCCACGGGTCGATATGCTGGCCATCGGCTCGTCGCCACTGGGCGAAGTCGGACATGGGGGTGAGCGGATACCTGCACTTGAGCGTCGGGCGAACGGGCGCGATGACGAAGGAGATACCGTCGTCGAGAGCGCGGCGCTTGAGCTCCTCGAGCACCAGCGACGAGAGTCCCTGGGAGCGATACTCGGGGTGCACCGCCGCCGCCATCACGCTCAGGGTGTTGGGCGCCCCCGCCTCGAGGCTCGAGAATGCTCGCATCAGGGCATCGTCGTACCCACCCGGGAGGTGTTGCGTCGTTCCGTCCCACGCCAGGACGATTCCCCATCCGCCCGCGACGACGTGTTCACCCTGCACCACCGTGACGTCGTAGCGCGCGAAAGTCTCCTGCACCGCGAGGGTGAATTGGTGGGCAATGGCGTCGTGGAAGATGAATTCGGGCCACGAACCCCTAAACGCCGTCTCGAACTGGACGTGCAGGTCGGGGCGCGAAGCGGTAGTGACGATATCAAACGATGGCATTCGCCAATCGTAGGTTGCCTCGCGAAACCCGGCGCGGGTGCGGCGACGTCGTCGCGCGCCACGTCGGCGATACGACGCGCGATTTTCCTTCGGGAGTGCCCACTACGTCCCGACTGAGCGATTTGGCGCCGACGGGCAATAAGTTGGGGTAATGACCACACCCCTCGTTCCCTCTCACCTGCCCACCACTCTCGCCGGGTTGCGCGCGGCCGGCTTCGTGCACCGCAGCGTTCGCGAGGAGATTCGGGCCAATCTCGAGGAGCGACTGCGCCGCGGCGAGTCACTGTCCTCGTCGGTCCTGGGCTACGAGGACACGGTCCTGCCCCAGCTCGAGACGGCACTCCTCGCCGGTCACGACATCATTCTCTTGGGGGAGCGCGGACAGGCCAAGACGCGCATGATCCGCTCCCTAGTCGATTTGCTCGATGAGTGGCTCCCCATCGTCGAAGGCTCCGAAGTCCGTGACGACCCCTTCGCCCCATTGTCGGTCTACGCACGCGAGCTCCTCGCTGAACGTGGCGACGACACGCCGATCGCGTGGGTGCACCGTTCACAGCGCTTCGCCGAGAAGCTCGCATCCCCCGACACGTCGATGGCCGACCTGATTGGCGAGGTGGACCCGATCAAGGTGGCGGGAGGTCTGTACCTCGATGATCCGCGGGCGCTGTCCTTTGGGCTGGTTCCCAAGTCGAATCGTGGCATCTTCGCGATCAATGAGTTGCCGGACCTTTCGGAGCGCATTCAGGTTGGCCTACTCAACGTGCTCGAGGAGCGCGACGTCCAGATCCGTGGTCACCTGGTGCGGCTCGAGCTCGATTTGTTAGTGGTGGCGACGGCGAATCCCGAGGACTACACCAACCGTGGTCGGCTGATCACTCCCCTCAAGGACCGCTTCGGTTCCCAGATCCGCACGCACTACCCCTTCGAGATCTCGACCGAGATCGCTATCGTCCGACAAGAGGCGAAGCTCCCCACCGCCGACCGACCTATTGAGATCCCTTGGTTCATCGAGGACATCGTGACGCGCGTTTCCCACGTGGCGCGCGCGAGTCACGTCATCTCGCAGCGCTCGGGAGTCTCGGTGCGCCTGTCCATCGCCAACTACGAGACCGTGGTGGCCAGTGCGCTGCGTCGTGCTCTACGCACCGGTGACGTCACTGTCGTGCCGCGCATCAGCGACCTCGCCGCGATGGTGCAGTCGACGCAGGGCAAGATCGAGTTCGACACCATGGACGACCAGGACGGTGATCAAGTGATCGCGGCACTGATCTCACTCGCGGTGCGCCAGAGTTTCATGGAGCACGTCGTACTCGAAGAGGCGGGCACCATCGTCGACGCCTTCGCCTCAGAGGCCATCGTGCACACCGGTGATGATCTCGCTGACCAGGAATATCTCGACGTCCTGGCGGTGATGCCCGCGCTGGCCGGCGCCGCACGGCGCGTGGCGGGCGAGGACGCCAGCGACGGGGCGGTCGTCTCGGCGGCGGAGTTCATCCTCGAGGGGTTGTACCTCACTAAGCGACTGGCCAAGGACGCGTCGGGAGCGAGGGCCCTCTACCGTTCGAGGAATCGATAGTGGCCATTCGCTACGGGTTCCGTCGCTACCGTGACGACGACGATGACGACGTCGACGTCGACGAGTTCCTGCAGCTGCTCGCTGATGACCTGATGGAGCACGGCGACCTCGAGGCCGCGATGGACCGACTTCTCCAGGAGGGTTTCACCACGGCTGAGGGTGAACGGGTCGAGGGCTTGCGAGAATTGCTCGAACGCACCCGTCGACGGCGCCAGGAACTCGAGCGTCAGGGTGATCCCGACGGAGAACTGCAGAAGTATCGTGATCGTCTCGACGAGATTGAGACCACCGAGACGACGGCGGGCGAGGAATTGATGCGCGAAGCCCTGGACTCCGAGGATCAACGTCGCATCGAGGTGACGCGGGACTTGGTGGACCAGCGCGCGCTCGAGCGTGATCTGATGGGGGACCGCTTGGGCGAGCGACTTCGGGCGTTTCAGGAGTACGAGTTCATTTCCTCCGAGGCTCGCGAGAGATACGAGCAACTGGTCGCCGAACTCAACGCGGACCTGCTGGCCACGTACTTCGAGCAGAGCAAGGAGATGTTCTCGAATCCGGACTCGGTGGAACTCGAACGAGTGCGCAACATGATGGACGCCCTCTCGACCATGATCGAACAGGATCGACGAGGTGAGGCGATTGACCCGTCCTTCGAAAGTTTCATGGAGCAGTTCGGCGACTTCTTTCCCGGGGCGCAGAATCTCGAGGACGTCGTGCGCATGATGGCGGAACGCGCCGCCGCGGCCGAAGCGATGTTTAACTCCCTCTCTGCGCAGCAGCAGGGTGAACTTCGTGAACTGTTCTCACAGATGATGCAGAACATGGACCTCGACTTCTCGTTAAGTCGATTGGTCTCCAACCTTCGCCAAGCCACTCCCGACATTGATTGGCAGCGCGCCCATCGGATGCGGGGTCAAGAGGGCGGAAGCTTTTCGGACGCGACGGACGTCGCTGAGCAACTCGGCCAGCTCCAGGGGCTCGAGAACTTCCTCGGACGCGCTCACGCCGCTCACGGACTGCCCGAAGTGGACGTCGACGCGGTACGACGACACTTGGGCGACGACGCGGCACGTCACATCACCCGGCTCCAGCGTGCAGTCCAGGGGCTCAAGGACCGTGGTTTCGTCGACCGCGAGCAGGGCCGACTCGAGCTTTCGGCCAAGGGGGTTCGTCAGATCGGACAGCAGGCCCTGAAGGACTTGTTTGGTCAACTGCGCGATTCGCCCACCCTGGGAGGGCACCGTGTCGCGACGGTGGCGCGCGGGGGCGATCGTGAGGAGACGGCCAAGCCCTGGGAACCCGGCGAACCCTTCGCGCTGCACCTGCACCAGACACTGCGCAACGCACTGTATCGACAGGGTCCGGGAACGCCCGTGCGACTGCACCCCGACGATTTCGCGGTCGAGGAGTACGAGGCCGCGCGCCGCTCCTCCACGGTTTTCGCCATTGACCTGTCGCTGTCGATGGCGATGCGGGGCAACCTCGTTCCGGCGAAGAAGATGGTACTGGCGCTCACCCAACTGATCCGTTCGAAGTACCCCCGCGACTTCGTTGCCGTGGTGGGTTTTGGCGAGACCGCCCAGGAATTGCGAATCGAGGATATCCCGGCACTGAGCATCGACTACAACTACGGCACGAACTTGCAACACGCTCTGGCCCTGAGTCGACACCTGATGCGCAACGAGCGCGGAGAACGTCAGGTGGTGGTTGTCACCGATGGTGAGCCCACCGCGCACCTTGATGATGACGGGGAGCCGTTCTTTTCGTGGCCCCCGGTGGCCGAGACTCTGCAGCGAACGATGGCGGAAGTGCTGCGCTGCACCAAGGCTGGCATCGTGATCAATACTTTCGCTCTCGACATCGAGCGAAGTCAGTTCCCCTTCGTCGAGCAGATCTCTCGTGTCAACGGGGGGCGAACCTTCTACACGTCGGTCGACGAACTGGGGGTCTACGTCCTGGACGATTTCGTGCGCTCGCGCCGCGCGAGTTAGGGGTTCAGATTCCGGCGCTACGGTGGTAGTGCAGCGGGTGCGAAGAGCACTCTCTCAACGGAAATCGGGTGCTCATGGTCACTGCGGCCGCAACGTCGAAACGAAGTGCGTCCCTGGCGTGGGTAGCGGCGGCAGTGGTGGTCGCGATCGTCGTCGCACTGGTCGTGGTCAAGGTGGCGCGGGGCTCGGGCGGCACGAGTGGGCTCGGTGACGTGAGCGCCTCGGCGACACTGCAGCGCGAGGTGACTTCCCCCAACATGGCGGTCGCCAACGCCGTCGCGCTCGCGGTCTCCTCGTCGGCTCTCACCCCGCTCACCCACGTGGCGGATCAGCCGCTCTTGACCTTGAACGCCAAGCCCGACGTGTTCTACGTGGGTGCCGAGTGGTGCCCCTTCTGCGCGGCGCAACGCTGGGCCCTGGCCGTGGCGCTCGGGCGTTTCGGTACCCTCTCGCACCTTGATCTGGCGTGGTCGTCGGACGCGGTGGGCGAGGCCTATCCGCGCACCCCCACTCTCTCCTTCGTTCACGCCACGTATTCTTCGCCCTCTATCTCCTTCGAATCGGTGGAGACGGCGACGCGCACCCACCAACCCCTTCAGGTGCTGAGCGCTCGTCAGCAGGCGATCTTCTTCCAGTACGACCAGCACCGTTTCCTCCCGGCCAATCAGCCGGGCTATCCCGGTTCGATCCCGTTCCTCGACCTCGGCAATCGTTACTTCCAGGCCGGATCGAACTTCTTACCGGGAATATTGAGCGGGCTCACTCAAGAGACCATCGCCGCGGGGCTCGCGACGGCGAGCAATCCTGTGACTCAGGACATCGTGGGGGCGGCGAACCAGATCACCGCGGGAATCTGTTCGCTCACCAACTCGCAGCCCACGTCGGTCTGTCACGCCCCCGCGATCACGTCGATCAAGTAGGCGACGAGCCCGCGCTCGACGAGCCCGCGCCGCGCACGATCTCGAGGAAGTCCGACAGGTCGACCGGCTCGGCGCTCACGGTGTCGGAGAAGTCGGGCAGCGCGCTGAGTACCACCACACAGGGTCCTGCTGACATCGCGGATTGCTCCTCGATCGCGTCGGCGGCGTCGGCGAGTTCTTCGGCGAGGTCCTCGGCGTCGTAGCGAACATCGTCGTACTCCTCCGACGCCATTTCCGCGACGGTGACGGCGAAGTGGGGTCCTTCATCCGTGGCGTCGGCGAAGAAACTGAAGCAGCCCAGCGAGTCCACGTAGGAGCCCGACGTCACCAGGTCGAACATGGTCGCGACGAGTTGGTCCTGGCGGATCGACGAACACGTCACTCGCCCCGAGGCCTCGAGCGCATCAGCAATGCCGACCGCGAGCTGGGCGAGGTTGGTGGTGGGTGCGTAGTTCACCTGATACTGACCCAGGGACACGGGGACCCCGGTAAGGCCACCCCAACTGTGGCCGGTTTGATCCCGTACCACGGTCGTCTCGACGAGGCCGACGCCGTATTCGGTGGTGACTTCGACGACGTGGCACTGACTCAGGTCGTCGATGCGGCTCATAGCATCGAAGGCCACCCGCGCGCGTTGCGCGCAGTGGGGAAGCGCCCCTTGAGCAAAACGGACCTGTAGAGCACCGAGATCGAGCCCGAGGTCGCGTCCGACCAGGAGAGTGGCCTTGAACCACGATTCCCAGGGGACGTCACTCTCGAGAGGAATGAGGGCGTACGCGTCGAGAGCGTCGCTGATGGCTCGCGTCGAGTCCGTGCGGCGCGCGCCGAGGAGACGCCGACGAGCGAAGACGAGCAGGGTGTCGCTGTCGGTCTCGCTCAAGGCGTGGCGCGCGTCGCTGCGATGCACCTCGAGGGAATCGAAGATCGAGCGCACGAGGTTCGAGAGCGAGTCGTCGAGAGGGTTGTTCTTGAACCTCACGAGGTCGTCGTCGCGTACCTCGTAGTTCAGTCCGGCGAAGGGCGAGAGCAGACTCATAGATCACCACAGTAGGTGGGTCGCCGCCGCCGTGTCGCCACAGGATTCGCCGAGTACCCACCTCGAAATTCGATTTGCATTCCCGAGGGAATTCCGACACAATGACACTGTTGTAATTACATCGGTGGTGAAGATCACCGTCGGGGAGGAAATCGACATGGAAATCGTCAATACGTTGGTCGGAATGGAAGACCGCGGCTGGCAGTCTCGTTCGAACTGCATGGGTGTCGATCCCGATCTCTTCTTTCCCGAGCGCGGTTCTTCCACCCGTGAGGCCAAGGAGGTGTGTCGCGGGTGCGTCGTGCGCGACGACTGCCTCGAATACGCTCTCGATAACGGTGAGAAATTCGGAATTTGGGGTGGCATGAGTGAGCGCGAACGTCGGCGCTTGCGCCGGGCGCGCGCTCTAGAACGGCGCTCGCAGGCTAGTTAGCGCTGACCAATCCGCGTCTCAATGGTCGCGTCGGTACTCAGCCCGAGTTGCGCCCAGCGTCGCGGATCCTCTTTCGATAGCAAGGATTGGGGTATGAGTCCCACCAATTCGGCGCGTACGATCACCCCGGGCAATTCGAGGTGCGCGGCGACGTGGTCATAGATCTGCGAGGGGGTCGCCAGGTTGATGTCGACGAGGTTGCAACTCACCTGCACCTCGTCGCCGACCTGCAGACCCAGGGCGCGCACGCCCGGACGACGCACCAATTTGGCGAGCAACGCGGCGCGCTCGAGGGAGACGTTCTTGAGCCAAATATTCCAAGCGACCAGGATCTCGCGCGCGCCCACGACGGTTGCCCCGTGGCGGGGATCGGCGTGGGGCGGACCAAAGTCCGGCGCCAAATCCTTGAACGCGTGCGCGCGCACGTAAGGCAGGGATCGATCGCCCTCCAGGAGTGGTCCGTACAGGAAGACCGGGATGTCGTACGCGCGGGCGATCCACTTCGCGGTCAGGTCGCGCAACTGTCGCGCGTTGGCGAAAACGTCGGGCGCCAGAGCGACGAAGGGCACCACGTCCACTACCCCGAGACGAGGGTGCACTCCCTCGTGGGCCGTCAGGTCCAGCGACGACATCGCGACGTCGATGAGCGAGCGCAGGTCACCGAGCAGGGCCGGGGCCGCGTTGACCAGAGTGAAGACGCTGCGGTTGTGAAAGTGGTCGCTGTGACGGTCGCGCAGTGACGGGCCCGCCGCGCGCGAGAAACGATCGAGGAGGGCGCCGTCGCGTCCCTCGGAGATATTGACCACGCACTCGAACACGCCTCGACCCTAGACCGCCCCGGAGGGCGAAAACGACCGCATTCGGGGCGGTCGAGGGCTCGTGGCGCGACGGGGGCGAAAAGGTAGACTGGAACTCCCGTAGTACGACGTTCTCTTGAAGGAGCACCGTGAGCCAGGTTCCGAGCAGCGAAACCACTGAGGTCATCGATCCCGTCGGTCACGTCCAAGTCGTCTACCTGGGGCCGGTCGCACCCCACTGGGAGTGTCGCATGGTCTTTGGCGACGAGGAGCAGATTCAAGCCTTCGTCGATCGCATTGACGCACGCCTGCGATTCTTGCCCCCGCACGATCCGCAGTTCCGGCGCAATCGCGAGCGCGTCAATCGCGACGCCGAGCGCGAGAACCTGTTGGTCGAGTGGAACTTGGGTTACGAGGAAGAGGCCTAGGCCAGAGGCGAGTTCGAGACCCGCTCGTACCAGGCAGTGGGGTCGCTGAGCTCGACGTCACTGGGTAGACCGTCGACGCGTAACAACGCACTGAAGGCGCCCAGGGTGTGAGCGGTGGCGATGTCGGCGACGAAACTACGCGCGAGTTCGTGGTGCGCTCCCTGCGTCGAGATACCGAACAGCGCCGCGGCGGCGTCTTCGCCACGAGCGTCACTCAAGCGGTGACGGCGCCAGGCTTCATTGAGTGAGGGGCGCGGACCCATCATGGTGGCGGTGATCTCGGTGGCCGCGGCGTCGAAGAATGCGCTGAGCACGCCACACGCGGCGTTAATCGCCCGCGTCGCATCAGTCTCGCCGGGCAACTCGATCTCGTCGAGTAACGACTCGGGATTGCTCATGAACGACGCCATGTTCTCGGGGTTGATCATGCTCTGGAGCCGGGCCATCAAGTCGCCCTGGGCGGCGCTGGACTCTCGCACGGCGTCGACGAGCAACGCCCGCAGGGCGTCACCAGTACCTGGCTGCGAGAGCACTAGCGACGCTACGAATTCGCGCGCCAGGGCGAAGACGTAGACCTCGTCGCGTTCGAGCGACCACTCCTCGGCGAAGGCCATGATGTTGTTCACCACGAAGTGACGTGTGGCGTCCTCGCGCGGCAGGGGTAGGGCCGACAACGACCAGGCCCGCTCGGAGAAGTGTCCGGCCACCGAACCCAACTGGAACCCGAGGAAGAGGGGACCGAGCGATCCAGCCAACTGGGCCATCATGGCCCCACCCTCGACGTTGTCGAGTTCGAGCGCCGGCGGCGTTTCGGCCATGGGGCTAATCAGGGGCTTCCATTGGTTCAGGGCCGCGAGGGTCAGACCCGAACGGTTGACCGCGGTCACCTCCGGGTTCGAGGGCACCCCGAAGAGGGCATCGACGTGGCGTCCGACGAGGGGCGCGAACCCCTCGAGTCGCTGGCGCTCACTGGGTAGCGGATTGGGGTCGCCATCGTCGCCCCGCGCCACGTTGAGGGCCAACTGCACGGCGGTCTGGTACCACGCGTCGGGACCCTGCTGCCCGAGCATCTTGAAGAGGTCGCCAAACATGTCGCCCATGGGGAATTCACTCATCTCCCCAACCTATTCGCGTTTGCGCTATCGGTGTCAAAAGGGCCCCGCGACACGCGACCTAGCATGGAGAGCCATGGCCACTGACGTCGCACTCGATATCGGCACGTCGCGCACCCGTCTGGCGACCGCCGATCGGGGGATACTCTTCGACGAACCCACCATGGTCGCCATCGACACCACCTCGGGGGAGGTGGTGGACGTGGGGCACGGGGCGATTGACCTGATTGGTCGCACGCCGCGGCACACGGTGGTCTTTCGACCCTTGTCCCAGGGCACCACCGTGGACTTTGACGTGACGGCTCGGCTCATCGCCGGTCTCTTCGAGCGCGCCGGGGTCTCCAAACTCAGCCGTGCACGCGTCGTGATGAGCGTGCCCTCGCTCGCTACGTCGATTGAGCGTCGCGCCCTGCGCCAAGCCGCCGTTCAAGCAGGGGCTCGTGAAGTCTCGTTGATGGAGGCGCCCATCGCCGCCGCCATCGGGCTCGGGCTGCCCGTGCAGGACCCCGTGGGATCAGCGGTGACGGTCCTGGGCGCCGGTGCGTCGGAGTCCGCGCTCATCTCCCTCGGCGGCATCGTCTCCTCGGGCGCGCGTCGGGTCGGTGGCAACGACATCGACAACGCCATCGCCACCTTGTTGCGTTTGCGCCAGGGCGTCGTGGCCGCTCCCACCGTCATCGAGGAACTCAAGATTTCGATGAGCTCGGCGCGTAGCCGTAGTCACGGTCAGTCCCACACCATCAGTGCTCGGGCCATCGAGGACGGCAAGATCGAGACGGTCGAGGTGCGCGCGGAGTTGGTCAACGCCGCACTCGCCGACACGGTAAGCGCGACCCTGCGTCTCATTCAAGAATGCCTCGCCGACGCGCCGCCGGACCTGTCCCAGGACGTGAGCACTCAAGGCATGGTCCTCGTGGGGGGACACGCGCAACTCACCGACTTCGCCGAATTGATTGCGCACACCACCGGCGTGACGATACGGGTGGCCGACGAGCCGGGCACGGTCATCATTCGCGGACTGCAGATGTGCCTCGAGGAGATGTCGTCGTTGCACAGCCTCTTTCGCCAGGTTGACCGCTAGGTCACTCCTCGAAACGGCCTAGTTGGTCGACGGCGGCGCGTACCTGCCAGTCCCGGTCCTCGCTGGCGCGCGCCAGGGCCGCGTCGATGTCGGGACCCTCGAAGTTCGCCAGCGCCACGATGGCCCGTCGCCGCACGGCGGGCTTGTCCTCGAGCGCCGCCACGATCACCTCGCGGGCCCGGTCATCACCCATCGCTCCCAGGGCCGCAATCGCCGACTCGCGACATCGGGGGTCCTCGTGCGTGTCCGCTACCGTGATGAGCCTCTCGACGGCGGGGAGGTGCAGGTGCTCGCCCAGGGCGAACGCCGCTCCATCCACGACCAGGGCGTCATCGTCCTCGAGTGCCGCGATGAGGAGGGCGAAGAGTGACTCGTCCTCGATCTCGACCCCGGCGATGAGCATCAGCGCCTCGCGGCGCACCTCCACGTCCTGGTCGCAGAGCGCCGCACGCCAGTCGTCGTCGGTGACGATGTCGCGTCGCAGGGCGGCGCGCAACGCCAGGATGCGTCGTCGGGGGGGATCGCTACGCAGGTGCGCGACGATGGAGGAGTCGAGACTTTCGTCGTTGCGGTATCCCGCCTTGAGGAGGAGAACGTCCACCTCGTCCGGTAGCGTTGAATCATCACTGTGCACCAGACCATCTCACCACCTTCTCAAGCCCGCCGTGGCGTGCGACGATTCGTGACGGCTCTCGTGGTGCTCGTCGTCCTGGTCGTGGGGCTACGCGCGTGGTCGACCAACCTCTACGCGATCACCCCGGGCAACGCCACCAATGTGGCGCCGCTCGTGAGCGTGAAGGGCCTCGGCACCGATCCGCACCGTGACCGCATCATGCTGGTCGACGTATATCTCCAACCGCTGTCGCACTTGCAGTATCTCTACATGAAACTGTTCGAGAGCCACGTCGAGTTCGTCACTGCGAGTCAGTTGCTCGAGCCGGGCATCCCCACCAGTCAACTCCTGGCGCAGGGATTCTTGCAGATGAGCGACTCGCAAACGGCCGCCAAGGTGGCGGCCCTGCGTGCGCTGGGTTGGAAGGTGCCCGCCAGGGCGTCCGGAGCCGTGATCACCGGGGTGGTCGACAATACCCCCGCCTCGCGTGCGGGGCTGAGCGTCGGCGACGAGATCACCGCGGTTAACGGGCGAGCGGTCACCTCGCAGTGCTCACTCGTGGGATCGCTCGAGCACGTGGCGCCCAACACCAAACTGACCCTGACCGTGGAACCGGGAAAATTCAGTGCCACCGGTGTCTTGACGCGAGGTCGTGCGGTGGCGATTGGGATCACTACGGCGACTTCACCCAATGCCTCCTCGGCCACTGATTGTGCTCAATTCCCTACGGCGGGACCATCGTGGTTGGGAATTGCCCCCGAGGATGGCGTGGCCTATACCTTGCCCGGTTCCATCACGCTGAACACTGCGAACATTGGTGGTCCCTCGGCGGGACTCGCGATGACCTTGACACTGATTGACACCCTCAGCCGGGGATCGCTCACGGGGGGCCACGTGATCGCGACGACCGGCACCATCGATCCCCAGGGCAATGTGGGAGCCATCGGCGGCGCCGCCGAGAAGACCATCGCCGTCGAGAAGGCGGGCGCCCACTACTTCTTCGTCCCCCAGGGCGACTACGCCGCGGCCAAGAGTACCGCCAGCGCCAGTTTGCACGTCATTGGCGTCTCCTCGTTATCCCAGGTGCTGGCCGATTTGCGAAAAATCGGTGGTGCTGCGCCCGTGCCGTACAGCGCTCCCACGAAGCCAAAATTCCCCCTCTCTACGGCCTAGGCTTAGAAGAATGGAAGAACGGCGAATGCTCTCGACGACGCGTCAATCATCGACTGAGATCGCACGAACCAACTTCAACACTGTGCGCAAGGGCGGGCTCGACCCCCAAGAGGTACGTTCACACCTGGAGACCGTCGCACGTGAGGTCGGACATCTCGAGAGTCGCATTAGGGACTTGCAGGAACAGCTTTCCGAGGCCATGCGACGCGCGGCGAATCCCACCTTTGATGAGGCGACACTCGCGGCCGCCCTGGGCGCGCAGAGTGCCGCCATCTTGCGGTCGGCCCACGAGGAAGCCGGGCGCGTCACCGCCGAGGCCCAAGAGCGTTCGGCCCTCTTGTTCTCCGAGAGCCAGAAACGTGCCGCCAACCACCTCATCGAGGCCCAAGAACGCGCCGGTGCGATGCTGACCGAGGCCGAACACGCCGCCGCCCAGATCGATCAGGAGGCGCGCCTGGCCGCCGAGCGCCTGATTGAATCGGCCAAAGTCAATGGCGACGCGTTGGTTGATCGGGGGCGCGAACAGGGTCGGGCGATAGTCGAACAGGCCAACGAGGCCCGACGTCACGTCCTCAACGACTTGGCCGTTAAACGCAAGGCCCTGCACATCCAGATCGATCAACTGCGCGCCGCGCGCGACGCGATGAACACCTTCGTCGCCGGTGTGCGCGATCAAGTCGACGCGTTGCTCGACAACATCAACGGTTCCGACGAAGCTGCTCGCGCCGCAGCTCTGGAGGCATTACGCGTTCGTCCGCCGAGTCGCGAACTCACCGAGGAGGAATTGCTCGCGGGGACCCCGCTGCGTCACGTCCCCGAGGCGCAGTTGCAAGTGGTGGCCGCGTCGAGCGCGGTCACGCACCTCGAACCCGTCACCGCACCCGTCCAGGCGGCCCCTCTCGCGGCACCAACCCCCGCGAGCGCGAGCGTCGGTGGTCACGACGACGAGTCCTTCGTCGACGACGACGGTGCGGGCACCGACGTCGTGAACGAGATCTTCGCCCGACTCCGCAAAGCCACCCTCGAAGAACGTGGGGCGACACCGTCGGCGCCGCCGCCAAAGAAGTCGTCGGCCCCCACCAAACCCGAGACGCCGCTCGATGAGCTCTTCGCGCGGAGAGACCGGGCGATTGACGAGTCGCTGTCGGTGCTGACTCGCAAGGTCAAGCGCGCGCTACAGGACGACCAGAACATCACGTTGGAGCGTTTGCGCGACGTGAAGGGTCCGATTACTGCGGAGTTGGAGGACGAACTCGAGCAGCGTCGGCGCTACGCCGAGGCGGCCGTGGACGCACTCGCCGACGCGACGGCGGCGGGAATGCAGTTCGCCCTCGATGAAGCGGGAGCGACCAGTGAGGGTCAAGCGCGCGCCGAGATCGAGGACTGCGCCCAGGACTTGGCGGTCACCATTGTGCTGGCGCTGCGCAAACGGATACTGGCCGATGGCAATGGCGACGCCGCGGAGCGAGCGAACGCCGCCTACAAGGAATGGCGCGGCGCACGAGTGGAACGCCTCTGCACCGACGCGGCTCGTCGGGCCTTTCACCTGGGTGTCGCCACGGCCTGCGCCGGACGTCTCCTGCGGTTCTTGCCGGCACCCAATGACTCGCCGTGTGACGCGTGCGCGCTCGACGCCACGGCACCACCGCGACCCGCGGGTCAGGTGTTCCCGAGTGGTTCGGCGTATCCACCGTTGCATGCGGGATGCGCCTGCACCGTCGTGCCCGCGTAGTTTCTGACCTAGGCTCACAGCGTGCGCTCTCCTTCGGACGTCAGCCCCCCTCGTCGACTCAATCGCCCCTCACGACGCCTGTGGATTGGTACTGGGGTATTCGTCCTGATCCTCTTCCTCGCGTCGCTGCGGACTCTCGCGGTGATCTGGACCGATCAGATGTGGTTCTCCCAGGGTGGTTTTGGTCAGGTGTTCAACACGATGTGGGCGACCAAGATTGGCTTGGCGGTGGTGTTTGGGCTGATCTACTTCGCCGTGATGTGGGTGAACTTGATGCTGACCGATCGATTCGGTGCGCGTGACCTCAGCTTCGAGCCAGAGGACGAGGTGGTGCGTCGCTTCCAGAACGCCGTGCGCCCCTACGCGGGTCGTATCTACGCCGGCATTGCGGTGCTCACCGGATTCATTGCGGGCCTGAACGCTTCGAGTCAGTGGAAGACCTGGCTCTTGTTCGTGCACCGTCAGTCCTTTGGACAGACCGACCCGCTGTACCACAAGGACATTGGTTTCTACGTCTTTGACTTGCCCTTCATTTCGTTCGTGGTCACCTGGACCATCGTCTCACTCATCGTGATCTTGGTCGTCACCTCGGTCCTGCACTTCTTCAACGGTGGCATTCGAACGACGCGCTCGACGCCGCGCGTGGCGCCACGGGTCAAGGCGCACCTGTCGGTCATCGGCGCCGCGATTGCCCTGATGAAGGCCCTGGGTTACGTCATCGCCCGCTGGGAATTGGTGAACTCGACGAATGGGGTGGTGCAGGGTGCGGGATATACCGACGTCCACGCTCGCATGCCCGCCTTGACGATCCTGATCTTCTTGTCACTGGCGTCGGCTCTGATTCTGCTGGCTAACGTGCGCTCGCGAGGTTGGTCGCTCCCCGCCGTCGCGGTCGGGCTCTGGGCCTTCGTGGCCCTCATCATCGGGGTCCTCTATCCGACCTTCCTGCAGACCTTCAAAGTGAGTCCCGCTCAGGCCACGCTCGAGGCGCCCTACATCGCCCGCAACATCACCGCGACGCGCCAGGCCTACGGGTTGACCAACGTGCAGTACCACTCTTTCGCCGCGGCGAGCACCGTGCCCGCGACGGTGCTGAAGGCCGACGCGAACACACTGAACAACATCCGACTCTGGGACCCGGATCCCAATATCGCTCTCGCCACGGTGACACGACGCCAATCCATTCGCGCCTACTACACGTTCTCCACCTTGGCGGTCGACCGTTACATGGTGAATGGCAAGTTGACGCCGGTCTTGATTGGCGCGCGAGAACTGGCGCCCGCGAATCTCACGTCACCCACGTGGGTCAATACCCACCTGCAATACACGCACGGTATTGGTGCGGCGGTGCTGGCGGCCAATCAGGTCGACCCCACCACCGGCAACCCCGTCTTCAATGTCTCCAATGTCCCTCCGGTGTCGACGGGCGGACTGCCCCAACTCACTTCTCCCGACATCTACTTCGGGATCGGGGACACGGGTTGGGTCGTGGCGAACACCAAGCAGACCGAACTCGACTATCAGACCGCATCGGGACAACCGGTCGAAACGCACTACGCGGCCAAAGGCGGCGTCGCGGTCGGCGGATTGTTGAGCCGTTTGGCGCTCGCGGCGCGACTCGGTGACTTCAACTTCCTCATCTCCAATCAGATCACGGCGCAGTCGCGCGTCCTCTTCGTGCGTGACGTGGTCCAGATGGCCCAGAAGGCGGCACCGTTCCTCTCCTTCGACTCCCAACCGTATGCGGTGATCGCCAATGGTGGGGTGAACTTCGTGCTCGACGGGTACACCACCTCGAGTCAGTACCCCTACTCCCAGAACGCGAATAACCTGAACGTCAGTCAGGGTGGACTCCCCTACAGCTTCAATTACGTGCGCAATGCCGTCAAGGTCGTCGTCAACGCCTACACCGGCAAGATGTCCTTCTACATCATCGACCCCAAGGACCCGATCATCCGGGCCTACGCGGCCGCTTTCCCTCACATGTTTCAGCCCCTGAGTGCAATGCCCGCCACGATCCATGAACACCTTCGTTACCCGAGTGACTTGTTCGCGGTGCAGGCCGCGACCCTCGGTCGTTACCACATCACTTCGGCCAGTGCCTTCTACAACGCCTCGGACCGTTGGGAAGTGTCGCCCACCACCGGTGCCGGCGCACCGAGCCAGAGTCTGCAACAGACCACCGTCACCGACGTCAACGGCAACATCGTCTCTTCGAGTCTGTCGCCGATGGCGCCGATTTTCCAAGTCGGTTCGCTTCCTCAGGCGAATCATCAACAGCTTCTTGAGTCGTTGGCCTTCGTGCCTGCGGGTAATTCTTCGACCGTGCAGAGTCTGAGTGCGTTCATGGTCGCCACGAGCGACCCGAATGATTACGGCCAGCTGCACGTCTACATCACGCAGCGGGGCCAGTCCACCACCGGGCCCGCCCAGGTTGACTCCGAGATCTCCGCTAACGCCGACGTCTCCTCGAAAGTCACGTTGCTCGACCAGCATGGCTCCCAGGTACTCCTCGGGAATGACCTAATGGTCCCGTTGGATCAGAGTGTTCTCTACGTGCGTCCGTTCTACGTGAGTTCCACCTCGAACTCGATGCCCCAGTTGCGCTACGTCATCGCAGTTTTCAATCAACAAGTGAGTATCAGCTCCACCTTGGCGGGCGCTATCGCGGGGGTGTTGGGGGGAGCCGTTCCAACGACGCCCGTCGGCACCACGGGAGGCGCCACGGGTGGCGGGAAGACGGGTCAAACAGCGGCGTACTATCTGGCTCAGGCCTCCGCTGACTACAGCGCAGCGCAGGCCGCTCTGAAGGCGGGCAAACTCGGCACCTACCAGACCGATGTTCAATTGATGAATCAACAATTGCAACTGGCCCAGAAGGCTCTCGCCGGCTAGTTCCCCCCGAATGACGCACGCTCGGTTTCTGATAGAATGGATTTTCGCAACGCGGGGTGGAGCAGTCTGGTAGCTCGTCGGGCTCATAACCCGAAGGTCGTAGGTTCAAATCCTGCCCCCGCCACCAAGTAGTAAACAATGAACGCCGAGACCCCAGGGAAAACCTGGGGCCTCGTGCTTTTCGGGATGCCGTCGGCGCGCGGATTACGCGTACACAGAACGAAGGTCTGCAGGAGCGGCGTTACAGCGTGTGTCCTAATTGGAACCACCGGTTCGCCTTGACCCACTGAGCCAAGTGGCTCAGTGGTGCTTGCTCACCGTCCGACGTCCCCGACGATGTTTCATCTAAGTACTCGGTTCCGACTCAGGGTCCTCATCACGTTGCCGTGATGGTTGTGCGGGTGACGATCGGCTCTTCCCGCGTGCTTCGCGGTGCAGATCCTTTGCTGATCAGGCGGTGGAGAGAAGCGCAGCGCGCGTTGGAACGAGCGGTGTCACTGTTGAGGACTCCTCGGGTTGCCAACGGGCCAGGTTGATGGCCGCGTTGAGGTCGCGGTCGATGACCAGACCGCAGATCTCACACGCGTAGGTCCGCGTCGAAAGGTCCAGGTCATTTTTGAGCTCGCCACAGCCCGAGCGCGTTTTCGAACTCGGGAAGTACCTATCGGCCACTCGCACCTCGACCCCGTGCCAGATTTGTCGTCGTCGCATCTGGATCTCCCGGCGACGCCCAGCGCGTCGAGTGGCGATTCCTCACCACGCGTGACTGGTCGTCGGCTCCTTCACGAACACTCACCCTTGTCTTGACCTAGTGGTTTGTCCCTGATGACCTTCAAGTACACCAGTGCCGACCCGGCGATGAACATTGACTGTGGCTTCGACGTGTCGTCGACTTCTACCCGACCGTCGTGTTCTCGGCCGCATCGCAACGAGGCGGGGGCAGTATTCCTCATTGCTAGGCACGGGATCTTGAGTACACCACCTGCATGGCAACATCCCTGGTAATTCGTTACTTTTTCGCCCCGACGCACTGTCCTAGTGCCTCCCGTCCGCACCACAACAACAGTCCGGCGACCATGAAGAAACAGATTTGAACTATGCCGTGAGTGGTTCGCGTACTGTCACGGAGGCGATTTCTACGCCACGATGTACCTAGTGTTGATACTGGCCGATTCGTTCGCCCCCTCACCGATATCTATGCGAGCTCCTAGGCGTCCGGGGCTCACAAGTTAGTTCGACCAGGTACTTCGGAAGTCTTCGGCGAGAGTTCACCCTTCCCACCCGAATTACCCCATTGCGAAGGATAATTGTCCAGGAAATATCGTGGCGATGACACCAGTAGCAGCCGCATCCTCCGCGTAGTTCACCGACGAAGGGCGCTCCTCGCGCTAGAGGCGCGGGGGAGCGCCGAATGGGCCTGCTCAATGTACGTCAAGTTGGTCAGAGCGATACGGCAACAATCGCTTGGTCACCACCGGGAAGAGGATGGCTGACATCGCTGCCGTTACCACCAGCGCACCGTAGTTGCGAGGTCCGAGCAGTCCGTTGCTACGTCCGATCTCGGCGGTCGCGATCAACAGGGTCAACGGTGCCATCAGGGCGGTGCTGCCGGCGAAGGCGAGGCGCCACGAATACCCGCGGTGGTGCAAATAGGGCGCCACCGCGAGTCGCGGCACGCTGATGACTACGAGTATCGCCGCGATGATCGGGACCAGTCCCAGTACGTCGGAGCGGAGCGGGGTCTGCAACCCGACGGTGAGAAAGAACAAGGGTATGAAGAAACTGTTGGCCAGGCTGGTGAGGCGCGCGGTGATGGTCTTGGCGTTGCCCATCACTGCGCGGAAGATGACGCCAGCGAGCAGGGCGCCGAGCACCGTGGGAATGTGATCGAGCCCGGCGAACGCGACGACCACGAAGAGGAGGGCGAACGTCCCGCGTAGCCCCACTTCGATGGGATCATTTCGCAAGAACCAGCGGTGAAAGTGGTGCGGGACACGGCGGCGCGCTCGCCCCAGCGTTGACAGTGCGACGAGCGCGAATCCGATGAGGAGGATGGTTCGCGTGCCCAGGAGCACGGTTGTCGCGACCGAGTCGTGGCGGCTGGCTACGCTCAGCGCGTTCAACACGATGAGGTAAAAAATCTCCGCGCCGGTCCCGATCATGAGAACGTCATTGGCGAAGCGGTCGCCCATCCATCCGTGGACGTGCAGAATCGGCACCGTAACGCCGACCGACGTGGCGGCACCGGCGAGCACCCACATGTTGGACGCCCCCGCGAGGTGTCCAATCAGCAACTGCGACGCGCCATAGGAAATCGCGAAGAGACCGGCGCCGAACAACAGGTTCGAACGTGACGCGCGCCAGATCGTTCGAAAGTCGAACTCCAGGCCGACGAGGAACATCAAGATGAGAAATCCCATCTCACCGAGTGTGGCGACGACACCGTTGGCGACCGTCAATTCCTTGGGGACGACGAAGGCCAGAGCGATGCCGCAGGTGAGTTCGACTACTGCACCTGGTACCCCGACGATTTCTCCGATGAGCGGTCCGGTGAAGGAGGCGACGGCCAATACGGCCAGTAATACGCTGACGCTATAGGTCATGTCGAATCCTTGATTCAGTGTGTCGTGACCTCCCGATGAGGTGACGGGGACGAACAATGTTTCGACGTTAATTTTCGAGATTGACGGAACTCCAAGAATTGGCGCAGAAATTCCTGTGAGTCTCCAATGCCTTCATCCGCCCATTCGAATGGAGTCACCCGTGGAGTTCGATGGCGTCGCCCCACGCGGCGGTGCCGGAGGCGGGTCGTGGTTGACCGGAATCAGTCGACGAGTGCCAATCTCGTGGTGCCAAAGCGAACGAGCCATCACTCGTTGAGACCCCGCTCGGGGAGGATGTCGAGTCGATGCGTCCAACGATGTCGTGCACGAACCGTGCAGCCCATGTGAGGAGATCACCCATCGCTTCAGGGAGGTCGAGCCTCTCGTGATCCCAACCCCAATCAGTCCGCCTCGCACGGTGAGACGTGGCGAGATTCCTGATCTCACCTCCGTGGATACTTCCAGTGCAACACGGGTGGAGTTGCGGTGGGGAACTCAAGCGCGTGAAGGTCGGACCGAAGGAGTGGTGGCCCGTCGAACGTGCTAGAGATGATCGAGACATGCGCGAAAGGTTTTCCGGTGGCTAAGGCGATACGAGACGACGCCCTCGACATCGTGTCGCAGTGGCACCGCGATATGGACATGGGTGCACTCATTGGTGATCGGTTGAGCGAGGGTCTCGCCTCCGGTTCCGTCGACCTGGTTGCCTTGGGTAAGGCCTCGCGAGAGATGGCGAGTGCGGCCGCGCGTTTCCTCGGTGAACGGGTGCAGCGTCGCCTCATTATCAGTGAGGAATATCGTGACGGTGACGCCCGTGACGTGCTGGTCGGCGATCACCCTATCCCGGGGGAGCGAAGCCTGCGCGCGGGTCGTGCGCTTCTCGACTTCCTCAGCGCACCCACCTCGGCGAGTACCACGCTCTTCTTGGTCTCGGGCGGTGCCTCGAGCCTCTGTTCGGTGCCCGCGCCACCCCTGACCCTGGCTGATCTGCGCGACATGTGGGACGCCACCGTGGCGACGGGCTTCAACATCACGGAATTGAATACCCTGCGCGCTGCGACGTCGGTGCTTTCGGGTGGCGCCGTCCTTCGCTCCGTTCGAACACCGACGTCGCTGGGCGTGGTGTTGGTGGACAACGTGATCTCCGGGGCACCGTGGGTGGCTTCGGGTTTGACCTACGAACACCTCATTGGCGGTCCTGTCCTCGAGGAGCTACTCGAACGCGCCGAGTTGACCACCTCTGTCTTGGCTCGCCAGTTGCGCGAGGCGACCCACGCCCGTGAACTCTTAATGTGCCAACCAGTGACGACGGAACATCGCAATGTGGTGCTGGCCGAACCATCGTCCGTTCTCGAGATCACTCTGGCGGCGGCGCAACGCCGCGGTTACCGGGTGGTCGACCTGGGGAGCCGGATCGACATGGAAGTGGCGGAGGCCACCGCACGATGGTCGCAGGCTCTCGTTGAGGCGCTTCACACACGTGAACCGACCTGTGTCGTGGGAGTGGGTGAAGTTATCGTGAGGTTGCGTGGCGCCGGACTCGGGGGGCGCTGTCAGGAATTCGCGTGGTCGATGATGCCGGTGTTGGCCTCGCTCGATCGCGAAGCGACTTTCGTGGCGACATCGACGGACGGGCGCGACTTCGTCGACCGAGTGGCGGGGGCGTACGCCACCAGTGACAGCCTGGAGCGGGCAATGGCGCTGGGCGTCGACTGGGCGCAGGTGGCCAACCGCAACGATACCTATCACGGGCACTTGGCGCTG
>JARCRU010000120.1 GCA_029850535.1 Actinomycetota bacterium | reverse complement strand
TGTCGACATCGACGGCACCAAGTACACCGCCCAGGAGATCTCGGCGCGAATTCTTCAAAAGCTCAAGCGCGACGCCGAGGCGTACCTCGGTGACACCGTCACCCAAGCCGTCATCACCGTGCCGGCCTACTTCAACGACGCCCAGCGCACCGCGACCAAGGAAGCCGGCCAGATCGCGGGACTTGAAGTGTTGCGCATCGTCAACGAGCCCACCGCCGCCGCACTCGCCTACGGCCTCGACAAGGGTGGCCAGGAGCAGACGGTGTTGGTGTTCGACCTCGGTGGTGGGACCTTCGACGTGTCGGTGCTCGACATCGCCGACGGCGTCTTCGAGGTGAAGTCCACCCACGGTGATACCCACCTGGGCGGAGACGACTGGGACGACGCGGTGATGCACTGGTTGATCAAGACCTTTAAGGACACCGAGGGCGTCGACCTGTCGGTGGACAAGATGGCCGTCCAGCGACTCAAGGAGGCTTCGGAGAAGGCGAAGATCGAACTGTCCGCGGTGCAAGAGACCACGGTCAACCTGCCCTTCATCACCGCGACGGCCGACGGTCCCAAGCACCTCGACATCAAGTTGTCGCGTGCCAAGTTCAACGAGCTCACCGCCGACCTGGTGGAGCGTTGCCGCAAGCCCTTCGACCAGGCGATCAAGGACGCCGGCCTGACGTTGGACCAGATTCACCACGTGATCATGGTCGGTGGATCGACGCGTATCCCGGCGGTGCAGGAACTCGTCACCCGGGTGACCGGTAAGGAGCCCAACAAGAGCGTGAACCCCGACGAGGTCGTCGCCATCGGCGCCGCCGTTCAGGCGGGTGTCTTGAAGGGTGACGTTAAGGACATTCTGCTCCTGGACGTGACCCCGCTGTCGCTGGGCATCGAGACCAAGGGCGGCGTGATGACCAAGATCATCGAGCGCAACACCACGATCCCCACCAAGAAGTCCCAGACCTTCACCACGGCCGACGACAATCAGCCGAGTGTCGAAGTGCACGTCCTGCAGGGTGAGCGCGAGATGGCGTCCTACAACCAGACCCTCGGCAAGTTCCAGTTGGTCGGCATCCCCCCGGCCCCGCGCGGAGTGCCCCAGATCGAAGTCACCTTCGACATCGACGCGAACGGCATCGTACACGTCTCGGCGAAGGACACCGCCACGGGCGCGACCCAGTCGATGACCATCACCGGTGGATCGTCGCTCTCCAAGGACGAGATCGACCGTATGGTGCGCGACGCCGAGGCTCACGCCGAGGACGATCGCAATCGCCGGGCCGAGGCCGAGGTGCGCAATAACGCCGACGGCCTCGTCTACTCGACCGAGAAGCTCCTCAAGGATCAGGCCGAGTCGTTCCAGGGTACCGAGCGCGAGGACGTCGAGGCGGCGCTGGCGGCGCTGAAGGAGACCCTCGCGGGCACCGATACCGAGGCCATCACGGCGGCGACCGAGAAGTTGCTCACCGCCAGCCAGGGCTTCAGCCAGCGACTCTACGAGGAGGCGGCCAAGGCGAACTCCCAGAGCGCCACTCCGCCAGCGGCCGGTGACGACGAGGACATCGTCGACGCCGAGATCGTGGACTGACCGTGAGCGACGTCTTTGAGTCCGATGAGGTGACGGCGTCGCAGGACGCCGTCACCCAGGACATCTCCGACCTGTCCGAGGCCGAACTGCAGCGTGACGAGTACTTGAACGCCCTCCAACACCTGCAGGCGGACTTCGAGAACTATCGCAAGCGGGTCGCTCGCTCGTCCGAGGACGCGGCCTCTCGCGCCGCGGGCTCACTCGTGGCCAGTCTGCTGCCGGTGCTCGACGCCTTCGATTTGGCCGCGGCGCACTTCGCGTCGGCGCCCTCGGAGGAGGCGACGGCCCTGAACCAGTCGCGCGCGCTCCTGCTCGACACCCTGGCCAAGCAGGGGCTGGAGCGGGTGGACGACGCCGGCGTCAACTTCGACCCCCAGATCCACGACGCCGTGGCGCACGTGGAGGGCGACGGCGACGGCGACGAGCAGGTGGTGGATGAAGTGTTGCGCGCCGGGTACCGGTGGCAGGGCAGCGTCTTGCGTCCCGCCATGGTGAGAGTCAAGGGATAGAAGGGTTCAATGGCCGAACGTGAGTGGTTCGATACGGACTACTACAAAGTATTGGGTGTCACGTCGAGCGCGACGGACAAGGAGATCACGCGCGCCTATCGCAAACTCGCCAAGTCGCATCACCCCGACACCAATCCGGGTTCCGAGGAACGCTTCAAGGAGATCTCGGTGGCCTACGACGTCTTGGGCGACGCGGCCAAACGCAAGGAGTACGACGAGGTGCGTCGACTCGGTCCCGCCGCGGCCGGCTTCGGCGGCCCGGGCGGTGCGGGACCCGGCAATTTCAATTTCCAGAGCGGCGACCTCGGCGACCTCGGCGACCTGTTCGGGGGACTCTTCGGCAATCGTCGCCCACGCGCGCAGCGCGGCGCCGACGTGGAAACCGCACTGCACCTGAGTTTTCGCGACGCGGTCATGGGCGTCACCACCACGGTGAATCTGCCCAGCAACGAAGCGTGCAAGACCTGTCAGGGCCGCGGGGCGGCCCCGGGGGGCTACGTGACCTGTGAATTCTGCAACGGCCGTGGGGTGACCAACGACGACCAGGGCCCCTTCGCCATGTCGAGCGTCTGCACGCACTGCGGTGGTCGCGGCGGTCGCATCGTCGTACCGTGCCCGAGTTGTCAAGGGTCGGGGCGTGAGCCCTCGTCACGCCGCGTCAACGTGCGCATCCCCGCGGGCGTCGTCGACGGACAACGCATCCGCCTCAAGGGCAAGGGTTCCCCGGGCGCCAACGGCGGCCACCCGGGTGACCTGTTCGTCGACGTGCACGTCGCCGCCGATCCCCACTTCGACCGGCGCGGTCGTCACGTGACCACGACGGTCAACGTGGCGCTCACGGCGGCGATCTTGGGTACCACCGTCGAGGTGCCCACGCTCGAGGAACCCGTGACCTTGAAGGTCCCCGCGGGTACCCAGCCCGGAACGACCATGCGCGTGCGTGGACGCGGCGTGCCCGCGAGTGCCAAGCACGCCCACGGTGACCTGCTCGTCACGGTCAACGTGGAGATCCCCAAGAAGTTGAACAAGGAGCAACGCGCGCTAGTGGAGAAGTTGGCCGCCGCGCTGCACGAGGAGGTCTCGTGAACGAACGACACCACCACGCCGTCTACGTGATCTCGGTCTTCGCCGAGATCGCCGGTGTGCACCCGCAGACCTTGCGCAACTACGAGCGCAGCGGACTCTTGAACCCCCAGCGTACGAGCGGCGGCTCGCGGCGTTTCTCCGAGGCCGACCTGGCCGCGCTGCGGCGCATCCAAGACCTCACCAACGAGGGCGTCAACCTCGAGGGCGTGCGGCGCATCATGAAGCTCGAAGCCGACATCGAGCGACTGCGTGCGGAGTTGGCCGAACGTACCGCCGAGGCGAGGTCCTCCATCGCCGAGACCCATCGCCAGTACCGTCGCGACCTCGTGCCCGTCTCGAACACCATCGCTATCTTTCTCGACGCGCAACGACGCGCGCGAGGCTGAGGAGGTACACCGTGACCCTCGACCCCCAACGCTGGACCGTCAAGACCCGCGAGGCGTTCCAGAGTGCCACCACCCAGGCCGGCGCGGCGGGCAACCCCTACGTCACCCCGGCGCACCTCGTACTGGCGTTGCTCAATGACGCCTCGGGTATCGCGCGCCCCCTGATGGTCGCCGCGCAGCTCGATCCCATCTCCCTCGCCGCGGAACTCAACGAGAAGGTCGCGCGCGAACCTCGCACCGTCGGCGGGTCCCAGCCGGGCCTCTCGCCCGAGGCGCGCCAGGGTCTCGAGGACGCCGACGCCCTGCGCTCGGAACTCGGCGACGAGTACCTCTCGGTGGATCACATCGTGGTCGCCTGGGCGTCACTGCTGGGCACCACTCGCGAAGCGCTCCTGAGCGCGCTGCGTTCGATCCGCGGGTCGGCGCGCATCACCTCCGAGAACCCCGAGGAGACCTTCGCCTCACTGGAGAAATACGGTCGCGACCTCACCGCGCTGGCGCGCGCGGGCAAACTCGACCCGGTCATTGGTCGCGACGACGAGATCCGACGCGTCATCCAGGTCCTGTCGCGGCGCACCAAGAACAACCCGGTCCTGATCGGTGAACCCGGGGTGGGCAAGACCGCGATCGTCGAGGGGCTGGCCCTGCGCATCGTGGAGGGCGACGTTCCCGAGTCGTTGCGCGAGCGTCGGATCATCGCGCTGGACCTGGCGTCGATGGTGGCCGGGGCCAAGTACCGTGGCGAGTTCGAGGAGCGCATGAAGGCGGTGTTGAAGGAGATCGAGGACGCCGAGGGTGACGTCGTGGCCTTCATCGACGAACTGCACACCATCGTCGGCGCGGGCGCGAGTGAGGGCGCGATGGACGCGGGCAACATGATCAAGCCGCTCCTGGCGCGCGGCGAGCTGCGCCTCATCGGCGCGACGACTCTCGACGAGTACCGCCAGTACATCGAGAAGGACGCGGCCCTCGAGCGCCGCTTCCAGCAGGTGTTCGTCGGCGAGCCCACGATCGAGGACACCGTCGCGATCCTGCGCGGGCTCAAGGAACGCTACGAGGTGCACCACGGCGTGCGCATCCAAGACGCCGCGTTGGTGGCGGCGGCGACCTTGTCGGCGCGCTACATCGCGAATCGATTCCTGCCCGACAAGGCCATCGACCTGATGGACGAGGCCGCCTCGAAGTTGCGCATCGAGATCGACTCGATGCCCACCGAACTCGACGTGGTCATCCGACGCATCCGCCAACTCGAGATCGAGAAGATGGCCCTCGCCGCCGAGACCGACGACGCCTCGAAGGAGCGCCTGGCCAAGCTCGACGAGGAGCTCGCCGACCTGAAGGAACACTTCGATGAGTTAGCGGCCGGTTGGCAGGCCGAGAAGACCGCCATCACGAAGATTCAGGGCGCCAAGCAGGAGTTCGAGGACCGGCGCGCCGAGGCCGAGCGTCTCGAGCGCCAGGGCGACCTGGCCGGTGCCTCCGCGTTGCGCTACGGCACTCTGCCCGAACTCGAGAGGTCGATCGAGATCGCCACCGCGGAGCTCGATGAGCTCCAGGCCAACGGCGCGTTCCTCAAGGAGGAGGTCGACGCCGAGGACATCGCCGAAGTGATCAGTCGCTGGACCGGCGTGCCCGTCGCCAAGCTCCTCGAGCGTGAGGTCGACAAACTCGTACGAATGGAGACGCTGCTGCACTCGCGCATCGTGGGTCAAGACGAAGCTGTCGTCGCCGTGGCCAACGCGATTCGCCGCTCGCGCGCCGGTCTCTCGGACCCTCACCGTCCCATCGGATCCTTCCTCTTCATGGGTCCCACGGGCGTGGGCAAGACCGAGTTGGCCCGCGCGCTCGCCGAATTCCTGTTCGACGACGACAAGGCCATGATCCGTCTGGACATGAGCGAGTACATGGAGAAGTTCGCGGTCTCGCGCCTCATTGGCGCCCCCCCGGGCTACGTGGGGTACGAGGAGGGCGGCCAGTTGACCGAAGCGATTCGCCGCCGTCCCTACGCCGTGGTGCTCCTGGACGAGGTCGAGAAGGCCCACCCCGACGCCTTCAATCTCCTACTGCAGGTACTCGACGATGGTCGCCTCACCGACGGTCAGGGTCGCACCGTGAACTTCACCAATGTCGTGCTCATCATGACGAGCAACATCGTCGGTGAACCCCTCGAGTACTTCCGGCCCGAGTTCGTGAATCGCATCGACGACATCATCCGGTTCCGACCCCTCGACGAGAACGACTTGGCGGTCATCGTGGGAATCCAGTTGCAGCGCCTTCGTTCACGACTCGCGCAGCGCCACCTGGCCCTCGACGTGACGCCGGCGGCGTCACTGGTCCTGGCCCACGAGGGCTTCGACCCGGCCTTCGGCGCACGTCCGCTCAAGCGCGTCATCCAGCGTCGCATCGAGGACCCCCTGGCCCTGGCGGTGCTCGAGGGTGTCTACCACGACGGCGACACCATCACCGTCGACGCCCACGAGGGAACCCTCAGTTTCCGGTGACGCAGAAGGGCGAGTGCTAGAGCCAGGTGACGAGGGCGGCGACTCCCGCGGCCAGCACCAGAGCGGTGCCCAAGAGCAGGAGCGAGGGACGCAGCACGACCGCGAGCCGGCTCCGACGTCGTTCACCCTCGACCCACTTGAGATCGGGCGAGTCATCTGCGAGGGGGTCGCTCAACTGCGCGTCGTCGTCGTGGAGCTCGACGGGCAGCGAGGCGCGCTGGGCGAGTGCGTAGGACATGAAGATGATGAAGAGTCCCAGTATCAAGAGCACCGACGCATTGGCGTAGCGCCCGGCGTGGGTGGCGCCCACCAGAGCTGAGTTCATCACGTTGCCAGTATCGCGCGTACGGCTACGGCGCGAGAGGGTCCCGAGAGGTCAAGTAGCATGGGAGGGCAAACCGACCGTTCTGAGGGAGCCCCGTGCCCGCAACAGTGGTAGTAGGAACCCAGTGGGGTGACGAAGGTAAGGGAAAGCTGACCGACCTGCTCGCGCGCGAGATGGACATGGTGGTGCGCTACCAGGGCGGGCACAACGCCGGTCACCGCATCGTGGTCAACGGTGAGGCCTTCGCCCTGCAACTCGTGCCCTCGGGCGTGCTCTATCAACACATCACGCCGGTGATCGGTAACGGCGTCGTGGTCGATCCCGCCGTCTTGCTGGCCGAGCTCGACGCCCTCTCGAGCAAGGGCGTGGACGTGAGCAAAGTCGTCGTCTCGGGCAACGCGCACTTGATCATGCCCTATCACCAGGAGCTCGACCGTCTGACCGAGCGATTCCTGGGCAAGAACGCCCTGGGTACGACCAAGCGCGGCATCGGTCCGACCTACGCCGACAAGTCCTCGCGGGTCGGCCTGCGCGTGCAGGACCTGCTCGATGCGAAGATCTTTCGCGAGAAGCTCGACGTGGTGTTGCACGAGAAGAACTTGGTGCTCAACAAGATCTACAACCGGCCCTCGATCACCGCGGCGTCGATTTGCGAGAAGTACCTCGACGAGTTGGCGCCGCGCATCGCGCCCATGATCGCCGACACGGTGGGTATCGTGCACGGTGCGCTGGCCCAGGGCCAGCGCATCCTGCTCGAGGGCGCTCAAGCGACGTTCCTCGACCTCGACCACGGCACCTATCCCTTCGTCACCTCGTCGAACCCGGTGGCGGGAGGTGCCTGCACTGGTTCGGGACTGGGTCCGCGCGACCTCACCGACATCGTGGGCATCGCCAAGGCGTACGTCACGCGCGTGGGGGCGGGGCCGTTCCCCACCGAACTCGAGGGCGACATGGCCGAATTGCTGGTGTCGCGGGGTCACGAATTCGGCACCAATACCGGACGGCGCCGTCGCGTGGGTTGGTTCGATGCCGTGATGGCGCGCCAGGCGGCGCGGCTGAACTCGCTCTCGGAGATCGCCCTGACCAAACTCGACGTGCTCGACACGCTCGCCGAGATCAAGGTGTGCGTGGGCTACGAGGCCGATGGGGTGCGCTACGACTTCCCGCCCTATCACCAGTCGGTGCTGCACGACGTCGTGCCGATCTACGAGACGTTGCCGGGCTGGTGCAGCGATCTGAGCACCTTCACCAGGTACGATCAGCTGCCCGACGCCGCCAAGGACTACGTCGCCTTCCTCCAGGACACCATCGGGGTGCGCATCTCGGTGGTGGGGGTCGGTCCGGGCCGAGAGCAGTTCGTTCGACCATCGTGATGCGCTGCGTCGTAGTCGGCTCGGGCGCGCGCGAGCACGCCCTGGCCTGGGGCCTCGCGCGCAGCGCGCAGGTCGTGGTCACGCCGGGCAACGCCGGGATCGCGGCGCACGGCATCACCTGCGTGGACACTCCCGCGACGCAGCTCGACGCCGACCTCTTCGTCATCGGGCCCGAACTGCCCCTCACCCAGGGCCTGGCCGACGACCTGCGCGCCCAGGGCAAGCTCGTACTGGGTCCGGGTCGTGACGGGGCCCAACTCGAAGCCTCCAAGGCGTTCATGAAGCAGTTCTTGCACGACGCCGCGGTGCCGACCGCGCACTTCGGCGTCTTCGACCAGCCCGAGGCGGCACTGGACTTCCTCGTCACCATGACCCCGCCCTACGTCATCAAGACGGACGGACTCGCCGCCGGCAAGGGAGTGCTGGTCACCCGTGACTTCGACGAGGCGTGCGCCGACGTGCTCGACAAGTTGAGCGGCAACGCCTTCGGCGACGCGGGGACGACCATCGTGATCGAAGAGGGTCTCGACGGCGAGGAGTGCTCGCTCCTGGTGCTCTGTGACGGGGTGCGCGCCGTACCCCTCGTGCCCGCCCAGGACTTCAAGCGCGTGGGCGACGGTGACACCGGCGCCAATACCGGCGGGATGGGGGCCTACGCGCCAATGGGCTCGATGAGCGATGACGACGTGGCGCACGTGATGTCGAGCATCGTGAACCCCACGCTGGCTGAACTCGCGCGCCGGGGCATTGATTTTCGCGGCGTACTCTACGCCGGGGTGATGATGAGCTCGCGCGGACCACAGTTGTTGGAGTACAACGTGCGCTTCGGTGACCCCGAGACCGAAGCGCTGGTCCCCCTCTACGGCGACTCCCTGGCCGACCTGCTGGCCAGCGTGGCCGCCGGTGAGCTGACGTCGGTGCCCGCCACGACGGGTCAGAGCGCAGTGACCATCGTCCTGGCGGCGCACGGTTACCCCGAGGCGCCACGGCGTGGCGACGTGATCTCGGGACTCGGAGCGGATGGTCAATTGGCCACGGCGCACGAGGGCGTGACCGTCTTTCACGCGGGCACCACGCGCGACGAAGGGGGCCGCTTCCTCACCCACGGCGGGCGGGTCCTGGCGGTGAGTGCCGTGGGTGACACGTTGGCGCAGGCGCGCGCGCGCGCCAACGCCGCGTGCGAGCAGATCACGTTCGAGGGACGCGTGATGCGTCACGACATCGCGCGAGCCGCGAGTTAAAGGAGCCCCATGATCCCTCGCTACTCTCCGCGTGACGTCGCCGAACTCTTCAGCGACGTCCACCGTTTCGACACCATGCTCGAGGTCGAGATCCTGGCGGCCGAGGGCCTCGCTCGCCACGGCGCCATCCCCGCCGGAGACGTCGCGGTGCTGCGCGCGCGCCGACCGGTGGTGGACGCGAAGTTCGTGGCGGACGTCGACGAGCGCGAGCTCACCACCAACCACGACACCGCCGCTTTCGTCGACGTGGTCCAGTCGCGCATCGCGGTGCCCGAAGGCGCGTGGATCCACTACGGCATGACCTCCTCGGACATCGTGGACACGGCGCTGTGCTACACGCTGACCCAGGCCATGGACATCGTGATCGCCGAGGCGACCGCCCTGCGCAACGCCTTGACGCGCCGCGCGTTCGAGTCCATCGACTGGCCCATCACGGGTCGCACGCACGGCATGCACGCCGAGCCCACCACCTACGGGGCCAAGTTCGCGCTGTTCGCCCTGCAGGTGGATCGTGACATCGTGCGCGCCACCAACGCTCGCGCGGCCATCGCGGTGGGCAAGCTCTCGGGGGCGGTGGGGACGTATTCCAATATCGACCCCGCGGTCGAGGACTACGTCTGCGCCGCACTCGGACTGCGCCCGGTGCCCGCCACCCAGGTGATCGCGCGCGACCGCCACGCCGAGGTCCTCTACGCCTGCGCCGCGCTCGGCACGTCGATGGAGCAGTTCGCACTCGAGGTCCGCCACCTCGCGCGCTCGGAGGTGGGAGAGGCGCAAGAGCCCTTCGCTCCGGGGCAAAAGGGTAGTTCCGCCATGCCCCACAAGCGCAATCCGATCGTGTCCGAGCGCCTGTGCGGACTCAGCCGGGTGCTGCGGGGCTACCTACTCTCGGGACTCGAGGACGTGGCCCTGTGGCACGAGCGCGACATCAGTCACTCGAGCGTGGAGCGCGTGGTGCTGCCCGACGCCCTGCAGCTGACCGTCTACATGCTGCGTAAGGCCACTGC
>JARCRU010000119.1 GCA_029850535.1 Actinomycetota bacterium | reverse complement strand
CCACGGAAATCCTGAACGTTCACGCTCGTGGCTCCCAACGGTCGCAATAATGTGGGTCTTGACAGAGTTGAACTAGACGGAAGAATCTTCGCGTCCGACATCCGGGGTTCACTTCATCAGCCGCTTACTCACGGTAGTGGTCCGGACTACGCACCCGGCGTCTCGACGCAAACGCCGATCCGAAGACTCGCGTCGCGAAGGCGCGCGTCGTACGTGAGCATCACCAAAGAACCGTCGTTGATCGACAGCGCGCTCGCCAGATGAATCGCATCGAGGCTCCGGACGTGATCGAGTTCGCTCGCGACGTCGATCACGACGGCGCTGACCGGAATCACATCAATACCCCCAAGCAGGGCGATGGCAATACCGACCGACGACGAATCGAGTCGCCGTGTTGCCTGAAGTAGTTCAATTCGTGTCAGCGCGCTAGTAATTTTTGGCACGTCAACTCGTTCGAGCAGCCAAGTCGACAGTGCATCGGTCTCGGCCTCCCTGCGAACCAGTTTCAATAGCGCGGACGTGTCGAGATAAATCAAAACCGCTCGCTGCGTACCTCATCGAGGATCTGGGCGTTACTTGGCGCCCCCCACCTTCACAGGAAGGGGAGTTGGTATCTGAAACGGGCGCTGCGCGGCGATCAGTCGCCCGTCGCGGAGCAGTCGTGGGATTCGCCCTATCGATCGGCCGGCTCGATCTGGCCGGTGCACTCCTGGGCAACGTGGTGAACCTGCGGGCAGTCATTTTGGTCGGTCCCGACGTTGGTGCGAGAGTGGTCTGATTCCAGACTTCGAAGTAGCGCTGATCACCTGTGTGAGCCTGATGCCGAGTGCGCCGTCAACGTCGTGTGTCCCGCGCTCGGCGTGAACCTCGAGACGCTCCGATCTTGCCAAAGCGGACTCCCTAGGTGCGTGGGTCAGAATCCACCACTGACCTGAGCTCGGCTGTGAGAATTGTCTATGACCTTCCTGTGCGAAGACGATCGGCTGTTCCAGGTGGAGGCTTCCGAGTCTCGGGCTCGCGAAGTATCCCAACCAGCCGGCCGCGACAAGACCTTTCGCCCCTACGACCAACACCAGAACTTCCTCTTGCCACCCTCGCTCGACGACTGGCTGCCCACTGAGCACACCGCCCGGTTTCTCTCCGAGACGGTGGACTCCGCCCTCGATCTCTCTCTGATCTACGACTCCTACACCAACGCGACCGGCGCCCCGCCCTTTGACCCGGCGATGATGGCCAAGCTCCTGCTCTACGGCTACTCAATCGGGGTGACCAGCTCGCGCGAGATCGAACGACGCTGTGCGACTGACGTCGCCTTTCGCTGGTTGGCAGCGAACGCGGCGCCCGACTACCGCTCGATCTCGCGCTTTCGCCGCCGCCACCTCGGCGCGCTCGAGGACCTCTTCACCCAGGTGCTCGTGCTCTGTGAGCGAGCCGGTCTGGTCGGCCTCGGACGCGTCGCCTTGGACGGCACCAAGGTTCGCGCGGCGGCGAGTAGACACAAGGCCATGAGCTATGACCGCATGGGCAAGCGCGCTGAGGAGTTGCGCGGTGAGGTCCGCGCACTGCTCGAAGAGGCCGAGGCGACCGACGCGAAAGAGGACGAGGAGTTCGGTGACCGCCGCGGTGACGAGCTGCCCGCGCACCTCGCGACCAAGCAGGCACGCCTGGCCGCGATCTTGGCTGCCAAAGAGGCCCTCGAGGCCGAGGCGAGAGAGAAGGCCGCGCGCGAGGCCGAGAAGAAGGCCCTCGCCAAGGGCGCGAACCCGAAAGAGGCGAAACGAGCGGGCGAAGAGGCAACCAAGACCGCCAAGGTCAACCCGCGGTCCCAGCGCAACTTCACCGACCCCGACGCGCGCATCATGAAGACCGCCGACGGCTCGTTCCACTACTGCTTCAACGCCCAGACGATCGTCGACGAAGGGGCTCAGGTGATCCTTTCGACCACGCTCACCCAGGACGCCACCGACGTGCACCAGCTCACCGCGATGATCCAGGCCACCACCGAACAACTGACCCGCGCCGGGGTCACCGAGTCCCCCCGCGTGTTTCTCGCCGACGCCGGCTACTGCTCGGCCGAGAACATCGACGCCACCGCGAACGGCCCCTGCGACGTGCTCATCGCCACCGGGCGCCAACAACACGGCGAGCGAATCACCGACTCACCGAGGGGTCGCATTCCCAAGAACGCCACGTCGCGTGAGCGCATGGCCCGGCGACTACGCACCAAGTCGGGACGAGCCGACTACGCACGGCGCAAGGCCATTGTCGAGCCGGTGTTCGGCCAGATGAAGACCCGACAACACGCCGGTCAGTTCCGACTACGCGGTCTCGAGGGGGCTCAAGGCGAGTGGACCCTGCACGCGCTCTGTCACAACCTGCGAAAGCTGGCCAACGTCAGTTCATCCGGGGTGCTGGTCACCGCATAGAGAGCGGTGAACAACGCCTCGTCAACAAAATCTGCCGCGCCGCAACACTTCATCGACTATTTCACCAACCGGCGACCACATTGACGTCCACTCAGCTCTCAAGTTCGAACTGAAAACCGATTCTGACCCGTGCACCTAGGTTGTTGAAAGTCCATCAACACCCGCGGAGAATTACCTCTGGTGTCGCGTTCGGAGATTGGCTGAGTCGAGTGACAATTGATTCATTGGATGGCGCAACCGAAGAGCGACATTAAGGATTATCTGACTTTCTTGCCAAAAGTTCAAGGGCGCTCTTTGACGCGAGTTTGATGACGTCGGGGCGACGTTCTAAGTATGCCGTGATCATTGCTCCGTTGAAGAGGGCGAATATAGGCTCGAGCAGGTCAGGTGACGATCCCTTGGCGCCGAGAGCCTCGGCAAAGACCCGGCGCTGCATCAACCGGTGGAGTGCGATCTGCTCGGTTACCGGCCCCTGATCGGGAAACTCTGCGGCGGCGTTGATAAAAGGGCAGCCTCGAAAGCCCGGAGTTCGACTCACGTCAAAGAGCATCTCAAAGAGTGCTGTGACCGCTGCCGGAGGATCGAGGTGCAACTTGGTGAGACGACGCGTGGACTCGACCAACCACTTGTCGCTTTCGAGTGCGAGGTAGGCGGCCACCAACTCATCTTTGCCCCGGAAATGTGCGTACAGCGTGGCCTTCGCCACAAATGATTCGGCGATGACCCGGTCGATGCCGACCGCATGGATGCCCTGGGTGTAGAAGAGACGGCTCGCTACTTCGAGAATTCGTTGTTTGGGAGCCATGGTGGTGAGGTCAGCATTGCGTTGCACAATGCCACTGTACCTACTAGGGTGAACTAATAAGACAGAACTGTCTGTCTAACTCTTTTAGGGGAATGGTTAAATATGTCCAGTGACTTGACGACGGAACTGAAGCGCTACAACGAGTCGGCTCGAGAGAGAATTCCCGCCCCAGTCCTTGCGGTCATGGACGGTGCCACCGGTTCACTTCGCGAGTCGGGTCTGGTCGAACGTAGCCTCGCGATTGGCGCGCTCGCGCCTGACTTCGTGCTCCCTGATGCGAATGGTCATCAGGTCGAGCTGTCCTCGCTGTTGAACGCCGGACCCGTAGTGTTGGTCTTCTACCGCGGCGGCTGGTGCCCATACTGCTCGATGGAGTTGCGCGCGCTACAGGCCCGATTAGGCGAGATCACGAGCGCGGGTGCCACTTTGGTGGCGGTCTCTCCTCAGACCCCGGATGCCTCCATGTCAACGCTCGAGAAACTGGAACTGTCCTTCCCAGTACTCTCCGACGTGGGTAACGAGGTCGCCCGTTCGTACGGCCTCGTCTTCAGCCTGCCCGAAGACCTTCGAGAGGTCTACTCCGGTTTCGGCCTCGACCTGCCTGCAGCAAACGGTGATGACACCTTTGAACTTCCCATCCCCGCGACCTACATCATCGATTCCTCTGGCAAAGTCGTGTGGCGATTCGTCGACGCTGACTACACCAAGCGAGCCGATCCGGATGACGTGATTGCCGCGCTGGCCTCATTCTGAGAAGATCGGGTGGGGTGGCGCTCGTGCTCGGCGCGTCGTCGCGCACGAGTTGAACGCCTCGACGGAGTCGCGAGAGAGTGGACGCCGCGCATCACCGGATGTGGAACAACCGTCACACGGGATATAGAGAGGTAACACGTATGACCAACGCGAGCGGACCAACAGCGACGGGCCAACTGGAAGCCGTGGTCTTTGACGTCAACGAGACACTCACCGATCTGACTCCTCTCAAAGAAGTCTTCACCGACATCGGACTCGATCGATCGCTCCTGCGGTGGTGGTTTGCGGTGTTACTGCGTGATGGTTTCGCCCTGGCTGCGTCGGGTGACCCTGCAAAATTCTCTGAACTCGCCCTGACAGCGCTCTATGAGGTGGGGGTGGATGGGGGCCACACATTGCCCGAGGGGGCTGGCGAACTTCTGTTGGCGGCATTCGCAAAAGTTCCCCTTCATCCCGACGTGTCGCCTTCGCTCGACAAACTTCACGCCGCGGGTGTTCGAGCCTTTGCGTTGACCAACGGCAGCGCTGCGCCGGCCCGTCAGATCCTCGGGGCCGGCGGTGTCCTCGATTCGTTCGCCGAGGTCCTCTCCGTCGACGACGTTGGTCACTGGAAACCTCGATCAGAGGCCTACGAACTGGCAATTGCGGTGGCCGGTGTTGCACCCTCTCGCTTGGCAATGGTGGCGGTACACCCGTGGGACCTCCATGGAGCGTCGTGCGCGGGATTCTCGACCGGATGGGTGAACCGCGAGCAACGCTCCTATCCCGGGGTATTCCGATCGCCCACGGTCCAGTCCCACGATCTGGTAGGTGTCGTTGAGAGACTCCTTTCGCTCGAGCACCCTGTTCGATGACGCCACGTTGAGCCGAGGAAGCGAGTTCTTTGGTAATGACCGGCATCTCTGCGAGAGGTGCGATCTGTCTTCGTGTCCCAAGAAGTGACTGACGGTTTCTTGACCCACAGACCATTCTCGAGCTCGTCGCTTCACAGCGGTCCTCGTAGGTGGTCGCTCGGTGACGAGCACCTTGTCTGGACATTCATGGGAACTGGGGCCGACGATCAACCGACGTGGAGCCGTCGACGTGATGTCGTTCCCCACCTCGTGTACGAACTCTGAGTTCGTTGCTCGACTCGCGAGTCAAGTGATGAAGCGACGACGCCCATCCAGGGATAAAGCGTCGCAAAAAGCCAACCGTGGCTCGTCGGCCAACGAGGGAATCGTCGCGATTTCTATTGGTCACCTTTGCGGCAAGGCGGAATCTGCTCGTCCCCCTTCAGCAACGATCTCGAGAGATTTTCATCTCACCGTTCGGACCACGAGCGCCATCACCGTGACGTTGACGAGGCGAGTTGGCCGAGGATGGCCAGGTCATCGGGCGTGCCGAGGACCATCAGTCGGTCTCCCGGCTGGATGATGGTATCGCCGTTCGGGCGAATGACGTCGCTCCCGCGCTCGATCGCCGTGATGAGGACGCCACGGGGGATCGCCGCCGAGCGCACCGGCGCCTGGTCGATCGAGGAATTCTCGGCGACGAGCACCTCGGAGATCCCGGTTGTTCCGCCGAGCTCGGAGATGCGTCGCAGGTTGGCCTGCATTGATCGACGGTAGTTGCGCACGATGTCCGAGATGGAGACGGTGCCCACCACATGCCGGTCGTCGTCGATGACGGCGGCCCACGTCTGTGGTGTTGAGGTGAGGGTCTCGAGCACCACGTTGAGGTGGACCGACCGGTGGATTGGCGCGAACGTGGTGTCGATTGGGACCTGGCTTTCTTGCACCACTTCCTCGGTCACCTTCGCCAGCGACGCCAGCGTGATGACGCCGACGTATCGGCCCTGGTGATCGACGAGTGGGGCGGCGCTGACGCCGACCTGTTCCATGCGCGTCGCGAAGGTGTTCGGGTCCTCAGAGCTCGACAGCAGACAGCGTGCCGGGGCCATCGCGTCCGAGACCGGTACGATCGCGAGTAACGGGAGTCCGGTGAGCATGCGGTGCGCGGGCGACTCGGCGCGACTGCGCAGTTGACTGCGATAGATGGTGTCGTCGTTGCGCCGCACGATCAGCGTCGCCAGGCCGACGGCCAGCATGGCCGGCACGATGAGCGACAGAGTGCCCGTCATCTCGGCGACCATCAGCATCACCGCGAGCGGTGCGCGCGAGATGCTCCCGAAGCAGGCCATCATCCCCACGATGACGTACGGGGCGGGGTCGTGGCCGAGGCTGGGCACGACCGGCTCCAGCAGGCGCCAGACGGCGGCCCCGACGAAGGCACCGATCACCATGCCCGGGCCAAAGATGCCACCCGAACCGCCCGATCCAATGGAGAGTCCGGTCGTCGCGATGCGCGCGAAGGGCAAGATGAGGACAATCCAGAGCGGGATGTGCATCAGTTGGCTGCCCAGACCTGCCTGAATCCACCCGTAGCCGGTGCCGAGCACCTCAGGGATGGCCAGGCCGATGCAACCAACAATCAGTCCGCCGATTGCCGGGCGGACCCAGCGCGGGATCGTGAGTCGGCTGAAGAACGCGGACATCCCGTAGAAGCCCTTGGCGTAGAGGAGCCCGATCAGCCCACCGAGAATGCCGATTACTCCGAACCAGACCAACTGCAGGGCGTTGGTGAGGTGGTAGTTGCCGACGTAGCCAAAGAGTGGTCCGAATCCCTCGAACGACCCCCACACTGAGTAACCCACGATGGACGCGATGAAGGAGGGGAGCAGCGCTTCGACCTCGAAGTCGTCGCGGTAGAGGATCTCCGTGGCGAGCACGGCGCCGCCCAGCGGTGCGCCGAAGATCGCTCCGATGCCCGAACCGATCCCGCTCGCCACGGTGATGCGTGCGTCTGAAGGACTGAGGTCGAGGAACCGGGCGAGGAATGAGCCGAAGCCGGCACTGATCTGACCAGTTGGCCCCTCGCGACCGCCGGAGCCTCCCGAACCAATGGTGAGGGCCGAGGCCACGATCTTCACGAAGACCGTGCGCATCCGCACGCCCCGGGGGTTGTGGTGCACTGCCGCGATCGCGGCGTCGGTGCCATGCCCCTCGGCTTCGGGGGCGATTGCGAAGACTAGGACGGCTCCCGCCAGCGCGCCCACGCACGCGATGAGGGGTATCGCCCATGGCCGGGCGAAGTGAGCGGACGCGATCCGGCTTCCCTCGTTGACGGGCAGGGGGACTCGGTAGCCCGCGAGAACCTGGAGGAAGACGTACGTGGCGAGTCGCAGCGCCTCGTAGAAGACGACGGCGCCGAGTCCCGCGATGACGCCGATGATGGTACCCAGTACGAGCCACTTCTGGGTGTAGGTCGCGGTGGTGACCCAGCGGCCGAGTCGCACCTGGATCGCCCTCGAACGCGTGGACCAGCGTCGTACCGTCGTGGCTTCAGTGGGTGGCATCTAGAGGTCCCATCCGGTCGACCAGTCCTGCTCAGGTACCTCGCCCGCAGCGTCCGTGAAACGGCTCAGCGCCTGGACGAGGATGACCTGCTCTTGGGGGGAGATCGCCTCGACGATGGACTCGATTTCTTGTCGGCGCCGTTTGGTGACCTTACTCACCAGCGCTAGCCCCTTCTTCGTCAGGGCCAGGTGCACGTGGCGCCGATCGCCCAGTTCTGCGCTGCGCGTGATTAGCTCTTTCTTGACGAGCCGGTCGCACATGCGAGTGGCCGTGGCCGGCGTCACCCCGACCGACGCGGCCAATCCGGCCAGATTCTGCGGTCCCCGTGACGCCAACACCACCAGCGTCCGATACTGGGTGAGGGTGACTTCCTCGGCGAAGTCGGACAGTGACCGCGCGGCCACCGCAACGAGGACTCGACTGGCCGAGAGAACGGCGTCGACCACCGACTCCACCGGCTGAGCGGATTGAGAACTCTTTGATTGCATCTAACAATTATTACATATAGTAACTATATGAAGTAACACACGACGCTTTGCCGGTGGTCCCAGTGCGCAGCCCCGTCGACGATTCGATCCCATCAGAATTAGAATCAAGGTACGGCGTCCGCGGTTCCGTGCCGTGGCACGGTGACCCAGACGTAAGGCAATCAGAGGAACGCCAATGTCAGACCAGCCAGAACCGATGCATTTGAATAATCACCACCGCACGACGTTGTTCAAGATCCTGACGCATCCGACCAGTCACAACATCGAGTGGCCCGACGTGCTCTCGCTGCTCGAAGTAACGGGAACGGTGGACGAGGGTCGCGAGGGTAAGTTTACGGTGACTCTCGGTTCCGAGACCGAGACCTTCGACCGGGCCAACAATAAAGACCTTGACGTCCAGGCAATCGTGGATCTTCGTAGAATGTTGCGCGGGGCCGGCTACGACATCCCGGCCCCGTAGGGCTCACGGCCCCTATTCCTGACACCCCGCAACGAGTGGCGTCGGGGGTTGAGGCCCTTGGCCGGCGTTGCGACGTCCGACAACTCGTCCTCCACCTCAGTCTTGGTATCGTCAAACCGTTGGACGCAACTCGACTTTTACTTCGAGTTCAAGGGCAGTGGCGACTCGCTGAAGTGTAGTGAGAGTCGCGCCGACCCCACCGGCTTCCAACCGAGTAATCACGGCCTGACTCGTGCCGATTCGACGCGCCAATTCGCGTTGACTTAATCCTGCAGCCTCACGCGCCGCCCGGACACGTTCTCCAACTTCTGCAGCCAACTTTGCTTTCGCGTAGGCGCGTTCGTATTCTTTACGCTCGTCGCCCGTCATTCCCGCGAGTCGCTGCTCTTTTAGGGCACCCCACTTATTCGTCGTCATCTTTGATCTCTCCTTTCTCGCTCGTCTCGTGTTTCTCTGCAATGCACCGTTCCATGGCTGCACGGGCACGAGTCACCTCGGCGCGTTCATTCATCCGTTGTTTACGAAATACGGTCAACAGCACAATTCTTCGGCCCTTTGAGCCGAAGAAGAACGTAATTCGTTGTGTCGTGTGGCCATAGTCAAAGCGCAGTTCGAAGAGGCCTTCGCCAAGTGACCGAGAGTGCGGCATTCGCAACGCGGCGCCTAGGTCGGCCAATCGATCGATATGAAATGCAACGATGGCGAATTCATTCGGCGCAAGTGTTTCTAGCCACTTTGCAACTTCGGGTTCCAATTCGATGTCCCACACGAGCGACATCTTATATGATGTCAGCAACACCCGTGCCAATAGTGAGATTCGATGTTGTATCGCAAACTCCCAAGGACTGACAGCGAGACTTCCAGGCTCTCGTGTAGGTGAAATACCACCGCACGATTACGGCCTGCGTTCATTTGCTCCACAAATCACGTCGTGTGCAGTTGTCCCACGTCGTCTTGCGTCGTCATTGGTCCTGGTCAAAGTTGTCTATCGTCGTGTCACGTCGTCTGGTGAAAAGGGCATGAACACTTTCACACGGCTGAGGTCGAGGGTTCGAGTCCCCCAGCGCCCACCTCAGCGCCCACTCATCAGCTCTCCACCCAAATCGAAGATCGCATCGGCTTCACCTATCAAGCGTGAGACGAATGAGTGCGTCGATCGCGGGGTTCGTATTCTTCCAAAGAAGGCGAGTCTCGAGGTGCGCAGATTGCCAGACCCGGAAGAGTTCGTCGATGAATCCTTGACCGACCT
>JARCRU010000118.1 GCA_029850535.1 Actinomycetota bacterium | reverse complement strand
GGGTAGGGGTGGCCGTGGGGGAGGGAGGCGATCTGGTCGGGCACGCGACTCAGGTCGACCTTGGCCCAGAGGTTGACGTCCTCGATGGCCATCGCCACGCCCTCGTTCAACAAGGCGACGGCCGCGCGCCGGCCGGCCTCGGCGAGGCCGGTGGCGCCGGCCCACGAGGCGATGGCGTTGACGCCTAGAGGAAGCGGACCCTCGGCGTCGGTCCCCTCGCGGCCCGGCGCCTCCAGGGCTCGACGCAGATGCTCGAGGTAGGTCGCGGCCACGTCCTCGATGCGACAGTGCTCACTGACGTAGTCGAGGGCTCGGCGACCGGCGGCTCGGGCGCCGGTCACGTCCTCGCCCATCGCCATCATGGCGGCCACCAATTCGTCGTGTTCATGGTCCGAGTCGGTGCTGACTCTGCGACAGAACTCGCCGGCGAACTGACTCATCTGGGGTACGTCCGAGACGATGGCGGCCTTGGCGAGGGCGAAGCATTCGAGCAGCGATGCGCTGGTCTCTCCCGCGGTGGGCCAACGCAGGCCGACGACGACGTCGCAGTCCTCCTGCAGGGAGCGAAAGTCGGCCTGGTCGACGTCGACCGCGACGACCACGTCGTCGGCGTAGAGGGAGTCGTCGATGAGGCGCCGGACCTGGGCCTCGGCGTCCGCGCTGTCGCGCCGTCCGGCCACGATGAGGTCGGCGTCGAGCCCCCGGCCACGGGCGTCGAGGAATGCCTCGACCACTTCGGGCACGCGCTTGTGAAAACTGATATTGCCAAAGACACCGAAGGTCAGTCGGCGAGAGGTGCGTTGGTGCAGCCGCGTGGGATCGATGGTGACGGCGAAGGGCACTTCGACCACGTTGGTGGCGGCGAATCTCTCGGTCAGGTGCGCGCTCGCCCACGAGCTGTGCACCAGCGTCACGATGCTCGACTCGATGACCCGACGCGACATCAGCAACTCGGTCCGGTCCCAGAAGCCGATGGTACCGGCCACTCGATCGTCGAACTCCGACACACCCAGGTTGTAGGCGGCTTCGATCTCGAATATCCGTCGCCACCGCCCGCCCAGGAGGACTTCGACGAAGTCGGCGATCGCGGGGTCGTGCAGTACGACCACGCCCGGTCGGTGCAGGAGGGGTTGGAACATGTAGCTATGGAAGGTCGGATTATTGCCCAGGTGATACAGGTCGATGTCGTAGTCGCTCGCGCGGTAGTCGCTCACCGCGCACAGGGTCACCCCCCGGGGCGCGCGCGCCGCCTCGGCGACCTCGTCGCGGACGATCGCGGTCAAGGTCACCTCGGGGTCGCGCGCCATGGCGACGAGGAGCTGGTCGTTGTAGTCGGCGATGCCCGAGGGTTCGGGTGGCAGCGGCGTCCAGACGGCGACGCGCATCCCTAGACGGCTCGTCGCGCGACCACGGCGTAGTCCTCGGCACCGAGGAACACGTTGGCGACGTGCTGGGCGACGCGCGACACGTCATTGGCCCAGACCCCCTCGGTCGGCATGACGTTGGTGAAGAGGTTCGGCGCGCGCTTGAGGGGCACGACCTGGGCCTCGGTGAAGCCCCGGATCGACACGAGGAACTCGAGTAGGGCACTGGGGATCGGGTGGTCGTGGGTGGGGTCGATGTAGAAGCTATCGGCGCCCACCATGACGTTGCCGGGATTGGGCGTCTCGAAGATGATCATCCCACCGGGCTTGAGGGCTCGCAGCGACAGGTCGATCATCTCGATGAGGGTGTCCATGCCGAGGTGCTCGACGACGTGGATCGCCGTCACGGCGCCGAGCGACGCCGGGGGCACCGTGGCCAGGTGGTGCAGTGCGTCGTCGACTCGCGCGTCGAGACCGGCCGCCACGCATTCTTGGACCGCCGAGTCGAGAATCTCGATCCCGTAGGCCTCGATGTCGTTCTCCTTGAGCACGGTCAGTAATTCGCCGCCGCCGCACCCCACGTCAAGGACGGGACCCAACGCGGCCACGGACTTGAGGTCGGGCACGTAGATGCTGACGCGCTCCTTCACCTCGTTGAACGAGCCGCGAAAGCGCAGCGCGTGCGCGCGCGACACGGCGTCGAAGCCGGTGGAGAGCTTGACCAGACGTTCGGGTGGGGCCAGCTCGGGGTAGGAGCGCTTGACCTCGGTCAAGAAGTGATCGACCTCGGCCATGCGCGCCAGCGCTCCGGCGATCTGGCGTCGTTCGGCGTCCAACGCGACGTGGGTGCGCGATTCGTACTCATCGACGAGGGCGCTCAAATCGGCGAACTGTCCGACGACGTCGGTGACGTCGCGCTGGAGAGCGCCGAAGCCGTCGTAGAAGCGCGCCAACAACTGACGGTGACTCAGGTCGATCTGGTTCTCGAGTTGCTGGGTGCGCTTGGTGAGGTGCGTCTGCACGTCAGCGAGGTGGCTCTCTCGTTGGAGCACCACCGAGGTGTACTGGCCCTCGAGGATGTGCAGGGCGTTTTCAACGTTGTGCAGTCCGTCCTCGACGAGGTCCAGTTGGCGGTCGAGATCGCGAATCGCCACCGTGGCCTGACCGGTGGGGGAGAGTTGCTGCTCGACCACGGCGAGGAGAATCTGTTGCTTGGCCTGGAGGTCGCGAACTTCGGCGATGAGGACGTGATTGAGGTCGACCTGGTGTCGCAGGAAGGGCCAGATGAACTTGGCGGTGATACGCCGAATGATCGACTTGGGTCCGCGGCCCGCAATGGGCAATCCGAAGGAAGTGTTGACTCCCGAGATTGACTCGTCTACGGACATTGGCGCCTCCATTGTGGTTCCCGCCAGCGGTTCTCGATGCTGGCGGGGCGATACGATCATCCACCGCGTCGTCGCGGCCACGTCGCTGGCGTTTCGACGTAGCGCACTGTGAGCGGGGTATCGTCCGCTCGGAGTGCGCCACGCCGCCGCACCAACAACGCAGTTTCAGGTTACACGGTGGGATTTCGAGGGCGGGTCCTTTCGCCACGGCGAAAAGTGCGGCTCGGCACAGAAGCGGGGAGTGCCGGGCACGTCCGGGGCGTTGCTACAGTTGCCCGAGGTCCACGCGTGTTTCTCGACACCGAACACGCGGGTGGTCATGGGGGCTAGGGCAGTTGATCGTGGAGATTACGGACGAGGAGATTCGGGGGGACGCCCTCGCGCCCCCGCGGCGGCGCCTACGTGAACTGATGGAGAAACTCGACGCCATGGCCCCGCGCCGCTTCATCTGGCTGGCCCTGGGTGTGTTCGTGTTGATCTCTCTCAGTGTGTACTGGCCCCAGGTCCCCGGCGCCACCCACTCCGTCGTGGGGTGCCCCTGTGGCGACGTGATGCAGGAGGTGTGGTTCCTCAAGTGGACGCCCTGGGCCATTCTGCACGGGCACAATCCGATGTTCACCAACTGGATGGACTATCCCACGGGCGCCAACTTGGCGACGAACACCGTCATGCCGGGACTCGCCGTGCTGGCCGCGCCGGTGACCTGGCTCCTCGGTCCGGTCTCGAGTTACAACCTGCTGATGTGGGCCTCGTTCCCGGTCTCGGCCCTGGCGTGCTTCTACGTCGTGCGTCGTCTCAGCGGGTCGAACGTGGGCGCATTCCTCGCCGGCGCGATCTACGGCTTCTCGCCCTACATGCTCGCGCAGGGCTACGGTCACCTGTTCTTGATCTTCGTCCCGTTGCCGCCCCTGATCTTCTACGCGTTGTTTCGCATCTGCGTGACCCAGGGCGGCAGTGCCCGCCGATGGGGTCTGATCCTGGGCGCTCTCATCATCGCGGAGTTCTTCGTGTCCCAAGAGGTGGCCGCCGACGTGTTGATCGTGGGTTTCTTCGCGCTGGTGATCCTGGTCCTCGCGCAGCGCCACGACCTCGATGCCACACGGTGGCGCTACGTCGGACGCGCCGCGCTCTACGCGGCGGGCGTAGTCATCGTGGTGCTCGCCTACCCGGTCTACTTCCAGATCTTTGGACCCCAGGCGATCCACGGCGCGACCCACGGTACGACGCACAGCCCCCTCAAGCTCGACGTGTTGGGCACCCTGGTTCCGGACCGACTCCAGTGGCTGCACCCGTCGTTCCTGACTCGCCTGGGGAATCAGTTCATGGGGTCGGACCTCGCCGAGAACGGTAGCTACCTCGGCGCACCCCTGGTGGTGGCGCTGGGAATTATCGTGTGGACCCTGCGTCGTCAGCGCTGGGTCCTCTACGTCGCGCTGGTGCTCTTCGTGACCGAAGTACTCTCCATGGGTCGCTGGCTCATGGTGGCCAATCACACCATTCACGTGCCGCTGCCCTGGGCCGCGTTGGCGAAGTTGCCGCTGCTCCAGGCGGACCTGCCCAATCGATTCTCGCTGTTCGCGTCGTTCTGGGTCGCGCTGCTGGTGGCCCTGGGAGTGGCGCGATGGACTGCCTGGGCGCGAGAGCAGTCCGACGGCGAGGGTCGCGACCGGCGTCGCGGCGTCCACGTCGCGCTGAGCGCGCTGACCCTGGCCTCGGTGGCGGTCTACGTGCCCCAACTGAGGATCCCCACGTCACCGCTGCCGAGCGTGCCCGCCTTCTTCACCTCCTCTGACGTCCTGCAGATTCCCGAAGGCAGCGTGGTCCTGCCCTTCCCCCTGACCGCTTCGCCCTACGCCGCGTCGATGTACTGGCAGATCCTCAGCGATTTTCGTTGGAAGATGATTGGCGGCGAGGCCATCATCCCCACCCCGCGCGGTCACGTGACCGGCCAGCCCGCCGCCACCCGACCGGTCGCGGTGACGCAGTTCATCGCGCACTACTCGGGCGCCAACACGCGCCTACCGACCTTCAACCAGGCCCTCGTCGTGCGTATGCGCGAATTCTTGTTCCTCAATCGAGTCGGCACGGTGGTCCTGGACCCGAGCACGGCGAACGCCGACAAGGTACGAGCTCTCTTCGAGGCGGCCATGGGTCCGCCACTCAACGAAGGTGGGGTCAGCGTCTGGTTTCACGCGCAGGCTCTCGCGCGCCAGGTGGCGTCGGCTCGGGGCTAAATTACTCGACGGGCAAGTTCCACAGGGCCATCCACCGTGACAGGTCCTGCTCCATCACCAGATCGCTCCCCAGGAAGGACTTCACCCGCAACTCGAGTTCGTTGTCGCGTTGATTGGCCCCGGTGGGGGCGAAGGGGTAGAAGGTGCCCTGCTTGAGGAGATAGACGAGTCGCACGGCGCCCTCGCCCGGCGGCGTGCGGGGCACGAATCCGAACACCGCGCACAGGAGCCGCGGTCCGAGTTCGTGCTCGACCATCGAGGTGTTGGCCGCGTGGATCTTGGTGACGAGCCCGTCGATGCTGGGGTCCTTGACCACCAGCCACTTGAATCCCAGGTCATCACTCGTGAGCGAGACCGAGTCCTTCTCGGCCTCGAAGTTGAGCAGCTCCATGATGTCGGCGTCGCTGAGCAGGGACGACTCCCCACTACCCGCCTTGAAGCAGAGCCCCGCCTGTCCCGAGGGCACCAGGTCCAACTCGCTCTGCAGGGTCAGTGCCGCGGTCGGCAACGCGAAGATGTTGTCGAGTTGTGGGGCCACTTGTTTCGTGCGCCCGAAGAACGCGTCGCGCAGGCCCACTAGCCGTTGAGCTCGCGCTCGAGCTTGTTGAGCGCCGCCAGGCGTGTCTCAAGCGACGGGTGCGTGGAGAACAACGACGCCGCGGTGCCGCCGGCCAGCGCGGGCACGAAGAAGAAAGCGTTCATCGTCTCCGCCTTTCGTAGGTCGGTGCGTGGAATGCGACCCATGTCGCCGGTGATGTGCACCAGCGCGCTCGCCAGGACGCTGGGCTTGCCGATCAAGATCGCGCCCGAACGGTCCGCGGAGAGCTCGCGGTAGCGCGAGAGGGCCATGGTCAACATGTAGGCCACGACGTAGATGACGATGGAGACGAGCCAGGTCACCATTTCGACCACGGCGGCGTTGTCATTGTTGTTGCCTCCACGCCCGCCACCGCCACCGCCGAGCATGGCGCCCCACATCGCCATGCGCGAGACCAGTCCGGCCAGCATGCCCACGCCCGAGGCGATCGTCATGATCGCCACGTCACGGTGCGCCACGTGGCTGAGTTCGTGCGCGAGCACGGCCTCGAGCTCCTCGTCGCTCAAGCGGGTCATGATGCCGCGGGTGGCGCAGATGACGGCGTGGCTCGGACTGCGGCCCGTGGCGAAGGCGTTGGGAATGTCCATCTCCGCGACGCCGACGCGGGGCTTGGGCATGTTGGCCAGTAGGCACAGACGGTCGACGATCTCGTGGAGTTTGGGCTCCTGCGCTGGGGTCACCTCGTGCGCGTGCATCGAGAACATCGCGATCTTGTCCGAGAAGTAGTACTGCGAGAAGATCAGGCCCGCGACGATGACGATGACGAAGCCGTAGCCCAGTCCCACGTAGATGAGCAGGGTGGTAATGATGAGATAGAGCACCACCAGCGCCAAGCCGGTGATGAACATGCGTACGTTGAGCCCGTGGTCGGTCTCAATCTTGCTCTTGGCCATGTCAGGCGCCCTCGGTGGTGCTCGACGAGTCCGTACCACCGCTCGCCAAACTCGACTGCGCGTCACCCGCGGACATCTGAGCCTTGAGGGCGGCGAGTTGGACGTCGACACTCGATCCCCCGCCGGCGGCGTCGAGTTGGGCCTGAATGTCGTCGCCCGGGCTCGCCGTCAGGTCGGTCAACGCCCCTGACGCCAACAATTCGTCGAGGGCGCCACTGCGCGCCTGCATTTGGGCCACTTTGTCCTGGGCGCGCTGCATGGCGGCGCCCGCGTCGTTCATCGACGTCGAGATGCCGCTGACCGCCTCCGAGACGTGCGCCGAGGCCTCGGCCGCGGTGTAGGTGGCCTTGATGGTCTCCTTCTTGGTGCGAAAGGCCTCCACCTCGGTCTGGAGCTTCTGGGCGGTGGCGGTGAGCTTGTCCTCCTGCTCGACAATGGTGGCGTGCTGGGTATCGAGGTCCTTGAGCTGCGTGGCGATGGCCTCACGGCGCGTCAGCGCCTCACGAGCCAGGGGCTCGTTGCCCTGCGCCAGCGCCTGCTTGGCTTGGTCGGCGAGTTTGTCACCCTGGGACTTGAGCTGTTCGGCCTGGATCTCCACGCGCTTACGCGCGGTGGCGACGTCGGCCACGGCGCGCTTGACCTTGGTGAGATTCTCGAGTTGCTGCTCGTAGGAGAGGTCCAATGTTTGACGCGGATCCTCGATCCGGTCGAGCGCGGCGTTGGACTTGGCCTGGAAGATAGAAGAAATACGCTTGGCAATACCCACGTGGGCCTCCTTGGTGTTACCTCAGACTATTGGCAATCGCGCACGCGCTGCACTGAACGGGGCGTGCGACTTTCTAAGAAAACACCTTATTCCCTGGGCAGAGCGTGATCCTGATCGGTGGCCTCGAGGGCGATGCGCTCGCGGTAGGCGAGGAGTCGCTCAGCGATGTGCGGGTCCGAGACCCCCAAAATTCGCGCGGCGAGCAGACCCGCGTTGGCCGCACCGTTGATGGCCACCGTGGCCACGGGCACGCCGCGGGGCATCTGCACAATCGAGAGCAGGGAGTCGAGGCCGTCGAGTCGGGCCAGTGCGACGGGCACGCCAATCACCGGCAGCGTGGTGACCGCGGCGAGCATCCCGGGCAAGTGCGCGGCGCCACCGGCCCCGGCGATGATGACGCGCAGTCCGCGCGCCTGGGCCTGGGAGCCGTAGGCGACCATTGCTTCGGGGGTGCGGTGCGCGGAGACGACGTGCACCTCGTGCGCGATCTCGAAGTACTCGAGGATCTCGCGCGCCCCCCGCATGACCTCGAGGTCGCTGGAGCTTCCCATCACGACGCCCACCACTGGTTCCATCACGCCTCCTGAGTCGTCGTCCCGTAGGCCCGGGCACTCCGCCATGCTCTCACGTGTAGCGACTGCAGTTCGTCGCCCACGGCGGTGACGTGACCGAGTTTGCGTCCCGGGCGCCACGATTTTCCGTAGTCGTGCACGTGCACTCCCGGCACGTCGCGCGCCGCGTCCAAGGAGCCCGGCGACGCGTCGCCGATGACGTTGACCATCACCGCCGCTGCATGCAGCGGGTGCGTGGCGCCGAGGTCCTGGCCCGACACGGCGCGCAGGTGATTGGCGAATTGACTGGTCGCACACCCCTCGATGGTCCAGTGCCCCGAGTTGTGGGGTCGTAGGGCCAATTCATTGATCAAGAGCCCTCGCGGGGTGAGGAAGTACTCGACCGCCATCACACCGACCAGTCCGATGAACTCGGCGATGTCGCGACCGACCTGGTCGGCCTGTGCTGATATCTCCACGTCGACGTCCGCCGGGAAGCGGACTTCGGTGCACATGCCCCCTGATTGCACCGTCGTGACCAGGGGATAGGTCGCGACCTGCCCCCGCACGGAGCGAACGACGAGTTGGGCGACTTCGCGTACGAGTGCCACGCGTTCTTCGACGACGACGCCCCCCGACTGGAGCATGACGCGCGCGAGGCGTCGCGCCTCGTCGTCGTCGTTCGGAAAGTGCACGCCGCGTCCGTCGTAACCACCGCGCGCCGCCTTTAGCACCGGAGCACCATCGTGTCGCTCGCTCCAATCCTGAAGTATCGCGAGGTCACTCTCGTCGCGAACTACGGCGAACGGCGGTAGGGGAAAACCCCTCGCGGCGAAAGCCTCACGCTGGTGGGCTTTGTCGACGGAGTAGCGCAGGGCCGACGAGCTCGGTCGTAGCACGACGCCGCGGGCCTCAAGACCAGCCAGCACGTCGAGGTCGACGAGTTCGTGGTCGAAAGTGACGAGGTCCGACTCCCGACTCAGTGCCTCGAGCGCATCGAGGTCGTCGGCGCGACCCACGATCACGCGGTCCACCGTCGCGACGGCGCAGTCGTCGAGGGAAGCGGCGAGGACGACCAACTCGACGTGCGCCGAATGCGCCTCTTCGCCCATCATTCGGGCCAATTGGCCGCCCCCGACGACGCCCACACGGGACACGGGTGGTGAGGTTCCCGACACGACGCAAGGCTAGCAACGTCGCTTAGTTCCCACGACGCCGCGGCTGACGTCGCCTCCAGTACAGTTGTCGGGTCAACAAGGAGTACTCATGAGAGCAGTCGCCAGCATTCTTTCCGTCATCGTGTTTCTCACGTTCGCGACGACGGGGGCTCAGAAGATCATTTTCAACACCATGTCCTCCAAGGCGGCCGAGCACTTGGGCTTCACGAAAAAGATGTTCCAACTGGTGGGACTGCTCGAAGTCCTCGGTGCACTCGGGGTCTTGATCGGGCTCGCCGCGAAGAAGGGTTCGTTCCTCGCCCTCGTGAACGAAGCCGCCGCCACGGGTCTGGCGGTGATGATGATCGCCGCCGTCGTCTTTCACTTTCGTAAAGGCGATGGACTCAAGGGCGCGACGCCGGCGCTGGCACTCGGCGCGGTGTGCCTCGTCGAATTGGTGTTGCGCCTCGCCTAGAGTCGCTCGGACGCGTCAGTTCGAGACGCGGGTGTGCTTGAATTCGTTCAGCTCGGGCTGGTGGGCCATCAGCGTCACTAGGGACTCGATGATTTGCGCCGACGCCACCGCATCACCACTGGGCGGCTTCATGTAACGAACGAAGGTCGCGTCGGTGCCCACGACGAACGTCGGCACGCCGAAGGCCTCGTAGGCCTCCATGGCCCGGTAGTTCTCACCGATCACCCGGTGAGGGCGACGTGTGGCGAGGTCGGCTCGCACCCTCTCCATATCGACGCCCACTGGGCGCAGGACCCCTTCGATCTCGGAGAGATCTACTAGTCGGATGGCGCGTTCGTGACGGGCACGAAAGAGCGCCTCGTGCGAGGCGAGGAAGAATTCGGGCTGCTGGTCGCGCACCGAGACGCTCACCGCCAGGGCCAAGAGCGCCGAGTCGTGTGCGGGGTCGTCCCACACGTCAATCGCCCCGGGCGCACGATGCCCCTGGCTCATCGTCCACGGGATGAACTCCACGTCGAAGTCGGTGCCGCCGGCTAGAGCGGAGAGCACGTGCAGGTGGATGTTCTTAGCGAAGGGGCAACGGTAGTCGTAGCTGAGTCCAAAGGAAGTCACCGATACACATTAGGGACTAACGCGGCGGGACGGGCACTCCCTGCGAACGGCACAACTCGGTGAAAGAACAGAAGCGACAGGCGTTCTTCGACGGCGTAGCGGGGAAATCCCCGTCGTCGTAGTAGCGCTTGATCTTGTGCCACGCCGTGACGGCGGACGTCGCTCGGGCCTTCACCACGACGTCGGACACCGATCGCTCGATCGTCTCGCCTTGACTCACGTAGAGCAAACGGATCTTGGTCGGACGCTCGTGGAACTTCTCTTCGCAGAGGGCGGCGTAGAGTTCGGCGTTGGCGAACGTCTGGGCGTCGTAGTTGCGATTGGGCAACGATCCGGTCTTGTAGTCCACGATGATGAGGTTGCCCTGCTCGTCGCGGTCGAGGCGGTCGAGAATGCCGAAGAGGGGAGTGTCCTCGATGGTCACTCCCACGCGCATCTCGATCCCTTCGCTGGTGATCGTTCGCGGATCCTCCATGGTGAAATAGCGCTCAATCATGAGGTCGGTTTCGGCGAGCAATTGTGCTAACCCGGCCTCGTCGAGATTGATCTCCGAACGGACCTGCGTGGTCAAGATGTGCTCCTCGGCCGCCGGAACGAAACCGCGCGCGGCGGCCATGGTCCTGTCGGGGGGGTCGAGCGCGAAGAGTTGTTCGAAGACGTAGTGCACGAAGCGACCCTTGGCCGTGGCGTAGCTGGCCGGTTGCGCGATGCGTTCGACCGAGGCGTGCTGATAGCGCCGGGGGCACGTCTGGAAGTCGGCCAATCGTGAGGGGGAGAGCGATTTCGGTAGAGGTTGTTCAAAGGCCATGGATTCACCGTAGGCGAGGGGTCTGACATGTCCAAGGATGGGTCGACGTCGGTGCCGCGTGCGAGATGATTCAGGTAGCTGACCCGGGGCGAATCTCGTGGCGACACAAATTCTTCACAACATTCCCAACAGTGCCTCAACCTTGACGACTGAGGACCAGCGCACCTGCACTATGGAGTGCGATGCGAACGTTGTGAACCGGCGAGGAGAAAAGATGAAGGTTGGTGCCTCCAATTCGATGGTCATCGGTGCTGGAGTGTCGGCGGGTGTGTTGCTACTGGCGACTGCTCTGCCCGTGACGACGGCATCGGCGGGTGTCGCGGCCAGGCATCACGTGTTGAGTGCGGCTCAGGCCGGTGGATTCACTGAGACACCCCCACCCTTGACTGGAACCGCTGGGGGAACTTCTTCGTACGGGTCGCTACCACCTGGGGGAAATTCGGGTCCTTCTGGTCCGACCGGTCCTTCTGGTCCCACTGCTCCCACTGGCCCTACTGGTGCCACCGGGAATGCTGGGGCGCCAACTGATCGTGGTGGCGGGAGCGACGATGGCGGTTATGGCTTGAACGCGGGAACAACCGGACCTCTCGTGAGGTGGCGGTCTGAAGTGAGTTCGACGGTGTCAGGAGTGGTGAAATTGGGGGCAAGCGTCTCACACCTCGGCTTCGGTGAAACTCAAACGTTGACGTGGTGCGTCAGTGACAATGGCGCGCCGGTCGGCAAGGGACTGAGTCTGTCGCTCGAGGGGGGCACCGAAACTCAGGGGGCATCGGTGAGTGCGGGATGTTGGACCAGCAACCGCGGTCGTCACATGAAATTTGTCGCCGATACCACGCAGTGGGCGGATGGTTCACATTCGTTGGTCGTGGTCGTGACTGACGCGGTGGGTGCGAAGGCGACCAGCGCCCCTCTCAATTTCGTCACCACCAACAACCCTGGCTCAACCGGCTCAACCGGCACGACTGGCTCAACCGGGCCCAGTGGGGCAAGTGGCACGACTGGTTCAACCGGGCCCACTGGGGCAAGTGGCTCCACGGGCGCGACTGGTGACACCGGGCCCGCTGGGACGACGGGGGTGACCGGAAACACCGGACCCCGCGGCACTGCGGATTTCGGCAGGGGTGGATCAGGCGGGAATCCTAGGAGTGGAGATCGAGTCGCTCAAGTTGTGAAGTAACAAGCGCCAACTACTTCAGGCGTTCAAGGGAAATTGGATCGTCGCCATTGCTACTTCGCTCGAGACTTGGACCGAGGTGAGAATATGTCGTAACGGCGCATGTCGATCTTGCGAAGAGGTGACCTCGCTGCAGTTGGCAGTGTGGCGCTGGCCCTCGCCCAATGGCGAATAATTCCTTCCGATGTCGCGAGGTGTGTTCAGCGGCGAGGAGCGAACAAGGGGCCGTGAACTTTCGACGCCCGGGTCCAAGAGGAGGCTCCATGAATGGTGGGGTCAGCGTTGAGTGGTCGATTCTCACTGACGTCGTGTAGAAAAGAAGAGTGAAAAAACGCGCGGTCGTGACTCGCCAGGGGCACTTGGTGCGTTCGACCAAATGGGCCGGCCTCACAACTGGTGATGTGGTCGTGATTGATGGCACGAAGGAGCGCCGTCAATCGTGGGTCTTCGTGGCCCACGTGACCAACACCCAGACCAGTGAAGACTGGGTCGAAGTTCGTGGTGGAAGGAGCGGTGAGACCAAGAGTCGGTCATTTCGCCCCGACGTGGTCTATCCTTCGACGGCGAAGAAGGGCGGCCGCATCATTGGACAGTCGCTCGCAGTTGCCCCGCAGTTGCCCTTGTGAATCATGGTTCGTCGTCGTCGAGGAGGTAGCCGACGCCAGGAACCGAACGAATCATGTGACCTTGTTCGTCGTTCAGTTTGTGGCGTAGTCGGTGAACGTAAGCGTGAACGTATTGGGCCTCGCGCCCGTAACCAGCCCCCCAGACCGCTTCGAGAATCATCTGGTGGGTACAGGTGCGCCCGGCGTGGCGGGCGAGGAATGAGAGAACGTCGAACTCCTTGCTGGTGAGAGCGACGTGTTGTCCCGACAGGGTCGCTTCGTGATGCACCAGGTCGAGTTCGAGTTGGCCGCGTTCGAGAACCGGTCCAGCACTCACCTCGGGTTCGCCGTTGCGATTGCGAACCACCACGCGGATGCGGGCCTCGAGCTCAGCCATTGAGAACGGTTTGGTCACGTAGTCATTCGCCCCGCCATCGAGGGCAGCCACCTTGCGATGCTCAGTCCCCGTGGCCGAGAGGATGATGATGGGTACGTCGCTCCATTCGCGGATGCGCCGGCAGACCTCGAGACCATCCATATCGGGCAGGCCAATGTCGAGGACGACGACGTCAGGTTGTCGCAGTGCCGTTTGACGAAGACCACTCTCCGCATTCGTCGCGGTAGTGACTTCGTGTCCTTCGGACTGCAACCCTAAGCTGAGAGCGCGCAACAGCGATCGGTCATCGTCAATGACGAGTACCTTGGCCATCTCAGTGTGCCTCCTGGCTGTCGTTCGTCGAGGGCAATGAGAATACGAATCGTGCGCCGCCCCCGGGCGCCTCCTCGTACCATACGTGCTCGCCGTGAGCTTCGATAAAGGTCTTGACGATGGTGAGTCCCAGTCCCGCGCGTCCACCGGTGTCGAATTTGACGAATCGGTCGAAGATGGCCTGTCGATCACCGGGCGCGACGCCGGGACCTTCGTCGTCCACGCTGACGTGGACGCGCAGTGCGTCGCGACGTGCGCAGATCGTGATGAGTCCGTCATCGGGGGAGTGGCGCAGGGCGTTGTCGAGCAGGTTCAAGAGAACCTGCGTCACGAGGAGGTGGTCGATGTGCACCGGTGGCAGATCGGCGGGTGCGTCGATGTTCAGTCGGCTACCTCGCAATCCGGCTCCCATCAGGAGGACCGACTCATCGATGAGTTCGCGCACGTCGCAGTCGCTCTGGTGTATCTCGAGGACGCCGGCTTGAATACGCGTCATGTCGAGCAGGTTGGCGACGAGTCGGGTGAGACGGTCCGATTCGATCTCTATCAGTTGGTGTAGTTCGTGCGCGTCTTCGGGGGTGAGTTGGCGTGCCCGTGTTACTAGGGTGGAGGACGCCACCTTGATGGTGGCCAGGGGTGTACGCAGGTCGTGCGAGACCGCCCCCATGAGGGAGTGGCGTAACCGATCGACCTCTTCGAGCAACGTGGTGCGCAGCGCCTGTTCGCGGAGCTGGGCGCGTTCAATAGCGATGGCCGCATCGTTCGCGAACGTGATGAGCATCTCGTGGTCGTCGTCTACGAAACGCGTCCCCTTGAGGACCAACAAGCCAATGGGGCGACCCGACGCCGCCAGTGAAACGGTGCGCAACTCGCCCGTCGATCCCAGCGCCGTCGACATGCTAACGGGGTGCCCTGGTGGAGGACCAAGCTGGTTGCGTTCGGCTTCGGTGAGCGTGGGGCCCTCCGAGGCGGCTACCTTGAGCTGGCCCTCGTCGAGAACGAAGAGTGTCACTGCGTCGATTGCGAAAACGTTGCGCACCGCCCCCACAATTGAGACCAGGAGATCCTCCTCGGTGCGATCCTGAACCAGCAGTTCGCTTAACTCAAAGACGCGACGCATGCTGAGGGCGTTGCGCTCAGCGCGAGCATGGGCCACACGAAATTGTGCAATCACCACTGCCACCAGACCCACTACCACTAGGTAGACCCCCAGCCCCACCCAGTTTTGCGCGGAGCCAATGGACAAGGTGTCGTAGGGGGGGATGAAATAAAAGTCGAGGGCAAGCGCACTGAGGGCCACCGTCGTGAGGCCAGCGAGGACGCCGCCGGTCACCTCCGCGGTGATGGCCGGGATGATGAACACCAGGGTGATGGTAGAGACGTTGACGTGCGCACGCAACGGCACCAACATGGCCGCGAACGCGACTACCAGGACGAGTCCGACCACGAAGCCGGTGACTCGCCGTCGCAGACGCCTGATGCGCCAGCCGATGTCGCCGAGCACGATTTTTCGAGCGGAGTAAGGCGCTGGCCCTGTTATGGAGGAGGGGCGATCGTCGCTCATTTTCTTCGTCACATTCGCCACTTGAGCCCAGTGTAGAGAGATCCACGTCGACGTCCGAATAGATCGTCACGGCGTGAAGAGTTTATTAAGTGGGTCGGAGCACAATGAAGATTCTCTTAAGACCCGACTCGCGAGACTGGCTCCATGGCAGATATCTACTCACTACTGGGAATCGTCGCCTTCGTCGCGGTGATGCTCGGACTCATTTGGGCACTGGAGCGCGCATGAACGTGACTCAAGATCTTCTATTGGCGGTGGCGGTGGCGATGTTTGTCTTCATCGGCTACGCCATGTTCAAACCGGAGAAATTCTGATGGCATTCTTCCTTACTCTCCTGGCCCTGGTCGTCACCCTCGGCCTTAGCTGGCGTTACCTGGGCTCGTACATGGCCGCGGTCTTCGACGGCCGCGTGCACTTCCTCGGCTTAGTCGAACGGCCCATCTATCGTCTGCTGGGCACCAGTCCCGAACAGGAACAGACGTGGAAGAGGTACGGCGGTGCCCTGATCATCTTTTCGGGTGTGTCATTCATCTTCACTTACGTGATCTTGCGAGTCCAGGGGTCGTTGCCGCTCAATCCCCAGCACCTCGGGGCGGTAAGTCCGGCGCTCAGCTTTAACACCGCCTCTTCGTTCCTCACCAATACCAACTGGCAGAACTATGGCGGTGAAACCACCATGTCGTACTTCAGTCAGATCGGCGCCTTGACCGTTCAGCAGTTCGTGACTCCCGCCGTGGGCATCGTCGCGGCCATCGTCCTCGTTCGTGGATTCTCGCGCAAGAACTCTTCGGCGGTCGGCAACTTCTGGGTCGATATGACGCGCTGCCTCTTCTACGTGCTCTTGCCCATTGCCTTCATCGCAGGCGTCATCTTCGTGGGCGAGGGTGCAGTCATGACCCTGGCGGGCACCGCGACGATCCACGACGTACTCAATCAGGTGACCCAGACGATGGCGCGCGGACCGATTGCCTTCATGGAGGCGATCAAACAACTCGGGACCAACGGCGGCGGCTTCTTGAACGCGAACTCCGCGACGCCCTTCGAGAATCCGACGGGACTCACGAACTTCCTATCGATCTACCTCTTGCTCTCGATTCCCTTCGCGCTCACCTACACCTTCGGCAAGATGGTCGGCAGCGTTCGTCACGGCGTCGCGCTGCTGAGCGTCATGGTGCTGCTCTTCGGCGTATGGGTGGGCTTCACTAGCTTCGCCGAACACCAGAACAACCCGGCGGTCGCGGCGGCCGGTATCCACTCGACCGTCGGTAACACCGAGGGCAAGGAGGTACGCTTCGGTGACACCTCGTCGGCGCTGTTCGGAGTCGCCTCAACCATGACATCGACGGGGTCGGCCGACGCCGCCTACGACTCCTTCACCCCCATCGGCGGAATGGGACTGCTGTCGGGCATGATGCTCGGCGAGGTCACCCCGGGCGGCACGGGTTCGGGTCTCTACACGCTGCTGATTTACGCCATCATCGCGGTGTTCATCGGCGGACTGATGATCGGGCGAACACCGGAGTATCTCGGAAAGAAAATCCAGGCGAAGGAGGTGAAACTCGCGGGGCTCGCGGCCCTGATCATGCCGATCACGGTATTGATCCTGACGGGCATCGCGGTGTCGGTCGCAGCCGGAAAGGCGGGACCACTCAACGCGGGTCCCCACGGCTTCAGCGAGATCCTCTACGCCTTAACCTCGCAGGGCAACAACAACGGTTCCGCCTTCGGCGGGCTGACGGGCAACACGCCCTTCTACAACATCATCGGTGCCATCGACATGTTGATCGGCCGCTTCGCGATCATGATCCCGGTTCTCGCCCTGGGTGGCGCGCTCGCGCAGAAGAACGTGGTCCCCGAGTCTCTCGGTACGTTCCGCACCGACAACGGTATGTTCGTCGGTCTCACCATCGGCGTCATCCTCATCATCGGCGGCCTGACGTTCTTCCCGGCGATCTCGCTGGGCCCCCTCGTCGAGCAACTTAGCCACGGAAGGTTCTTCTAATGACCCAGGTCCTCACTCCACCCGCTTCGCCCACTCCCGACACCCCCCACGGCGTGGCGACGTCGCGCAGCCTCTTCGACAAGGAGATCCTGTCCCAAGCGTTGCGCGACTCGTTCAAGAAGTTCGACCCCCGGGTCCAGGTGAGGAATCCCGTCATGTTCGTCGTTCTGGTGGGTTCGTTCATCACCCTCCTCGAGGCCATCGCGCATCCGAGCACGTTCAGCTGGTCGATCACAATCTGGTTGGTCCTGACCGTGATGTTCGCTAACTTCGCCGAGGCGATGGCCGAGGGCCGCGGCAAGGCCCAGGCCGACACCCTACGTAAGATGCGATCGGAGACGGAAGCCCGACGCCTGCTTCCCGACGGACGCGAGGAGCTCGTGCCCGCCGCGAATTTGACGAAGGGCGACACCGTCGTGTGCGAGGCCGGCGACGTCATTCCGAGCGACGGTGAGATCATCGAGGGCATCGCCTCGGTGGACGAGTCGGCGATAACGGGCGAATCGGCGCCGGTTATCCGCGAATCCGGTGGTGACCGCTCTGCGGTCACCGGCGGCACCAAGGTCCTTTCGGATCGCATCGTGGTGCGCATCACCGCCGAACGTGGTCAGACCTTCATCGACCGGATGATCAACCTGGTGGAGGGCGCCAACCGTCAGAAGACCCCCAACGAGATCGCCTTGACGATCCTGCTGTCGGTACTCACCATTGTCTTCATTCCGGTCGTCGTGACGCTGCAGCCCTTCGCGGCCTTCGCGGGTACCACCGTCTCGGTGGTCGTGCTGGTGTCGCTACTGGTCTGCCTGATCCCGACGACAATCGGCGCCCTGCTCTCCGCTATTGGCATCGCGGGGATGGACCGCCTGGTCCAGCGCAACGTGTTGGCGATGAGCGGTCGCGCCGTCGAGGCTGCGGGGGACGTGCAGGTGCTGCTACTCGACAAGACCGGCACCATCACGCTGGGCAATCGCATGGCCGCGAACTTCTTCCCGGTCGCCGGTCACAATGAGCAAGAGGTGGCCGACGTGGCCCAGTTGGCGTCGCTCGCCGACGAGACGCCCGAGGGACGGTCGATCGTCGTGCTCGCCAAGGAGAACTTCGGCATCCGCGAACGCCAACTCGATCCGAGTCACGTCTTCGTCCCCTTCACCGCGACGACACGCATGTCGGGTCTCGACATGGACAGCCGCCAAATCCGTAAGGGGGCGGCCGAGTCAGTGAAACGTTGGGTCCTCGAGCAGGGCGGGACGGTCCCCGACGACCTCGATGCCATCGTCGAGCGAGTCGCGCGCGCGGGTTCGACGCCATTGACAGTGACCGATGGACCCCACATCGTCGGTGTCGTCGAACTCAAGGACGTGGTCAAGCAGGGCATCAAGGTCAAGTTCGAGGAGATGCGCAAAATGGGGATCCGCACCGTCATGATCACCGGCGACAACCCCCTCACGGCGGCGGCCATCGCCCAGGAGGCCGGCGTGGACGACTTCCTCGCAGAAGCGACTCCCGAGGCCAAGATGGCCCTCATCAAGCAAGAGCAGGAGGGCGGACGCCTCGTCGCCATGACCGGCGACGGGACCAACGACGCGCCGGCCTTGGCTCAAGCCGACGTGGGCGTGGCGATGAACACTGGTACCACCGCCGCCAAAGAAGCCGGCAACATGGTTGACCTCGACTCCAACCCGACGAAGTTGATCGACATCGTCGAGATCGGCAAGCAGTTGCTCATCACGCGCGGTTCGCTGACCACCTTCTCGATCGCTAACGACATCGCCAAGTACTTCGCAATCATCCCCGCACTTTTCGCGATCAAGTACCACCAGCTGGGTGCGCTCAACATCATGCGCCTGCACAGTCCTGAGAGCGCGGTGCTCTCGGCGGTGATCTTCAACGCGCTGGTGATTATCGCACTGATCCCGCTAGCGCTGCGCGGGGTGAAGTTCCGTGCCGCTAACTCCTCGGCCATTCTACGACGCAACGTGTGGATATACGGCGTGGGTGGCGTCGCGGTCCCCTTCATCTTCATCAAACTCATCGACCTCGTGCTCGTCGCGTTGCACGCCTACTAAAGAGAGACATCATGATCGTCCACCTTCGCCGTTCTATCACCTTCGCGTTGATCTGCATGGTGTTCTTCGGCTTCGTCTACGCCTTCGCCGGCACCGGCGTCGCTCAAGTGCTGTTCAAGTTCCAGGCCAACGGCTCGATCACCGCGAACGGTTCGACGTTGATCGGCCAGAATTGGAGCAGTCCCAAATTCTTCCACGGTCGTCCCGACGATTTCGGCCCCTACGCGGCCAACGCCACGACCCACACCTCGGGCGGGGACAACCCGCTGGTCGCCAACGGCTCGAGCGGCGAATCCGGCGCCACCAACCTCGGTCCACGCTCCAAAGTCCTGCTCGCCGACACGAAGGCTCTCGTCGCTTACTGGCACTCGATGGGCGTCAACCCCACCCCAGACCTGGTGACCACGTCGGGCAGTGGTTACGATCCCGACATCTCGCCCCAGGATGCCTTGGTGCAGATCCCCATGGTCGCTAAGGCGACGGGCCTCTCGGCGTCGAGTCTCACCTCACTGATCAAGAGCCAAACCCACGCGGCCCAGTTCGGATTCCTGGGCACCAGTTACATTGACGTCCTGCAGCTCAACGAGGCCCTGGCGAAGATGAGGTGAACGTGGATCTCCCCGGAACTATCCGTCGCCACCGCGCCCGGGTGGCATTGGCCGCCGCATTGCTGCTTCCCCCCAGTGTGGCGGCCAGTTTCGTACCGTTTCGCACGTCCTTCACCAATGTCGGGGCGGCTCTGGTCTTCGTGGCCCTGATTGAAGGCCTGGCCATCTGGGGCCGGCGTCCGGGCGGCTACGTGGCCACCGTGTCCTCGGCGCTCTGGTTCGACTTCTTCCTAACTCCGCCCTACGAACGCTTCACGATCGGCCATCGACCCGACCTCGAGACGACTATCTCCCTCGTCGTCGTCGGCGTGATCGTCACCGAACTCGCCGCGCGCTCCAAACGCCACCTAGAGCGCGCGGGGACTGAGAGCGCCCACGTCACGATGTTGGCCGCAGCGGCCTCGGCGATGACGGGAACCCCGACGGTCGAAGAGGTGCTCGTCCGCGCGGCGCAGTCCCTCGTCGACGTGTTGCACCTGCGGTCGTGTCACTTCGAGGCGGACCTCAGTGGTCCGCCCCACGCTCAGATCCTGGCCGACGGCAGTGTCGTACACGTGGGGATGAGTTGGCCCGCCCACGAGATCGGCATCCCGGGCCCCGAGTCCGAGATCGCCTGTCGATGGCGCGGTGAGGCGCTCGGACGCTTCCTGCTGCGCCCGACGCCCGGCGGGGCCGTGACGCGCGAGGACCGCGTGGCCGCCGTCGCCCTCGTGAATCTGGTGGCGGGCCTGGTGCACGATCAGCACCGCACGAAGGGATAGCGCAATGGCGCGTGGTCAATTGCGGGTGTACCTGGGCCTCGCCCCGGGTGTGGGCAAGACCTACAAGATGCTTGACGAGGGGTGGCGTCGTCGCGAACGTGGAGCCGACGTGGTCGCCGGCTACGTCGAGACCCATGGGCGCCCCCTCACCGAGTCGCAGATGCGCGACATCGAAGTCATCGCCCGCAAACACTACGAGTACCGCGGGGCGTCCTTGGAGGAAATGGACCTCGAGGCGATTCTCACTCGCCATCCCCAAGTGGTGCTGGTGGATGAGCTGGCGCACACCAACGCGCCCGGCAGCGCACACGAGAAACGCTGGCAGGACGTCGATGCGCTCTTAGAAGCGGGTATCGACGTCATCACCACCGTCAACATTCAACATCTCGAGTCCGTGAATGACGTGGTGGAGAAGATCACCGGCACCGTGCAACGCGAGACGGTTCCTGACTTCGTGGTGCGCCGCGCCGAACAGATTGAACTCGTGGATATCACCCCCGAGGCTCTTCGACGTCGCATGGCGCACGGCAACATCTACCCGGCCGACAAGATTGACGCGTCGCTGTCGAACTTCTTTCGATCGGGCAATCTCACCGCGCTGCGTGAACTCTCACTCCTGTGGTTGGCCGACCGGGTCGAAGACTCACTACAGAGCTACCTCGACGCCCACGGCATCACCGAGACTTGGGAGACCCGAGAGCGGCTCATTGTGGCGGTCGCGGGCAACGAGGCCGACGAGATTCTGTTGCGCCGCGCCGCGCGCATCGCCTCGCGAAACCACGCCGAGATCGTGGCCATCCACGTAATCGACTCGGGCGCGATGCGGAGCCGCAATTCGGACACGACGTTGGCGCGCGAACTCGTCGAAGAGTTCGAGGGGGTCTTTTACGAGGTTATCGACGACGACATCGCCAACGCCCTCGTGGCGTTCGCGCGTGCGCAACGCGGTACGCAGATCATTCTGGGTTCTAGTCGCCCCAAGCGCCCCTGGCATCTTCCCGGTGGAGTGATCGAGAAGGTGTTGCGCCTGGCGCGCGACCTCGACGTGCACATCATCGCCGTGACCGCGAAGCGCGGTCCTCGCACGGCCCGGCGTCAGCGCAAGGCCTCCTTTTCGTGGGTACGAACCTGGCGCTACCTGGCGCTGTGCGCAGTCGTGTTGCCGCTATTGACTGTCCTGATGACTCAGATCCGCTCGGGAGTGTCACTCTCGACGGTATTCCTCGTGTTCCTCATCGCAGTGCTAGCCCTGGCCGCCGGGGGAGGGGTGAGCGTCGGAGTGGCGGCGGCGCTCGGAGCGTCGGGGCTGGAGAACTACTTCTTCGTGCCGCCACGGCACACCCTGGCGGTGGCCCGACCCGACGACGCCGTGGCGATCATCGCATTCCTCCTCTTCGGAGTCGGCGCCAGCCTGGCGATGAACGAGTTCCGCCGGCGTTCTGAGAGCGCGCGCCGTGCGCGTGCCGAGGCCGAGTTGCTCGCTGAGGCGGTGGCGACGGTGACCACCTCGCGCGAGGACTTGATGCCCCTGCTCGACACGTTGCGTACGGTCTACGCCGTGCCGTCGGCGGCGTTGGTGAGGGTCAGCGAGGGACACACGGTGACCGAATTGGTCAGTGGTGACCCCGTCGAATCATCGGAGGACACCGTTGACTTCGCGGTGAATGAGACGATGGTGCTGCGACTCAGTGCGGTCGAATTGGACAACCAGGATCGACAACTCATCACCGCATTCGCCGGGCGGCTCGCGGCGGCGCTGCACTCCCAGCGATTGATGCTCGAAGCCGAGGAGATGCGCACGCGGGCCGAGACCGACGCGTTGCGCATTGGTTTGTTGCGTTCGGTGGCCCACGACCTCAAGCCGGCCCTCGCCAACATCGAGGCGAGCCTCGTCTCGTTGCGCTCGGCGCCCACGCTTCACCACGAGCAGCGAGTGCCGTTGGGGAACATCACTCGTGAGGTGAACAATCTCACCCGTCTCGTCACCAACCTGCTCGATTCGGGTCGACTAGACGCGAAGATGATCGCCCCTCGTCACTGGCGTGCATCCTTGGCCGACCTGGTGAGCAACGCCCTGGGTACGCTGGACACCAAGGGTCGACTGGTCGATGTCGATGTGCCGGGCGACCTGCCCACAGTCATCACCGATCCCGACCTGCTCGAGCGCGTCATCGTCAACCTGGTGACCAACGCCTGCGCCTTCAGTCCGCCAGAACAGCCGATTCGCGTCACGGCGGGTTGCACCGCGGGTGAGTTGGAGCTGCTCGTGATCGACCGCGGGCCCGGTATCCGCGATCCGCGTCGACGCATACCGGCGGCGTGGATGACGTCGGATCCGGACGCCGACGAGGACCTCAGCCTGTTGGTGGCGAGAGGCTTCGTCAAGGTTCTCGGTGGAGAGTTGCGCTTCGAGGACACGCCGGGCGGGGGCCTGACCGCTGCGGTGCGGCTCGCGCCGACCCCTCGAACGTGAGGAGCAACGTCTTCGATCACAGAGTGCGCGAAGGAGTATCCTCCAGCCATGGACCGGCAGTTGCGACATGCGCTCATCAACGCGGGCGAGGTGCCTGAGCAGTGCGCGTGGTTTCGCTGGACGAAGGCTCAGTGGTTCGAGGGTGACTCAGCGATGGTTGAGGAGGCGAGGGCAGCGACGACGGACGTTTCGACACTGCGCCCGGGTGGCCGACAGTCCGAACGAGCGTCGCACCGAGACCGCATCGACCTCGGTGACCACGTTGCGGTGTCGGTCACTGCCGATCGAGTGTCGATCTGGGCCGACCAATCGGTCCGTGAGCTAGGCCGACTTCTCACGACGTATCGACGTGGCACTATGCGCGCGACGTGTCACTTCCAACACGAGCGTATTGCAGTGATTATTGAGGACGAGGTCAATGGTTCGATATCACTTGTTTGTCAAAGCAAGCACGGCGACGAGTGTGAATTGACCGCCCACGCCATAGAAGAGATGTCGTTCGACCGAACTCGCGCGAGTTCTTAGGGCGGGGACTTTTCGAGATTGCGGTGCTGGACCCTGGCGATGTTGCCATGGGTGAACGGGTGGTTGAGTGCCCGGGCCAGTCGGGTTCACTCGTGAGTGGTCTCCGCGTTGGTATCGAAGCGAATTCATAGCCCTGTTCGTGCGCTCACTACGCCAGCGTGCGAGGACGCTCATTACCGGTGGAAAGTCCCTACTCGTTATTTGAGACGAATCTGGTCAAGGGTCGAGCCGCTATTTGAAGCGTGAAGGTGCGCGAAAGACCAGCATCCAGCGTTTTCGGGCGATCCGAGGGATTCCTCATGGTGAGCGCCAAATTATGAATTCGCGTTGGCGATGTGAGGACAAATGACGTGACGATCGAATCGCGTGGCGTGGGTGACGCGAGGCAACTCCTACACTGGGAGGGCCGCGGGACGCGTAGTCAGGGCGTTCCTAGCGAAGGAGAAAGTGTTATGGATTCCTTAACTTCACCCCATCCAAAGAGGGCTCGCCACGTTGTTGCGGCGGTGCTCATTGTGTTTCTTGGCGGTGTCGTCGCACTCTCGATGGGTCTGAGCACTACGCATCGGACCAGCGGACTTACTACCACCACGGTGTCCAATTTGATCACCCCCTACCCGTCGAAGAACCTGCCCCCGTCGCGCGACAATGACGCTGGTCGAGCGAGGTCCATTGACTCCACTCCCGACAACGACACGGACGCGTGGCAGCGAGGTTGAACCTCGGATACCGGTGTTGGCCGCTGAAGCGAAATGTGACAATCTCGTCACAGTGTTGATTGGTTGCGTGAAACGCGTTGATTGGTTGCCCCTGGGGTGCTAAAGAAGAGAGGCGATGTGCGTGGGGAGGCATTGCGATGGAGGGGAGTTGTGGCATCTTTGGTCCCCACCTCGATAAAATTTGAAAATAAATCTCATAATACTTGACTTAATTTTGAAATTGCGATAGAAACTCTCACAACTCAGTTCGACTCAGACAGGGTCGGCAGTTGAGAAACATGGCCCGGGGGGGATAGGAATGTCGCAGTTCTGGATGGCGTTCGGTTTTGGGCTGGTGACTGCTTCAGTCCTGGCTATCGCCGCCGTGGGTCTGAGTTTGCAGTTCGGTATCACGAACTACATCAACTTTGCTTACGGCGACTTCATGGCGCTGGGAGCGTACACCGCGTACGTCTTCAATGCCGAGATTTTTCATTTAAACATCTGGATCGCCATGATCTTCGGCTCAGTGATCATGGGCGTTTTCGCCGTCCTGATCAATCAGTTCCTGCTCAGTCCGTTCGCTCGGCGGTTCAACAAGTCCTTCTACGTTTTGATCGTCACCTTCGGCCTCTCGTTGGTCATGTTGAACTTGGTGTACTCGATCTGGGGTGCGAATAACCGCACCTACTCCATGAAGCTCGAGATCTATAAGCACATCGGGCCGTTCTTGCTGAACAAGTATCAGATCATCGTGATGATTATTTCAATCGCCATCATGCTCGGCGTTCACTTGATGCTCAAGACCACTCGTTTGGGAAAGTCGATGCGCGCGATGTCCGACAACACGACGTTGGCCATGACGAGTGGAATCGACACGCGGCGGATCACCACGGTCACCTGGTTCTTGTCGGGAATGTTAGCGGGGCTCGCCGGTACGGTCCTCGGTATCACTGAGAGCCAGATCACGCCAGCCTCCGGTGAACTCTTCTTGTTCGTCATCTTCGCCGCCGTCATCGTCGGTGGCGTCGGCAGCATCTACGGCGCGATGGCGGGAGCTGTCTTGATCGGCCTGGCCACGGAAATCTCGGCCGCCTACATTAACCCGGCGTACAAATTGGATGTCGCCTTCGTTTTCTTGATCTTCACCCTGCTCTTTAGGCCCAACGGCTTGTTCGCCCGGCCTGGAAAGGCTTAATCATGGCCCAGTTCTGGTTCTACGTCTTCACCCTCGTCTTCTTCTTGTTCGACTACTTCATCCTGGCGATGGGGCTCAACATCCAGTACGGCGAGACCGGTATCTTGAACTTCGCCTACATTGGCTTCGTCGCGATCGGTGCGTACGTCACCGGGGCGGTGAGTCTGCCCAACTCGGTGGGTACCGCCCAGCAGTACATCTTCGGCTTCAACCTACCCTTCCCGTTCAGTCTGCTGGCGGGTGGCGTGGCGGCGATGCTGCTCGCGGTCGTCGTGGCGGCCATCACGCTGCGTCGGTTGCGCACCGACTACCTGGCCATGGTCCTCATCTCGCTGTCGCTGGTCCTCTACGACGTGATCAACAACTACGTGCGCCTCTTCAACGGAGCTGATGGCCTCTACAACGTGCCCCAGCCCATGGCCGGCGTCTTGCACCTCACCAGCAATGCCTTCGTGGTGTTCTTCGCCTGCGTCACGGGAGTCATTTCTCTGATCATGTGGGCCGGGATGAGCCGCATCACCCGCTCGCCGCTGGGCCGAACGTTCCGGGCAATCCGTGATGATCCAGATGTGGCGTCCGCGCTGGGCAAGGGCGTCTTCCGATATCAGCTCACCTCAATGTTGATCGGATCCTTCTACGCCGGGATTGGTGGAGGGCTCATCATCCAGTTCGGTGGATCCTTCAACCCGACGGCCTGGTTGCCGGGTGAGACCTTCGTGGTGTTCGCCGTCATCATCGTCGGTGGCGTGGGCAATAACGTGGGCCTCTTGATGGGTGCCCTGCTCGTGGAGACACTGCTGATCCACCTCCCCGCCTTCTTGCCCGATATCCCCGGCCACGCGGGGCTGATCGAGTACATCGACGCCATGGTGATCGGCATCATGTTGATGGTGATGCTGTGGTTCCGGCCACAGGGCATCATCCCCGAGCGCGTGCGCCACTTCGCGCTGCCCGCGGGTGAGCTGTTGAATCGAGACGGACATTCGGTGGAAGCTCCGCCCGAGACAATGAACAATGCCGCCAGCACGCTGAGCGCCAGTGAGACGCACGAGGGAGACCGAGCCTAATGATGACCTACCAGGACACGACGACGCCCGCGGGCGGTGACGGACCGATTCTTCGTTGCGAGGGCATCACCAAGGCCTTCGGCGGCGTGAACGCGGTGAACGGTGCCACCTTCGATGTGCCGCGCAACAAGATCACGGCCCTGATCGGCCCCAATGGTGCGGGGAAGACCACCGTGGTCAACCTGCTCTCGGGCGCGATGAAGATCGACTCGGGCAAGGTGCAGCTCGGTACGACCGACATCACCAACATGGAGCGCTACAAGATCGCTCGACTCGGCTTGATGCGGACATTCCAACTCTCGCGCGAACTCGGTGGCCTGACGGTGCTCGAGAACCTCTTGGTCGCACCCAAGGTGCAAGCGGGCGAGTCCCTCTTCAATATCTTCTTCCGCCCCCGTCTGCTCAAGCGCGAAGAGCGCCAGAACCTCGAGCGGGCGGTAGAGATCCTGCGGACCTACGGTCTCTTTGACTTGCGCGACAATCTCGCGCGCGAGCTTTCGGGCGGTCAAAAGAAGCTACTCGAGATCTCGCGCGGCGTCATGGCCTCGCCGAGCCTCTTCTTGCTCGACGAGCCCATGGCCGGTGTGAACCCCGCGTTGATCGACAAAATTGGTGGGTACATCTTGGACATGAAGGCCCAGGGGGTCACCGTCTTGATGATCGAGCACAACCTCAACGTCGTCGAACGCATCTGCGACAACGTCGTCGTTCTGGCCGAGGGGCGCACCTTGGCGACGGGAACGATGAGCGAATTGCGTGAGAACAAGGAAGTCGTCACCGCCTACTTAGGAGAGATCATCAATGCCGGCCCTAGCCACTGAGAACATCACCGCCGGTTACGGTCGGAACATCATCATCTCGAACATCTCGCTGTCGGCCGATGTCGGAACGATCACCACCATCATCGGTCCCAACGGTGCGGGTAAGTCGACCTACGCCAAGACGTTGATCGGTATCTTGCGCACGCAGACTGGCAGCATCAAGGTGAACGACAAGGACATCACCAAGATGCCCGGGCACCTAATCCCGCGCAATGGAATGGTCTACGTGCCTCAGAACGACAACGTCTTCAAGAACCTGACCGTGCGCGAGAACTTGGAGATTGGTGGATTCGCGGCCCAGGGAGACTCCAGCGCGCGGCTCGACGAGGTCCTCGAGGCCTTCCCCGACTTGAAGAAGGCGACGGGCAAGCGAGGGGGCAACCTCTCGGGGGGTCAGCAGAATCTGCTCGCCATGGCCCGGGCGCTCATGGTCAAGCCCACCGTCATCGTGCTCGACGAGCCCACCGCGGGTCTCTCGCCCGCCTACACCGACGTGGTCTGGAACCAGATCGAGACAATTCGCAGTACCGGCACCGCGGTGCTGGTCGTGGAGCAGAACGTTGAGCGCGCCCTGAAGCACGCTGACTTCGTCCACATCTTCGTGGCGGGGACTAATCACCTCCACGGAACGACTGCGGAGATCGCCAAGCACGACCTGGCCGCAATTTTCTTGGGTCGCGCCGAAGCACCGCAGTCGTAATGATGGGAAATTCCCACGTTCACGAGGGAAAAAAGCAAGAAAAAGGGGGAATTACGGAATGAAATCAAGAGGAAAACTGAGGGGCAGGGTAGTACTGTCGCTCGCCATGGTCACGGCTCTCGCGGGGGTGGGCGTTTCTGCCGGCGTCGCGAGTGCGGCGAAGAAGCCATTGGCACCTCTGGTCGTCGGTGGCATGTTCCCGTTCACGGGCACGAAGTCAATCTTGTCGACCTGGGGTGTGCACGGCGTGGCGGTGGGCGTCTACGAGGTGAACCAGCACGGTGGAGTTCTCGGACACCAGCTCGTCGCGAAGTACGTGGACGACGCAGCCGACTCCGTTGACGCTTTGCCGGCGTTTCGTAAGTTGATGTTGAACCACCCGAGTGTCATCATCGGGCCGTTCTCGCCAACCATCGAAGCGGTGATCAACCAGTTCCAGCCCAACAACGTCGTTGACTTCATGGTGGGTGGTCTGACCACGTTGGACACCAACACCAACAAGTACGTCTTCCGGACCTCGTCGTCGGACTCCAACGAGTCCCTCGCCATGGCCCAGTACGCGATTTCACACGGCTACAAGACGGCGGCACTGTTGTTCGACAACTCGGCGAACTCTCAGGGCTTCGTCCCGCCGCTCGAGAAGGCCTTCAAGGCTCTCGGTGGCACCGTGGTGTACGACGCCGCATTGACGCCGGACGCCTCGTCCTACAACTCAGAGCTTCTCGCCGCGTTCTCCAAGAACCCGACGGTGGTCTTTGACTCGATGGACACCCAGACGGCCGCGACACTGTTCGGCAACGCGCAGTCACTCGGGTACATGACCCACACCGTGTGGATCGGTGACGACTTGCAGTCGGCCCCCAATGGTTCCTACGCCCAGTCCTTTGGACCGACGGCGTCGACCAACTTGGTGGCTGCTCTACCGGCGACGCCCACTACGGCTGACGGTGCCTACAACCACTTCCTGGTCGACTACCAGTCGGTGTGGCACACGACGTCCATCATCCCCACCACCTTCAACGAGTATGACTCCGTCGTGATCGCCGCCTTGGCGATGACCATGGCCAAGTCGACGAACCCGAAGGTCTGGGTGAACGACGTGATGAAGGTGTCGGACCCGCCGGGAATCGTCTGTGGACGCTACGCCCAGTGTGTCACGTACCTGCATCAGGGTAAGAAGATCAACTACGACGGAGCAGCCGGAAACGACGACTTCAACAAGTACCACAACGTCTTCTCTGGCTTCCAGATGCTGGGCTTCACGCCCACGCTGGCCAACAAGCTCGACGCCTACATCACCCCGGCCCAGTTGGCCGCGGTCGTGGCCAAGGGTGGTTGAGTAAGTAGTACGCAGTTCGTAGTACATCTCCTTGGACGGGGATGGTCGGTGGCTCTCGCCGCCGGCCATCCCCGCCATTCTCTCCCGTTGTCCGCGAGTGAGCCACGCGTGGCCTGAATCGACCGCGTGGCGCCGTCGCCCATCATCAAGGTTCCGAGGAACTACTTCGGAACTGTCGCAAGGAACGCACCGTGACCGATCTGCTGAGCGGTATCCGAGTACTGGATCTAACGACCGTACTCGCGGGTCCCTTCGCCGCCTATCACCTCGGGCTCATGGGCGCTGACGTCATCAAGATCGAGGTGCCCGTCGTCGGTGACATGGCCAGGGAGTTCGGCGAGAACGAGATGCTCCGTGGGGCGCACATGGGCCCGTCATTCGTAGCGCAGAATGCGGGCAAGCGTTCGGTGTCGGTCAATTTAAAGGACGAGCAGGGCGCCCTCGTCTTCGAGCGGCTCTTGCAGTCGGCCGACGTGCTCTTGGAGAACATGCGACCTGGTGTTCTCGAGCGACTGGGTTTCTCGCCAGATCGCATCGCGCAGATCAACCCCGCCCTCGTCTACTGCGCACTATCGGGTTTCGGCCAGACCGGTCCCCTCTCGTCGCGCCCCGCCTACGACCAGATCATCCAGGGCTTGGCCGGTATCGCGTCGATCACCGGGCTCGAGCAACCGTTTCGCGTAGGTTTCCCCGTGTGCGACACGCTGGGCGGCTACGTCGCGGCCATGGCCATCAATGCGGCGCTGGTCAAGAGCTCGCGAACCGGCCAGGGCAGCTACCTCGACGTCTCGATGCTGGAGTCGGCCCTGACCGCGATGAGTTGGGTCGTCTCTGAACACCTGATCAGCAGTCGCCCCGCCATTCGTTACGGCAACGACAACGCCGCCTCGTCGCCCTCGGGCACCTTCCACGCCCAGGACGGGCCTCTCAATATCGCTACGAACACGCAGGTGCAGTTCGACGCCCTGTGCACCGTTATTGGTCGACGCGACCTGTTGGACGACCAGCGGTTCGTCAGCCGCTCGCTTCGCAAGACCCATCGTCGCGAACTCAGCGCCGAGATCGACTCGGCCCTCCAGCAACGCAGTGCCGCCGAGTGGGAGGACCTGCTCGCCGAAGTCAGCGTGCCCGCGGGTCGGCTCCTCAACGTTGAACAGGCCCTCACCCAGGATCAGATTCGCGAACGCGGACTGGTCCACGACCTGGTGATGGACATCCCGGGACAGCCCGTCGTCCAGGTACTGGGCAGCGGTGTCCACGTGGACGGCGAGACCCTCGCGCCCGCCTCGTCACCACCGCGATTGGGCCAGCACACCGAGGAGATCCTGATCGAACTCGGCTACCGCGCCGACGAGATCATCGCATTGAGAGAGAGGCAGGCCATCTAGTGTCGTCGCAACGCTATCCCCACGTGGTGATCATCGAAGAAGGAATGCGCGAGGGAATGCAGATCGAGAGCGCCGACATCAGTGTCGACGCCAAGATCCAATTGCTCAATGCGCTGTCGCAGACGGGGCTCGGAACGATCGTCGCGTGTTCCTTCGTGAGCGCGAAGTGGACGCCACAGATGGGTTGCGCCGATGAGCTGATGCAGCGCTTCACCCCGGTGCCTGGCGTGCGCTACACCGCGTTGGCCCTCAATGAGAAGGGGCGTGAACGCGCCGCGCAGTACATGCCACCGCTGGTGGAGTCGATTGAGTTCCCCCGAACGCTGGTGCACCTCTGTGACGTTTTCGTACGACGGAACACCAATCGCTCCCAGCAAGACGAGATCGATCAGTGGCCCGTGACCATTGAGCGCGCCACATCGGCGCGGTACACGACGGCGGGAATCGCCGTCAACGCCGCCTGGGGTTCGAACTGGCTCGGCGAGTTCGATCAGGAGTATCGAATGGAACTACTGGCGCGCCAGCACCAGATGTGGAGCGACGCGGGAGTCACCATCGACCGGGTCTGGCTCGGTGACCCCATGGCGTGGAACATGCCTGATGTGGTGGGTGAGCAACTGCGGGCGATCAAGGAGCGCTGGCCCGAGATACGCACTTTCCATCTCCACCTGCACGACGCGCGCGGCACGGCACTGCTCTCGGCGTACGAGGCGTTGAAGGTGCTCGACCCCGAGGACACCTTGATTCTGGACAGTTCCATCGGTGGCATGGGGGGGTGTCCCTACGGCGGTCACGGACGCATGACGCGCATGATCCCCACCGAGGATCTGGTCAATCTGCTGCACGAACTCGGCATCGAGACCGGTATCGACCTGGCCAAACTCATCGACGCGGCACTGCTCGCCGAAGAGGTCGTTGGTCACCCCCTGTGGGGCCACGTCTCGAAGGCGGGACCGCGTCCGCACGCGGTGGGCGAACTCTTCCCCATGGACCTGCCCTTCATCGAGACCGAGGAGCAGGCGCAGCACTTTCGACGGGGTGCGCGCGCGTACGTGGGTGCGCGTTCGCCGTGGGCGGCACCGATCACCTCACCCGCTCGCGACAAGGTCGTCGCTGATCTAAGGCACCGGGCCGATGAACGCTGACCGGTGTCACGTAGTGTCGGGACCCTCGGGGGGCGCCCGTGACCCGCGACGAGTTCGGGGCTGAGATGAGGTCGCCACCACGGATCGAGTCGAGCCGCGAGTGTCGGTTAGCGTTGCGAAGGATGCAGTCCTTGGAAGGTCACGCGTGGCCGCGGTAAGCGATATCGCCAACACGACGTCGATGCGCTCGCTCGAGCGATCCTTCGAGATCCTCGACATCCTGCGCCGTAGTCGGGTCCCCATGCGACTCACCGATATTTCCATCGAGTCGGGAATTCATTTGGCGACCACCCAGCGAATACTGAGCGTCATGCTGCACTACGGTTACGTCTCCCAGGAACGCTACGGCTACACGGTGGGGGTGACGTCCATGATCAACGCCTACGCCTTTCACATGACCAATTCGCTCTCGCAGATCTCGTTGCCGGTGGTGCAGGAGCTCGCCGGCGCCAGTGGGTACATGTCCGCACTCTCGGTGCGAGTCGACATGGCTCAGGTCATGATTCTGCGAATCGAGGGTAATGAGCCCGCACGGTACCTGTTGCCGCTGGGGGAGTTGACGCCGCTGCACCTGGGCGGTGCGCGGGTGCTGGCGGCGGCGCTGTCGCCCGAGGACGTCAAGGAACTGATGAAGGAGATACCGGAGTTTCGCCTCGCCAGCGGCCAGGTCGTGACGCGCAAGGACTTCGTCAAGAATCTCGACACCATCCGCGAACAGGGCTACGTCTACAGCGTCTCGGAACGAGAGCTGGGTTCGGCCTCGGTGTCGGTGCCGGTCCTGAGCCAGGAGGGTCAGGTGGTCGCCTCGCTGCAGGTCTTTGGCCGCGCGGCCGACCTCGACGAGAGCAAGGCCGAGTGGTGCGTCGTGGAACTCAAACGGGCCAGCACCGCGATCACCAAGCGATTGCCGTGAAACAATGGGACGTGCGCGTTGCGCTCGGCACCCGACGAAAGGCCTGACGTGATCACCCACGACGTGCGCGTACACCGCAGCGACGAGAATCTCGCGCGCGAGGACCATCTGGCCTGGCAGATTGCCACGGTGGCCGCGGACCCGGTGGAGGTGGACAACGACGTCGCCGAGATGGTCATCAATCGCATGATCGACAACGCCGCCGTCGCCGCCGCGTCGCTCGTGCGCGCGCCAGTCGCCGCCGCGCGCGCCCAGGCGCGACGTCACCCCATGACGCCGGGGTCGACGATCGTCGGGCTCTCGATGGAGACACGAGTCTCGCCCGAGTGGGCCGCGTGGGCCAACGCGGTGGCGGTGCGCGAACTCGACTATCACGACACCTTCCTCGCCGCGGAGTACTCGCACCCGGGTGACAACATCGCGCCGCTCCTGGCCGTGGCCCAGCACGTGGGCGAACGACGACGACTCAGTGGTCGCGACCTGATTCGCGCGATCGCCACCGGCTACGAGATACAAATCGACCTGGCGCGCGCGATCTCTCTGCACGAGCACAAGATCGATCACGTGGCCCACCTGGGGCCCAGCGTGGCGGCGGGACTGGGCACCTTGTTGGGCCTCGAAGTCGAAACCACCTACCAAGCCATTGGTCAGGCCCTGCACACCACGACGGCGACGCGCCAGTCGCGCAAGGGTGAGATCTCGACCTGGAAGGCCTACGCGCCCGCCTTCGCGGGCAAGGTCGCCATCGAAGCCGTGGATCGAGCCATGCGCGGCCAGACCTCGCCGACGCCCATCTACGAGGGAGAGGACGGCGTGATCGCCTGGATGTTGAACGGCGCGAACGCGACCTATGAGGTCTCGCTCCCGGGACCGGGTGAGTCGAAGCGAGCGATCCTCGATAGCTACACCAAGGAGCATTCCGCCGAGTACCAGGCGCAGGCCTGGATCGATCTGGCGCGTCGACTGCATCGTGAGCATCCCGATCTCGTCGACGGCAAGAAGGTCAGCGCGGTCGTCATCCACTCCTCGTACCACACGCACCACGTGATCGGTTCGGGGGCCCACGATCCCCAGAAGTACGACCCCTCGGCCTCGCGAGAGACGCTGGACCATTCCCTGCCCTACATCTTCACGGTCGCCTTCCAAGACGGGCTCTGGGACCACGAGGCGTCCTATTCGCCCCAGCGCGCCCATCGCGCCGACACCGTCGCCCTCTGGCGCAAGGTGAGCACGGTCGAGGATCCCGAGTGGAGCCGACGCTACCTCTCGACCGATCCGCGAGAGAAGGCCTTCGGCGGATGGTTGGAGATCGTCACGAGTGACGGCACCACGCTGATCGACGAGATCACCGTGCCCGATGCGCACCCCCTGGGCGCACGACCCTTCGCTCGCCGGGACTACGTCCACAAGTTTCGCTCGCTCGCGTCCGACGTGGTGAAGGACGACGAGATCGAGCGATTCCTGGACGCGGTGCAGAATCTCACGTCGCTCAAGGCCGCTGAGTTGTCACACCTCACTTTTCGAGCCCGACGCCGGGTGCTGGAATCGGTGGTCGAGCCCGAGGGACTGATCTGATGATGACGTCACCGCTCAGTGCGGCGCACAAGCGCGAGAACCTTCGTGCGCGATTGTCGGCGGGGGAGTTACTGCTCCTACCGGGAGCGTTCAACCCCCTCTCGGCGAAATTGATCGAATCAAAGGGCTTCGACGGCGTCTATATCTCGGGAGCGATGATGTCGGCCGACCTGGGCCTACCCGACATCGGCCTGACGACGTTGAGTGAAGTCGCCCAACGTGCCCAGCAGATTTCGCGCGTGACTAGTTTGCCCTCGCTCGTGGACGCCGACACCGGATTCGGCGAGCCCATGAACGTGGCGCGTACGGTCCAGACCCTCGAGGACGCCGGCGTCGCGGGACTACACATCGAGGATCAGGTGAACCCGAAGCGCTGCGGACACCTCGACGGCAAACAGGTGGTCGACACTCCCACCGCACTGCGGAGAATCCGCGCAGCGGTGCACGCGCGGCGAGATCCGAACCTGCTGATCATGGCGCGAACCGACGTGCGCGCACTCGAGGGGCTCGACGCCACCATCGAGCGGGCGAAGGCGCTGGTCGACTCCGGTGCCGACGCGATCTTCGCCGAAGCGTTGTTGGACCTCGGCGAGTTCGCGGCCGTGCGCGCCGCCGTGGACGTGCCCATTTTGGCGAACATGACCGAATTCGGCAAGAGTGAGCTCTTCACCACCCAGCAGCTCGCCGACGTCGGCGTCAATATCGTCATCTTCCCGGTGTCGCTGTTGCGCGCGGCGATGGGTGCCGCCGAGCGTGCGTTGGACATGTTGCGCCTCGAGGGCACATTGACCCCGATGTTGGGTGAGATGCAGCACCGCGCGGACCTCTATGAACTGCTGGAGTACGAGTCCTACCGGGCCTACGACGCCGATATCTTCAATTTCGAGGTGCCCCGCTGAGGAACGCCCAACCCCGCGCGTGATCAGCCCGAGCGCGTCGCTCGGCACTAGCGGAATCGGGTGTCAACGGGCTCGCCCGCGTCAGCGAGGCGCCCGGGTCGCCGCTCGACGTCGACGCCACCGCGGGCATCACTCCCGACTCGTGTCTGGACCTTCTCGTCGCGCCAAGGAGAGCGTCACGTCGACGGTGGTGCCACACTGCCCTACCATTGCACAGCGTGAGTGCTCGTGAGTCCAAGCGCTGGGTTTCGCGCGTGCTCGCCGCCGCCTTCGCACTCCTGTTGCCCCTGGCCGTCGTGTCGTGGTGGGCGCAGAGCACGGTGTCGAGCACGGATCGATGGGTCGCGACCCTCCACCCCCTCGCGAGTGACCCCGTGGTCACTGCCTACCTCGCCCAAGAGGGTGCGGTAACGATCGTTCGAGATTTCGACGTCGAACACCGCATCGCCGCGTCGCTTCCCCCGGGTGCGGGACTCCTCGCGCCCACCTTGACGAGCGCGCTACAGCACACGATCGCCGAGGCGATCACGGTGACGCTCGGGAGCGCAACGTTCCAACGACTCTGGGACTCGGAGAATCGACTCACCCATCGCGTCGCCGTGGACCTGCTCGAAGGTCGAGTGAGCGTGGGCGTCTCGCGCGCTCGCGCCGTCGTCATCGACCTCACTCCCGCGATGCTCGGCGCGATCACACAACTCGACGCCCATGGGGTGACGTTCCTCGATCCCCTCAAGCAGCAACTCTCTCGCCACCCGACACTCAGCGTGCAGATACTCAACGTGCGCGAACTTCACCAAGCGCAGCGCTATTACCACCTCGCGACGGTGCTGTGGTGGCTCTTTCCATTCCTCGGTGTCCTCAGCGGCGGTGGTGTCGTCATGACGTCACGCCCCCGGCGCCAGGGCGTTCGCCGCCTGGGGCTCGTCGCCGTGGGTAGTGGTCTCGTGACCTACGCCAACCTCACCATTGCCATCGCGTCGGCCTCGCCCCTCGCGCCCACGCCACCTTCGGTGACGTCGTCGATCTTGACCACCATGACGTCCACCCTCGCTAGGTACTTACTCTGGGTGTCGCTCGGCGGCGCAGTGGTGGCGGGACTCGCGTGGTTGACGGGGCCATCCCCGTCTGCCTGCGTGACTCGTCGGAACCTGGAACGAGGAGTGAGAACTGTGCGAGGCGTCCTTCGTACGGGTGCCTCCCAGTCGGGGGTGACGCATCAGGACCGAGGGACCCTGGTGCATTCGCGCCGACTCACGCGAGGCGTTCAGGTGGCCGACGTGGTCGTCGCGGTGGTCTCGTCTCTTCTCTTGTGGCGAAGAGTCACCACCCTGACCCAACTCGTTATCCTCGTGGTTCTCACGGGTGGTTGGTACTGGTTCTCCGCTAGGTATCGCAAGAGGATGACTGGTGATTCGTCGACCGACGCCAGATGAGACGCGAGAGGAGCTCGGACGACTTTGAACTCCCGGGTCGCTTCGGGTCATCTTCTCAGGGTCCCCGCACCAGCGCGGGGGCGTCGTCGTCGTGGTCGGGTGATGGGTATTGCTCGCACTGAGTCGTGCGGCACCTGGATCGACTACGTCAGAGTTACGATCGGTGCTCGACGGGTACGAGACGACGTCGACGACCGTGACTGCGGCCCATTCTTGGGCGTGTTGCGGCAAGTCATTATCGAGGAAAGGACTCTTCGAATGAGGATCCGCGACCGATTTCGACGTGGTGGAGTTGACCATCGTGAAGTTTGACGGTCGGTGGCGTCACCGAGGACACAGTGGTGACACCTAACCCTGGAGCGGAGTGTCCCGAACGTGGGTCGTCGGGCGGATCGCCACTTCGGAGCCAGAGAGCTAAGGTGGCTGAGTTCTTCCCGTCACTGGATGGTTCGACGGGTGAGTGTCACTCGGTCGTTCGACCCGTCAGTCCCGCGGAATGCTGATCTGCTCGATTTCGCCGCGGGGAGCGCGCACGTGCTATCTTGCGAAATGTTAGTAGAGAATGCGCCGCCTCAGAGGGGAGAGGTTGTGATGTTGGACCTCTTGACCAGTGGAGATAAAGACGGTCACCTGCGTGTGCCCATCAGGTTTGCCGAGATTCTCCCCGGTCGTGATGCTCGAGAACCCGTGCGACTGGAGATCAATTCGCGCTGTACTCGTGGCGGGCGTGATGTCTGAGGACTCGTTGACTCTCGGCGCCCCGGCTGGATTCGAGCGCCCGGCCCAACCGTGGGGCCCGCATTTTGAACATTTTGGTTGTGCACGACGTCAGACTCAGACCGTTGGTCTCTCGGCGCCGCCGCGTTCAGGAGTGCTGCCCGTTGACCCGTCGTGGCGCCGGATATGGCGCTAAGTGATTCCGACGTCGGCGATATCCTGTCGGCCGCGGAGCACTGTCTCTCGGCGCGCACGCTCGACGGCTTCGCCGACGCCGTTCTCGCTTCTTGTCGGTGGCTCGTGGACTGCGACTTCGTCACGTACAACGAGGTCGATCACAGTAACCCGGGGGTGGACTTCCGAGAGGACCCGGGCGAGACCTTTTCCCCGGATCTGCTCGCCGCATTTCTGTATCACCTCGATGACCACCCCGTAATCACCGAGATGCGTCGTAGCGGCAGCGGAGCAGCGCTTCGTATTTCGGACGTTCTGACGTCGAGGGAGTTCCACCATAGAGGTATTTACTCCGATTTCTTCCAACGTCTCAATGTCGAGGATCAACTCGCTATCTCCTTGCGCGTGGGAGAGACGCGCATCATCGGGTTAGCGGCTAATCGTGATCGTGCATTCACCGATAGGGAGCGTGATCGACTCGAGATGCTGCGACCGCTTCTCGTCTCGGCGTATCACAACGTCGCCTACCTCGTAGAACTTGAACGCGCCGCCGAGTATCTGCGTGTGGGCTTGTCGGGCGCGGGATGCGACGTGTTCGTGTTGTCCCCCGAGGGAGTAGTTACTGAATGTACCGAGGGTGCGCTTGATCGATTGTCCACCGTCTTGCCCCCCGACACGGTGGAGCCCGCGACGGTCTTTCTCACGCGCCTCGCGAGCCGCACGCGTCGATTGCGCTGGGAGGCGGCAGGAGCGCAATGGCTCGCGACCTCTACGCGCGTTGACCCGGGTGCCGTTGTCACCGTTCGACGTGACGAATTACTCCATGCGCCGGACCTACAGAGTGTGCTCGGTATCAGCGCTCGCGAGGCGCAGGTGCTGGCGATTCTGGCCCAGGGCCACACCAGTGCTGAGGTTGCGGGAGAACTCGGAATCAGTGTGCGCACCGTGCACAAACATCTAGAAAATCTCTACCGGTGCATCGGGGTGTCGAGCCAACGCGAAGCGGTGACGATTGCTCGCGGTCTCGCCGAGTAGGCCCGTCAGCAATTACGACGATCTGGAAACGACGTACGAAGTTGGTTCCGGTCTCCCGCATTTGGCTGACGCGTGCGAGCAGTGACGTCCGTAACGTTGCGGTCCAGTGACCGACCGATTGTGCCTGGTTGACTCGTCGGGACGATCGCGTGGTCCCGCGGCCTACGTCGAGGCAATGTTCGCCTCCTCGCCACTGGTCGCGCGATCGCGCTTGTCGCCCTGGACCACTCTGGGAATCGATGTAGTCGCCGGCACCCTACGTCCACATCGTGATGCTCTGGTCACCCGCCTTTCGTTGTCATTGCGGCACTCGTCCGCCCTGAGTGATGCCGATTGGCAGAGGTGAAGTGGCTGCGCCGCGATTCCTAACCCGCAACCCGGGCTGAGCGACCATGATCGGGCGTCGGCGGGCCAGAAACCGAGGAGATGAGTATTCTTTCCTGATGAACCACGCCGCGACGTTTCACATCCCCCCCAAGCTCCAGTCGGGTGATCGGGTCGCCATCGTGTCGCCCTCGTGGGCGGGTGCGGGAGTGTTCCCCGACGTGCACGATATCGGTGTCAACGTACTGCGCGACGAGTTCGATCTCGTGCCCGTCGAGTACCCCACGACTCGTCAGGTGGGTGCGTCACCCGAGTCGCGGGCCCGTGATCTCAACGCCGCCTTCGCCGATCCCGAGATCAGGGCAGTCATGGCCGTCATCGGCGGATCGGACCAGATCACGGTCCTGTCGCACCTCGACGCGCACGTGATCTCGTCGAATCCCAAGGCGTACTTTGGCTATTCGGACAACACCAACATCTTGAACTATCTCTGGAACCTCGGTGTTGTCAGTTACCACGGTGGTTCTACCCTGGTCCACCTCGCCCGGCCCGGTGGACCACATCGAGCCTTCATTGACTCTCTGCGTCACGCCCTCTTTGACGAGGGCGTTGTCGAGGTGACGCCGTTGGAGGCGTTCACCGACCTCCAACCCAGTTGGGAGGACCCGTCGACGCTCGCGAGTCCTCTCGCCACGACGCCCGAGGCGGGCTGGCATTGGCACAACGAGGGTCGCGTCGTCTCGGGGCGGACCTGGGGCGGGAACCTCGAGATCCTGCACTGGAACCTCGCCGCCAACCGGTGGATACTTCCGAACGAGGCGTACGCGGGAAGTGTCTTGATGCTGGAGACCTCGGAGGAGATGCCCTCGGCCGACGAGGTCTTTCGCATGCTGCGCAACATGGGCGAGCGAGGTCTGCTGGCGCAGTTCCCCGCGGTGGTGTTCGCCAAGGCCAAGGCCTGGAGCCCCTCCGCGCCGCTCGGCGAGGCGCAGCGCGACGCCTTTCGCCTGGACCAGGAAGCGGCGGTGCTGCGCGCCCTCGAGATCTACAACCCCACGGCGTTGTTCGTGTACGGTCCAGACTTTGGTCACACCGATCCCCAGTACGTCCTGCCCTACGGTGGCGCGATGACGGTCGACGGTCTCACTCGGCGGATATCGGTCCAGTACTGAACGCTCACGTTCGCAGGGCCGCGAACTCAGACGCGTTTCGCTGGTGTCAGTGCGAACACGTCGGGCGAAGTGCCCGCGAGACGACGTCGTCGCGGAAAGACTGGTCGGTGCGTAGGGTTGTCGCCCGTGGTTCGTCTCGCGGGCGCTTTGGTCGGCGACCACTTCTAGTAGCGCATGTGCATCGACTCTAGAACGCGGTTCAGCGTCTGAGCAGCGATCTCGCGGGCTCGCTCGTCGCCGCGTGCCAACACGATGCTCAGGTGGGCGGGGTCCTTCAGTAGTTCGCGTCGCCGTTCTCTAATCGGACGGAGTCGTTCATTCAGGGCCTCCGTCAAGCGTCTCTTCACCTCTCGCGATCCGCTGTCTCCGATCTCCTCGGCGACGGCCGAGGGGGTCTCGTCCGTGCAGAGAGAGAGGATCGAGAGAAGGTTCGACACCTCGGGGCGGCGGACCGGGTCGAACGTGATCCGTCGTTCGGCGTCCGTCGGGGCCGCGCTCACAATTCGTGCGGTCTCGTCCTCATCCATAGCCAGCGCGATCGCGTTGTTGCGGCTCTTGCTCATCTTGCGTCCGTCGAGTCCGAGGATCAACGGCGCATTACTGAGCAGTGCCGTGGGCTCGAGGAACAACGGCTCGCCGGAGTTATAGCGGTCGTTGAAGCGACGAGCGATGAGTCGGGCGAGTTCCACGTGCGGCAGCTGATCGCGTCCCACGGGAACGACGTTGGCCCCGCAAAACAGAATGTCGGCGGCCTGGTGGACCGGATAGGTGAACATCAAGGCGTTCATGGAGGATCCGCCACTCACTGCGAACTCCTCCTTCACCGTGGGGTTCCTCTGGAGTTCGCCCACGCCCACCAGACTGAGGAACGGGAGCATGAGTTGATTGATTTCGGCGATCTGGCTGTGTGCGAAGATCGTGGCTTTGTTCGGATCGATCCCGACGGCGAGGTAATCGGCGACGAGACCCAGGACGTCATCGCGGATTCTCTCTGGCGCGTCACGGTCGGTGATCGTCTGATAGTCGGCGATCAGCACGAAGACGTCGACGCCTAACTCCTGCATTCGGACGCGATTGAGCAGTGTCCCAAAGAGGTGCCCGATATGGAGAGGACCCGTCGGTCGGTCCCCCGTGAGCATTCGAAATCGCTCCGGATGGTCTTGGATCTGGGTCTCCAACTCCCGGCTCCGCCGAGTGGCGACCTCAAAACTCTCGTTGTTGATGGTGAGTGACACTGCGTTTCCTCCTGATCACTATTGCCTTCAGGAGGTACCTGCTCAGAGAAGCAGAAAGGGACCCCCCGAAGGCGGTCCCTGGCACAGCACGACAGAGGTGGACCGCTCTACTGCGGCCACCACCACTTGGTCATCATGCTCTCGGTCATCAAATGGATGCTAACCCAGATGGTGGACTCGCTGGCTATTCGCGGCTTCCTACACAGTCCGATAACCGCGCAGTACGCAATCGACAACGTTTCTCGCGCACTAACTCCTCCTTCACTGCGGTCATGGTCAGGACAATGAGCTGACTCGCCTTGACGAATCCGCGAGAGCACTCGGTCGTGCGCGACTTCATGAGCAGAAGGGGAGGGGGATTGATCGTGTCACCCCTGGGAAGCGTCGATGAACGGAAATGACGTGCCGCGCCAAGATGTTGATCACGTGGCGCAATGGCGAGCCCTGGTGGGTGTGGATACGTCACGGGACACTCATAGTCGAGGTGATGAGGGGCAACGGCACTGCACCTTGGTCTCACCAGAGCCACTCCGTAGATCTGGCACGAGGGCTGAGTCAGAGATCAGGTGACGCTCGTCGTGGCTCGTACGACGGAAGTTGAGGAAGTAGTGCTACCACCTGGGCGCTGGCAGGAGATTATTGAAGAGGGGTATCCATGTCCCTACCACTTATCAAATGGCCTATGGGCGGCTGGATCGCACCCAGTAGCGACGAAAGAGAACACCGTTCTCGTCGGGTCCCACGCTTTCCAAGATCCCCCCGCAACGTTCGATAACAGCGGCCGAGCCGATGTTGTCATCGTCACAGGTGAGGAGCACGGAAGAGACGCCGTTCGCCGTTTCGAGTTGGAGGGCTTGGCGCAACATCTCTGTTGCGTACCCTTTGCGACGGTGCTCCTCGAGAACCGCGTAGCCAATGTGGCCGCCGAACGTCGCCAGGTACTCATTGAGTTGGAAACG
>JARCRU010000117.1 GCA_029850535.1 Actinomycetota bacterium | reverse complement strand
GGCTGCGCGACGAACTCGGCGAGCGTTTTGTCGCCGGAGTGGTTTTTCACACGGGACCCGCCCAGTTCTCACTCGCCGAAAGAATCACCGCTCTTCCGATTGCTTCTCTCTGGCCGTAGCGTCACCCATGTTCTCAACCGATTCGTGTGTACGAGCGGCATACTTTCATAGGACGTCATCGACCTCGCATGATGTCTGAATCGAGCATGCTGTGCGCAATCCATTTGGGTTTGTGATGCAGGTGGTGGCATGATGTAGACCCGTCTCATTTGAGCACTATGGATGCTTGCCTGTGGTCGGTGCGGGTCGCTTATAGCCGACCAGTGGGAGCCGGATTACGGGAGACCGTCACGTCCGGTTATGAGAGAGCAGGGGGGGGTGCGATTCCCCCCGCTACTTGCCGCAACCGAAAGAGATAATTTTCTTCGCGACCGTCGAAGTGGGTTGAGAAACTTAGCGAGTGCCAGCGAGTCTTCAGAAAAAAATGCTCAAGACACCGTGGAACCTGTGAAAGCTCCCGTCGGGAGCCACAGCAGCATCACCGCTCACGCGACTCGAGGTCGCTATGCGGAGTGTCACCGCACATGACCCGGTGCAACTCGTGTCCTTGACGCGGACAGTTCGGTGTGTCGGTCGTACCCGCTCCCGATCTTGGCTTCTTGAGTGAACCCTACTTCGACCACCTCACGTCAGGAGCAGGGGGGGGCGAGGCCGTCAAACCTTGCCCGTGGCATCGACCTAAATGGGCGAGATACGACCCAGTGTTCAAAAAAGGGTAAAGTCGCCGTCGCGCGCGGACGAGATATGGGTGTGTTGCAGATCACTATAATAATTTCCGTCGAACCACTTGAGGGGCTGGGGTTACGGACGCACGCCGGCCAATCGATTGAGATTGGCCGGCGGGCACCTCGCTACTTACTGAACGCCGGTCGATTGGCTGTCGACGTTGGCGCCACCGACGTCCTGGGCGCCCGTGGCGCTATCGGACTCACTCGAAGTCGCTTCGGACGACTTCTCACTCGAGGCCGCCTCGGTCGAATCGGGGGCAGTGCTCTGTGATCCACTCTGGTCGCCTGATTGGACGTTCGCGCCCAAGTCGACTGGCGAGCTGGTGTCTGCGATGGTGCTCACGACCGTCGGGGTCGTTGACGTGCTCCCCGATGCCGACGCGACTCCCGAGGAGAGGCCAATTCCGACTACGGACCCGCCGAGAGCAATCAATCCCGCCACGCCGACGCCAATCTTCTTCATCTTCATCATCTTGTACTCCTCATTGTTGTTGGTGCTTCACCCTTGTTGGCGGCACTACGACCACCCTGCCAGGACGGTGCTGAGAAACCGATGAGAGGGACTCAACGCTTCTTCAGGATTACTCTCTCGGGCGCGCAATTGCGTCGGAGCATCGAGGGTACAATCACGTTACGACGTACCCGAAGAAAGGGCGACGAAACCCGATGCGGTTACTGCTCGTTGAAGACGAAGTGGGAATCGCGGCCAGCCTGAAGCGGGGTCTGACCGCTGACGGATTCGCCGTCGAGGTCGCCGCGGACGGCAAAACCGGACTCTGGATGGCCAGCGAGATTGACTTTGACATCATTGTGCTGGACCTCATGCTGCCCGGACTCAACGGCTTCAGCGTCTGTCACGAAATTCGCGAGCGCGGTGTGTGGACACCGATTCTCATCTTGACTGCTAAGACGGGAGAACTCGATGAGATCGAGTCACTCGACAGCGGCGCAGACGACTTCTTGACCAAGCCGTTTTCGTATCCGGTGCTTCTCGCACGCATTCGATCACTCTTACGCCGAGGCGTTCGAGAGAGACCGACCGTGCTTGAGGCGGATGGTCTTCGCCTCGACCCGGCGACGCGGTCATGTTGGCGAAATGACGTGCTCATCTCCCTCACGCCACGAGAATTCGACCTTCTCGAATTCCTGATGCGCTCGGGTGCTCGGGTGCTCAGCAAGGACGAGATCCTCGAGCACGTCTGGAATCCTGAGTTCGAAGGTAGCCCCAACATCGTCGAGGTCTACGTCGGGTACGTGCGTCGAAAGATCGATCGGCCGTTCGGCACCGAAACGATTCTTACGGTGCCGGGAAGCGGCTATCGACTGGCCGAACGTGGCAGGTAGCACGTTCATACCGCCAGGTGCCGAGCACTCGCGTCAAGGATTATTCCGATGGCTATCGTCTATTCGGGCCAAGACCGTGCTGGCTTCGGTCATTGTCGTCGGGATTGCGCTTGGGGTGACCAACGTTCTACTGGTCGTCGAGGTGAATGCGTCACAACTGAGCGGAGTGGACAGCGCGCTACGCCTCGAACTGAACTCCCTCGTCGCTACTGCCAGTAATGGCTCCATTCCTCGATCACTTCAGGTAACCTCCCAGGACACTACGTTCATCCAGATCGTTAACACTCGCGGTCATGTACTCGCCAGTAGTGCCAGCGTCGAAGGTGAGGGTCGCATCGTGGCCTTCTCTCCGAAAGGGTCGGCTGAATTTCGTACCCTCTCGAACTTGCCCATCGGTTCTGGGAATAGCTACCGGGTGGCCGCGACCAGTGTGAACACCTCGACTGGCCCGATCATCATTTATGTGGGCGAGTCGCTCGAGGCAATCGATCACTCCGTTCACGCCATTCAGATTGGCCTACTCATCGTCGACCCGGTACTTCTCGTCATCGTGGGATTGACCGTTTGGTGGCTTATTGGTCGAGCGCTCTCGCCAGTCGAGGCGATTCGCTCCGAAGTGGAGGACATCACCGCCCGAGCGCTCGAAAGGCGAATCACTGAGCCCGTGGTGCACGACGAAATCGGTCGCTTGGCCGTGACGATGAATGAAATGCTCGGGCGGCTCGAAGCGTCGAGTCAGCGACAGAAGGCTTTCGTCGCCGATGCGTCGCACGAACTTCGCAGCCCTCTCGCTGCAGCACAGTCCGAGCTCGAGGTGAGCCTGACTCACGTCACATCGACCGATTGGCCAGATTCGGCGCGCATCGTGCTCGGCGATCTTGAGAGAGTCCGTCGCATCGTCGAGGATCTTTCGATCCTCGCGCGGTCGGACGAGCGAACAACTAACTGGAGCGCCAGCAGTGTCGATCTCGACGAATTGGTACTGCGAGAGTGCACACGACTGCAGCGAATCGCCCCACTCGTCATCGACGCGTCGTCTGTATCGGGTGCGCGCATCGCGGGCGACCCCGAGCAACTCGGAAGAGCAACGAGGAATTTGCTCGACAATGCAGTTCGCCACGCCCGTCAACGAGTGAACGTCAAGTTGAGCCAGGATCCTCAAGGCGCCATTCTCGAGGTCAGCGATGATGGCCCCGGTGTAAGGGCTGAGGATCGCGGTCGAATCTTCGAAAGGTTCGTCAGGGTTGACAGTTCGAGAGCTCGCTCGAGTGGTGGAAGCGGACTGGGCCTTGCCATCGTCTACGAGATCATCACGGCCCACGGTGGAACGGTCGAGGTCACCGATGCAAAACCCGGTGCACGTTTCACCGTCCGGCTTCCCGGCGCCGATGTCGCACCTTAGACCCGTTATATCCAACCTGGCGAAGAATTACTTTGACTGAACCGCGAGTTTGAGTCGGTGATTGTCCTGGTGTCTGTGCGTAATCTGATTCGCATCTTGTGGAACAAGGTTCACCTCAGCGCCCACCGATGTTGTGCGAAATTACGGCGCCTTACTTGGTATGTGGGCATTTCATTCGTGTTGCGTTTATTTCGTTTGACCAGTAGAGTGTCAATCGAAGAGAGGGGAGTTTTATGACTGTCGTGAAGGAGATTTTGCCACGGGTGGTTTCGCGCAGCGAGGCTCACGAGTTGGCTGACATGCTGCAGTTGCGTCCCGGTCACACCCGCCGCCACCAATCGGCGTCCCTAGTGGGCGCTGACGGCTCCACGAAGGTGCTCCCGGCCGCTCTCTACGATCTACTCGTGACGGTCGTAGGAATCCTCGAGAGTGGCAGTGGGGTCACCGTTGTGCCCCTGGGCGCTGAGCTCACCACTGCAGAGACCGCCGAGTTACTCAACGTCTCGCGGCCTCACGTCGTCAAGATGCTCGAAGCCGGTGAGATGGCGTTCCATAAAGTGGGCACGCATCGACGCGTGTACTTAGATGACGTCTTGAAGTTCCGTGAGGCGCGTAACAACCAGTTCCACGAGGCCATGACCAAGATTCACGAAGTCTCTGAGCAGTTAGACCTTCCGGACTAACGGCTCAGTGGCCGTCTTTCCCGTCATCTTGGACTCCGACGTCGTGTTCGGCATCAACTCCACGGACCTTTTGATGTCCCTGGGTCACGCCGGCATGTTCCGCCCTCACTGGACTAAAGAGATCTTGGACGGAGCCGAGCGCAACATTCTCAAGGTTCGTCCCGGCATCGACCCCGCTCAGCTCCGACTGCGCTTTGACGCGATGAATGAAGCCATCCCCGACGCTCTGATTGAAGTTCCGTCGGGTCTAGAGACAACTATGTCCAATCACCCTGGCGATCGTCACGTCGTGGCCGCCGCCGTCTTCATCGGCGCTCCCACCATTGTCACGAACAACTTGAAGCACTTCTTGCCTGAGGACTGTGAGCCTTACGGCGTCGAGGCCCAGAGTGCCGACGTGTTCGTTGAACACCTGGTGTCTCTGAACCCGGCTGCCGTCCGCGATGTATTCGTCGCCATCGCGAACCGGCGACGCCCGCCTGAGAGCGTTGCGGAACTGGTCAACAACATGCGAGGAACGTTCCCCCCCGCCCTCGCCGCACTCGACGCTGCGATTGTGACCGCCCTCGAGTCGGTAGGTGCCTAATCCGTTTGCGATTACCTCCACCTTCGAAGTTGACGCCGATCGCCAGAGTATCGGTGTCGCTCGTGTGGAGAGTCGTAGTCTCTGACTAAGAAACCCGGCGAATGTTCAGGTTGTCGAATGAGTCATCAGCAGTGGCGTGAGCCTGCTGACACTGACAGAGCCGGTGAACAAAGTTTTCATTTTGAACGAGTGACTGAGCCAGTTAATCGACGGCTTTGAAGTTTCAATCTCGATCGTCGATGGTTGTGACTTTGAGGTCCAGATTGGAGGGGTCAGATCAACAGGATGCGAAATTCGTCGTGCACTGGCCACGTGCTTGAATAGTGGGGAGTAGTCGGGCGTAGTGAGTAGTTATTCCTGAAATGTTGTGCTGAGGTTGTGCTGGAAACTACGGCATGGGGCTCGAAAACCCAGTAATGCCCTCGTAGCTCAGGGGATAGAGCATCGGTTTCCTAAACCGAATCATGGGACTCGCCTTCTTCCTCTGAAACCCAGTAAATTCCTTTCATTTACTGGTGAATGACCTAGTTCGAAAGTCATCAGAGATATGAGATATTCCCCACTATTCCCGACCATTCCCGGTGATTGTTGTGCTGAGGTTGTGCTGGAATTCGAAGGGATGTGGACGTGTTTTCGAACCTCGGTTACCTCCCAAAGAATTGGATAGCCAGATTTGTTCACGCCTGGAGGTCCTGGCGGAGGTGCGCGTTCAGTTCGAAAGAAGTCCAGCAGTTCGCAGATGCCGACGAACAACACGCACCACCTCGTCGAACCGTGGCGGCTCGGCAAGATGATCGGACATCTCACGACTCCATCGGCCTTTGTATCTATCAAGCCGATCAGCGAACTTAACAGCGAACGTTGCAGGATCGAGACTCTTTGCTGTCGCCTTCCGCTCGAACAGCGGGCGCACTTCAATGAGAGACACCCCCATGTCTTCTACGAGCCGGAAGATGTCGTATAGATCTCGACATTGCACACGTTGGATGACGCAGCGCAGCTT
>JARCRU010000116.1 GCA_029850535.1 Actinomycetota bacterium | reverse complement strand
TGCGTCCAAAGTCCCGACGATTGGCGTGGGCTTCTGGGGAATCAAACTGCTCACCACCGCTATGGGCGAGGCGACGTCAGACTTCTTCGTCCACCACTTCTCACCGCCCCTCGTCGTCATCATGGCCGGCCTCGTCTTCCTCGCGAGCCTCTGGTGGCAGTTCTCGCGTCCTCGCTACCAGACCCTGCCCTACTGGTTCAGCGTGGTCATGGTCAGCGTCTTTGGCACGATGTGCGCCGACGTTGCCCACGTCGGTTTCGGTATTGCCTACTCGGTGTCCACCGCGGTGTTCGCCGTGGTTCTCGCCGCTATCTTCCTGCTGTGGCATCGTGTCGAGGGGACGCTGTCGATCCACTCGATCACCACACCGCGACGCGAACTGTTCTACTGGCTCACCGTCACCACCACCTTCGCCCTCGGAACCGCGACGGGTGACTTGACCGCGGTGGACCTGCACCTGGGCTACTTCGCCTCCGGCGTAATATTCACCGGGCTCATCGTGCTGCCGGGTGTGGCCTATCGTGTCGCGGGGGCTAACTCCGTCGCAACGTTCTGGATCAGTTACGTGCTGACTCGACCACTCGGCGCCTCCTACGCCGACTGGCTCGGCGTCTCTCACGCCCGCGGTGGGCTCAACTGGGGGCCGGGTAACGTGGCCCTGCTCTTCAGTCTCTTCATCGTCGTCGGTGTCCTCGCGCTCGCTCGCGCCCAGAGAATGCGAAATCGAGACTTCGCATTAGGCTGATCGCATGCCGGCTATCTCCGTAGAAAACCCCTTAGAACTGCCTAAATTCGTCGCCGCGTCGGCCTCGGACCGTCCACGACGGGTCAAGTCCATCACCACCGCACCACGCGGACTCGAGGGCGAGGGTTTCCCTGTGCGACGAGCCTTCGCGGGGGTCGATCTGAGCGATCTCGACCCCTTCATCCACATGGATCAGATGGGCGAGGTCGATTACGGCCCGGGTGAGCCCAAGGGCACCCCCTGGCACCCGCACCGTGGGTTCGAGACCGTGACGTACATGATGGAAGGGACCTTCCTGCACCAGGACTCCATCGGCGGCGGTGGTGTCATCCAAGATGGCGCCACTCAGTGGATGACCGCCGGAGCAGGTATCTTGCACATCGAGCGTCCGCCGGACGCCATGATCGACAGCGGCGGTCTCTTTCACGGCATCCAATTGTGGGTGAACCTACCCGCCAAGCTCAAGATGACCAACCCGCGCTACCAGGACATCGGAGCACGCGAAGTCGCTCTGGCCACCAACGAGAACGGTGACGCCATCATTCGCGTCATCGCGGGTTCCCTCGGCGAACTCGCGGGGCCGGGTTCGACGCACACCGCGATCACCCTGGTTCACGCCTCGTTGTTGCCGGGCAGCCACCTGGTCCTACCCTGGAACCCCCAGTTCAATGCGTTGACCTACGTGCTGGTGGGCCAGGGCAGCGTCGGCACGGAACACCACGCCATCGGCGTGGGTCAGATGGCGGTTCACGTCGACGGTGACGTCCTCGTTCTCTCCGCGAACGACCAGCAGGATTCGCGCACGCGGGCCTTCGAAGTCCTCATCCTCGGTGGCGAGGCCATTGGCGAACCCGTTGCGGCCTACGGCCCCTTCGTGATGAACACGAAGGCCGAGTTACAGCAAGCCTTCGAGGACTACCAGGCGGGTCGTCTCGGACAGATTCCGGCCGACCACATTTAGGGCCGCTCAGCGGTAACGAGTGGCGAGGTAGAACGCGCCAAAGAGTGACGCCAGTCCCAACAAGAGGTACCACGAGGAGGTGGAACCCGGGAGCACCTGCAAGTAGTTGAGCGTGATGACCAAGACGCCGAAGAGCATGAGGTCGAGCAAGAGCCAACCGAACCAGTGCGGCGAGTGATCCTCAGAGACCTCGTGCTTCACGGTCACGCGACCCCGTACGTGGGGTTCGACGTAACGTCCGACCGTCTTCGCCGCCTTCTTCGATCCAGATTTAGCCATGAGAGCGATGATAGCCAACGGGTGGCTTCAACCGCCGGTCGTCGTGGTCGTGGTGGTCGTGGTGGTCGCCGTGGCGCCAGTGGCGCCGGTTATTCCCGTCACCCCCGTCACCCCCGTCGATCCCGTGGGCGCCGGTGTCGTGGTGGTGGTCACACTCTGGCAGTACTGGATCGTGATCGTCGATCCGTAGGGGGCCGAGAAACCAGGGTGCACGCTCTGGGTCACGACTTCACCGACTTGGGCCGAGGTGCACAGGTTCGCCGGCGCGACATCCTCCACCACGACGAAGCCGGCACCCTCTAGCAGCGTTTGGGCCGTGGTATTCAACCTTCCCGTGAGATACGGCACCGTCGCCGGACAGCCGCCCGAGGAGGTGATGAGTTGAATGGTGGTCCCCGACGTCACCTGGGCGCCGGCGGCCGGGTTCGTGCCCAGGACCAGTCCCGAGGCCACGGTGTTCGAACAGTGTGTCGTCGGGGTGCCGCTCACCGTCAACTGATACGAACCCAAGGAGTTACTCGCCTGGATCGTCGTGTCACCCGACACCTTGGGAACCGAGAAGGCTCCGTTCTGAGGCAACACGTAGAGCACGACGAGTGATTGCTGCTTCACCGACGTACCGGCGACCGGCGACGTGCACAGCACGACGTTGGGCGCGCGTTGGGCGGTGCACGACGACGTGACGTTCTGGACGGTGAAATTGAGATTCACGTTCTTCAGGGCCAGCTCCGCCGATTGGACCGACTGATTGGCTACCGAGGGAATGACCACCGGCGGGATCAATTTGCCCTTGGAGACGTAGAGCACGATGGAGGAACTCGAAGTAATCTTGGTCCCCGCCGCGGGCGAGGTCTTCACGATCTTGCCCAGGGGGACGGTCGCGGAGTTGATCTGGGACTGCGAGATACTGGTCGTGCCGATTCCGCCGTTGGTCAGTGTCAAGGTCGCGGCGGCGACGTCCTTACCCGCCAACGAGGGCATAATCGAAAGGCCGCTCTTGCCCGAGAGCGAGAAGTACGCCACCACGCCAGCGATAATGACCACGGAAAGTATCCCCGCGACGAGTGGACCCTTGGAGCGGCGGCGGCGGACCTTGATATCGCGGCGTGGACCAGGTAGGACGGGAACCGCCTGCGTGCGTTCGCCCGCGTCGACCTTCTGCACCATCTGCGTGGAATCATTGCCGAAGAACGCCCCCACGGCGCCCGCGGCGTGTACCGGCTGACCATCGACGAATCGCAACAGGTCCGCTCGCAACTCGTCGGCCGTAGGGTAACGCTGCTCGGGTGAGCGTGAGAGCGACTTCATGACGATGGCTTCGAGATCGCGTGGCACGGTGGGAACGATCTGGGTCGGGGGGGTGACGACGCCGTGCACGTGTTGTGTCGACACCTCCAACGGAGTGTCGCCAATGAAGGGAGGTCGCCCCACGAGCATCTCGTACATGACGACACCGAGCGCGTAGATGTCGGAGCGTCCGTCGACCGCCGCCCCCTCAGCCTGTTCGGGTGAGAAATAAGTGGCGGTACCCATGACGAGACCATCCTCGGCGAGGTGGTCCTCGCTCGACATCGCCTGAGCGATACCGAAGTCGGTGACCTTCACCTGAGCGTCGGTGGTGATCAAGATGTTGCCGGGCTTGACGTCGCGGTGGACCATACCGTTACGGTGCGCGTAGTTCAACGCGGCGGCGACCTGCGCGGCCAGTTGCGCGGTGCGCGAGGCTGTCAACGTTGCACCGCCGCGCAAGACTTCGGCGAGTGAACGCCCCTCGACAAGTTCCATGACGATGAAGTAGGTGCCCTCGTCCTCACCCCAGTCGAACACGGGGACGATATTGGGGTGCGAGAGTTTGGCGGCGGCCTGGGCTTCGCGGCGGAAGCGCTCGACGAACAGCGGGTCCGCGCTCAACTCGGGGTAGAGAATCTTCAGGGCGACGGGCCGGTTGAGGAGTAGATCCTGGGCGCGATAGACCATCGCCATGCCGCCACGCGCGATGAGGTGAGTCACCTGATAGCGATGATTATAAAGGCGGGCGTCCGCGACGGGCTCCATACCCCTGTTAGCCTACGCCTTCGGCTCGGGCTCTCATCGCGTTCTTAACTAACTGGGGCACGTGCTCGAGGTACCCGTCGCTGGTTGTCCGGCCTGAATAGCCAGGGCCCCCTCAATGAGACACTTGATAATCGGTCCCGCCACCGTCGCACCGAAGTTCGACTTCGGTTGGTACGGCATCATGACCGCCACGGCCACCGTCGGATGTGACGCCGGGGCGAAGGCGATCATCCAGTCGTCGGTCTGGGTGAGATTGCGCTCCTGTGCGGTACCCGTCTTGGCGGCCACCTGGTCCTGGGGGAGGAAGATCCCCGACGCCGTACCGTTGACCACCACGTTTCTCATCAGGGGCACGATGATGCTGGCCTGCGCCTTCGTCAAAGGCTTCTTCCACACCGAGTCAGCGTACTTACGAATAAGCGATCCATCAGGTCCGATAATCGCGGCCATCAAGTGCGGGGTCATAATGGTCCCCCCATCGGCGATGCCCGCGGCGACCAGCGCCTGTTCCAGGGTGGTGGAGCGGACATTGCCCTGGCCAATGGCCGAATAGGCCACGAAGGGGACGTTGTACTTGAGGCTGGCCGCTGAAGGGAAATAGGCGTTGGAGACGATGGGGCGACCGCTCGGCAGATCGATGGGTGGTGAGGAGTTGTAGCCGAAGGCGTTGGCCTCCTTGCTCAGGGCGACTGCGCCGAGATCCACACCGAGATGGGCGTAGCCCGGGTCGCACGAGACCGGCAACATCTGCTGCACGGTCCCTCCGCAGTTCGAAAAGCCACTGTTAAAAATCTTGTGGTTGGTCTGGGGCGGCAGATAGAAATTGGTGTTACTCGGGTAGACCTTGGTCAACAGCGACGGCTGGTAGACGGTCGCCGCCGCCGTCGTCACGACCTTGAAGGTCGAACCGGGCGGAAAGATCTGCTGGGTCGCCACCAACCCGAGCGGTGGGAAACCGTTGGCGTTGTTCTTGGCGTACTTGTTGTAATACGACAGAGCAGTGCTGTAACTGGGCGACGCGAGGTACTCGGGTTCGTAGGTCGGATTCGAATACATCCCCATGATCGCCCCCGTCTGGGGTTGGATAACGACCGCCGCTCCGTCCTGACCACCCATGGCTACCTGCGCAATCTTCTGCAAAGCGGGGTATATCGTGGTTTGAACGTTATCCGCGGAGGTCGTGGGCGCCAACACTTGTTCGAAGTTCTGAGCCGGCTGGGTGTGTGCGGTGAGTTCGCTGTTGTACTGCTCCTCGAGGCCCCACGTGGCCCCCGCCAGGGCGGGGGCCACAAATCCCACCACGCCAGCCGTGAGCGAACCCAGGGGGTACTCGCGCTGAAAGACCGTGCCCGAGGTGCCCACGGGCAAAGAGTCCGCAAGAATCGTTCCGTCGGCGGCGAGGATCTGACCTCGTGGCTGAGAGGAGCTGACCGTGTTGTTGCGCGGATTCTCGGCCGACTGGGCGAGCGCCGAGGCGTGAAAATACTGCACGTAGGCCGACTGGCCCGCCACCACCACGAACAGCAGGAGGATGAAGGAGGCGAGCATCGAGAGTCGTCGCGACATTGCTATCCCTTCACCGTGGTTGACGTCGTCGGGTGAACGGTTGTCGTTGTCGTTGTCGACGTCGTGGTTGTCGTTGTCGACGTCGTGGTCGCACCCGAGGAGGGCTGACTCGCCGCCCACAGTCCGTGCAGGTAGCCAGCGTAATTCCACGCCGAGTGCACCGACGGCTCAGAGATCGTCGCCTTCAGTTCTGCCAGTGCCGACGGTTGCAATTGTGAGGTCAGGTACATGGTGCGCGACGCCAGTCGCGGCTTGTACCAGAGAACCCCGTTGGGTTGG
>JARCRU010000115.1 GCA_029850535.1 Actinomycetota bacterium | reverse complement strand
GTGGAGCCGAGCATCAGACTGAGTCTCACTCAGCGGCTGGCGAAGACACGCGAAAGGGAAGCCCGGCGTTAGTCGAGCCGAACAACTCCGTGAGGAGTGCGGCATGAGTGGACTCACTAAAGATCACTCGGTCGCAACGGGCGTGCGAATTCGTCGCGAGGTGACCAGCACGTGGGCGCAAAATGGTGCATCCTGGATTCCCAGGAGTTAGGGGCGAGCGAGCGACCCCGCCGCAGCGTGATGGCAGTGTTCACGATGTGGTGCCGCGAGCTCCTAGCGACCTGGCTGGTCGTCACGCCCATCGGCGTGACGTGGCTGATGAACGTGGAGAATTGCGTGATGCACCGTGTCGATACGAGACTACCGTTATCCAGGCAGTTGGCTGTTCGCCGCCGACTTGTCGCCATCACCGTCGTCGTCGCGTCACTGCTCGGATCGTCCTCGCTCGCTGACGCCGCGACGCGAACGGTATCCGCCGGTGGCCTGACGGCCACGTTCACCTACCAAGGATCGCTGCCGCTCCCGAGGTACCTGCACCTGACCCTCAGCCAGAACGGCCAGGTGTTCTACGACCGTCCGGTTCATTCGAAGTGGTGTGGCGAGAACTGCGCACCAAATCTCATCGCGCCGGCCTCAACGTTGCTGCACCTCGTCCGTCTGCAGCAACACGGTCCGCTCAGCGTCGTCCTCGATCTCTACAGCGGCGGCGCCCACTGTTGCACGATTGAGCAAGCGTTCACCTTTTCATTCCAGTCCAACGCGCGTAGGGTCCACATGGTCGAACACAATTTCGGTGACCCATCGGTCAATCTCGCGAGGATCGGCCCCAGGGGAACGTACGATTTCGTGAGTGCCGACGACCGGTTCGCGTACGAGTTCACCGACTACGCCGCCTCCGGCTTACCGATCGAGATACTCAGCGTCGCGCACAACTCGTTTCGAAACGTCACCCGGTCATTCCCCCAGTTGATCGCGCGCGACGCGGCGCAGTGGATGAGCGACTTCAAGGCGCAAGCCAGTTCTCACTATCAAGATACGGTCGGCCTCGTCGCGGCCTGGGCCGCGGACGAAGACCTGCTCGGCCACTCCGTCGCAGTATCCAACTTCCTCGCGACCCAAGCCCGAGCGGGCCACCTCAACAGCGCGCTGAGTCCGATCAACCCGAGTGGCCAGAAGTTCGTCGCGGCGCTCCAGCGGTTCCTGCGCAAAGCGGGCTACGTCGGCTGAACATCCTCTTCGCGGTTGCCCGGACGGCGAGGCTACTCTCGACGGGGTGGCGCAAGGCTCGCAACGTGAGGAGAGCAGCCTGAAGGCCGAAACGATTGAATCACCCCGAAGCGAAACTCCGACGTTTCGGCCCGACATCCAAGGAATGCGCGCCATCGCCGTGATCCTGGTCATCTTGGTACACGCCTCGGTGCCCGGTTTCGAGGGTGGCTACATCGGCGTCGACGTGTTCTTCGTCATCAGCGGCTTCGTGATCACGAGGCTGCTCATTCGTCAACCCGTTCGCGGCGTTCGTCAAAATCTCGCGCACTTCTACGTTCGTCGTATTCGGCGCATCGTGCCCGCGGCGACCGTGACCCTGGTGGTGACCGTGATGGCGGCCTACGCGCTGCTCGGCGCCAACTTCGCCCCCCAACTGCTCGGCGACGTCCGATGGGCCGCGCTCTTTGGGGCGAACTTCAGGCTCATCAACACTGGTAGCAACTACTTCATTCCGGGCCTCGCGCCATCGCTCGTCACGCACTACTGGTCGCTCGCGGTCGAGGAGCAGTTCTACCTCGTGTACCCGCTGATCGTCTTCTCGATCCTGCGCGTCGCATCGCCACGGATTCGTACGCGGATCTTGGCCGGGTTTCTCATCGTCGCCGTGGTGGCATCGGGATGGTGGTCGTATCACGTGACGGCGGTGAATCCCGTGGTCGCCTACTACTCACCCTTCACCCGGTTCTGGCAGTTCGCGCTCGGGGGGCTCGTCGCCGTGATCCCCGCCGCGTGGGCCCGACGGACCCCGCTCGCGAACTCCATCGGTGCATCGTTGGCGCTGGTGGCGATCGCCGTCGCGGCCCTTCGCCTGAACGCGTACAGCACCTACCCGGGGGTGCTCGCGTGGTGGCCCAGCGGGGCCAGCGCGATCTTGCTCTGGACGGGCCAGTCGAGTGCGCGCGTGGCACCCGCCACGTGGCTGTCGTGGCGACCCCTGCGCTACGTGGGGGACATCTCGTACTCGCTCTACCTGTGGCACTTCGTGTGGTTGATGTTGCCCTTACAGCTCGTGCACCCGATCGCGTCGCCACTGGCCCGCATCGTTGAAGTCGCCGGCGCGGCCGCCTGCGCGGTTGTCTCCTACCACTTCGTCGAGAATCCAATCCGTCGATCGAGCCATCTCGGTCGAGACCCCTGGGCGACGGTCCTGCTGCTGGTGGTTTGTCTGGTGCTCTCTTGGGACACGACGCTCCTGATCGGCCGGCTCGCGCACGTCTCGTGATGGCGTCACGAATTGATCACTGGGTGATGAAGGCCGGCTGGTCGAGGTGGAGGGTCACGTGGTAGATCGACGCGATCTCGTTGGCCACGAACGAGGCGAAGACGTCGCCGCCGATGGTGCTGAAGTGGATACCGTCCGGTGCTCGCAGCACGGCGTTCGCGCGGTTCACGGGCGCGCTGGCGCGATAGCGCCCCCGGGCGTTGGTGAAGAGGCTCCACGTCGAAAGGTACGTGACGCCGGGCACGGCGCGGGCGACGCGTTGGTAGAGCGAATTGAGCGCGATCACCCCCGCGCGATACGTGGCTGGCGCCATGGTCGGTAGTCCGACCCAGAGGACGTAACTACCGGCTCGGGTGGCGAGAGCATCGACCTGTCTAATCAATTCGGCGTACCGAGATCGCCACTGGGGCGTGTTGAAGTCGTACGAGCGCCCGTCGAATCGGATGCCCTGCTGGTCATTACCACCGAGGCAGACGATGAGCAGGTTGGGGTGGTAGCGGGCGAGCAGGGACCGCTCCTCACGGGGCCAGTTGTAGAACCACGTGGCGGCCAGACCCGTCGAGGACTGGTCCATGAGGTGGAGCCTGAACGTGCTCGTCGAGGCCAGTTCACGCGCGAGTCCCCAGCCCAAGTCCGTGCCCAACGAGTCACCGATCTCGAGGACGCTGCAGTGTCCGATAGTGCTGATGGCGACCGTGCCACGAGGTGGCGACAGCGCCAACCCGCAGCCGTGCGATCGCTGGTTCAGGGTGGCCGAAGGCGTGGTGAACGCCGGACTCGTGGTCACCGTGGTCGTGGGATGGTGGAACTTAATCGAGGTGGTTACCGGACCTGACGTCGTCGTCGCCGGAATCGACGCGCCCGGCTTCGTCGACTCGACGAGCACTCCGACGAGCACGAGCACGCTCAACGCGCCGAGCAATTTAGCTCGCAGCGTCCAACGCGGTGGCGGTAGTGACGAGCCGTCGGACATCACGCTGGACCACTTGACGCGAGATTGACCACTTTCACTCCGTTGACGTCGATCAAAACTCGCATGAACCTAAATTAATGATTGAATACGTAAACCAATCTCTTACGGGGCCACGTGGGACGCGGGCCACTGGTTCGAGCAAGAGCCACTTCGCGAAGTGGACACCCGAGTCGTCGAGACGGCCCCGTGATCGTTTGGGGGCAAGCGACGAAGCGTTGGGGGCGCCTTGTAATCCAGACGGTCGCGGGGTCGATACCTGTCGGCGTCATTGGCGGCTCCGAGTGTCGTTCGTCACCCGTTACCGGTGCACCAGATTGAAGCCGTGCGTGCAGTGTCGGATTCCCATCGGGGGCGAATCAGTCAATCGCCACGTCTTTGAGAACCGTCGAGGGTCGCTGGTCGATCGTGATGGTGGACACGACGAGTTCGTACGAATCAACGATCAGTTCTTCTAGGAGATCGCTCGGCACCGACGCGTCCAGGAGGACCGTTATCCAGTGATGTTTGTTCATGTGGTAGCCCGGCGTGATGTGGTCGAACTGCTGAATCGGCAGTGCGCCGTAATCGGGGTCACACTTCAAGGTCAGCTGATTGGGCTCTTCGAGTTCACCGAGCGCGGCGTACATCTTCCCCGAGATCTTGAAGACCGTGGTAGTGGGCCGAAAAGGGTAGGTGCGTTCAGTCCCTGGGAGCGACGAGCAGATCGAGAGTATTCGGGCGCGCTGTGTTGAGGATGCAACAGATCGCTGGTCACCAGTCACGTTCCCACCACTCTCGTCAGTGACACGAACTCCGGTTGGTCGAGGAGACGCAGCCACGTGCCGTCCGCCTGTCGTCGAATCACTTGGGCTCGGGCACCCGCGCCATCCTTCGGCGGGGTGGAGGTCAGTGCGATGTCGCCACTCACGAGTGTCGGGAGCGGAGTTTCTTGCTCGAAGCACGGTCCGCTCGCGAGGACCTTCTCCCACAGGGCTCGGATTGCGTCGCGTCCTTCGGTCACGTGGCCGGGCGGATAGGCCATCACGGCGTGAACTTCGTAGAGCTCGGCCACGCCGGCTGCGTCGCGATCGTTGGCGCGCTCCACGAACAGGCGGGTGAGATCTTCTGGACGGAGGGCTTTTTCGTTACTCGACATCATGGTTCTTTCGTACGGTGTGGGCTGGCGTCTCCCAGTCTGGGCCGTTCCCATCTAGAAGTCCAACAGATAGTTCTTCTAGTTCTTAGAATCCTCAGTTATGGAGCTCAAACAGCTGGAATACTTCATCGCGGTGGCCGAGGAGTCGAACTTCACCCGCGCGGCGGAGCGTGTGCACATCAGTCAATCGGGCGTCAGCGCTCAGATCCGCAAACTCGAACTCGATTTGGGCGCGGACTTGTTCGACCGTTCCGGACGCGCAGTCTCGTTGACTGCAGCGGGAAACATCGCGCTCGAACGGGCTCGCTTGGTGCTTGACTCGGTGGAGGCACTACGTCAGGCCGTCAATGAAGTGACGGGGCTCATCCAGGGACGACTCACCGTTGGCATGATCACGGGCTGCACCGTTCAGGGTCTCTTTGACACCCTGGCTGCGTTTCACGTCGCTCACCCGGGCATCGACATCTCCTTGGTGGAAGACAACTCCGGTCCCCTCGCCGAGCGTGTTCGCGCGGGCGAATTGGATCTGGCCCTGGTTGGAACTTCCGGCGAGCCACCGACTGGATTGGGTGCCATGGCGATCTCCAGCGAACGCCTCGTCGCGGCGGTTCCATTCGAGCACCCGTTGGCCGCGAAGGACCATACCCTTCTTAGAGACGTCAGCGGCTATGCGATCGTGTGCATGCCCGACGGAACGGCGCCTCGAGCGCTGTTCAACCAAGCCTGCGAGGCGACGGGCATTGTACCGAATATTGTCTTGCAGGCCAGTGCACCGGACGCCGTGGCAGACCTCGCGGCGCGCGGTCTTGGGGTGGCCATATTGACTGAGTCGATGGCCGTCCTGCACGAGGGGCGACTGAAGGCGCTCGTCATTGACGACATTGTGTCGACCGTGGGGCTGGCACTAATTTGGAAGGCGTCGAGGAGCCCCGCGTTACAAGAGCTCATTAGGAGGAGTCGCGAGGCATTCGCCGATCCGCTGCCGCGCCAGGTCATCCCTTCAGGCGGTCGTGCGGTCCGGTGATCGTTTGAATCGTGTCCGGAACGTTGGAGGCGAGGAGCTCGGAGGATGTTGTCTCAAACGAGGTGAGCCTTCGCATACGGACTGGTCGCCGACGAATGCCGTTGATCCTCCTTCGAATGGAACACCACACGATTACCTCAATCCGACTCCTGAGATTGCACTCGGTGCGGTCAACGATGGCGTCGCCGTGCGTTCCCACCGACGCGAGACAGTCGCCCAACGAGGTTTGTGATCGCTCAGCGGGTCCGTTCGTCCACCGTCAACGGTCCGTAGCGGCGACGGAAGAGTATCCAGCAGACGCCGCCCGCGACGGTCGGTAACCAGTACGAACCGACTCGGAAGGCGAGGGTCGCCACGACCGCGCTGGCGCTGGGGACGTTGGCGAGGACCAGGAGTCCGCTGAGGCTCGCCTCGACGATGCCGAGTCCGCCGGGCGTGAGCGGAAGCAGGGCGATCACCGCTGTCGCGGCGTAGGCGAGCAGGACGAGCGGCGGGTTAGGTCGCGCTCCGGTCGCGCGCAGCGCCGCCAAAAGGCTGAAGTAGTCGAGCCCGATTCGACCAGCGACCAGCAGCACCGCCTTCCACCAGTTCCGGCCGAGGTCATTGCGCACGAGGTCACGTTCGTTGACGAGCCGGTCGGGCAGGTTGGCAGTGGGCTTACGGCGCGGGATCTTGTTCAACAGCCATTGGGCCGCGCGGCCGGTGAGGACCAGGGTGCGATTGGTGGTGAGCAGCACCACGCCGAGCACCATGATGAGGATGAAGCCGATGACGCCGAGCTCGCCCGCGCGGACCAGTCCGGGACTAGTCGAGACACCCCCGAAGACGACCGGTAACGCGAAGATTGGTAACGAGAGGAGACCGGCGATACCGATGATCGAAGTGACCGCGAGACTGCTCGCCGCCTGGACCGAATCGATGCCGGCCGTGGCGAGCATGCGGAACTGGACGCTAGCGCCGACCGCGTCCCCGCCCGGCAACGTGTTGGTCACGGCGTTGCCAGCGAGCGTCGACGTAATCACCGAGAACCAGTTCTTAGTTCGAAGGATGAGGCGAAGCAGCGCCATCGAACAGAGGAAGCTCGCCCCTTCGGCAGTCAGCGCGATAAGTAACCACCAGGGTTCGAGCGTCAGGAGGCGGGGCCACGATGAGACAACCCGTACCATCGTGGGCAGCACGATGTAGAGCGCAAGCCCCATGACGATGACGGCGACGACGCGACCGATTTGCGATCGATTTGATCGAGCCCGGGGATCGTTAGCCATCTGCCCAAAATAGGCGCCACGACTGATTCATCCCGCGAAAGTTGGAGAGAAATCCGTCCTTACGAATTGCTGCCTTTCACCAAACATCCCAAACTGATCCGAACTCCGTCAACGATTTGGGCGCGCGGCAATCGAAACAAGTCTGGACCAACCGTTCGAGTGGATAACCATGAGGTTCAACAACCGACATAAACTCGGGTCGCTCCACCTTACGACGCGAGTAGCGGATCGCTGACTCGTTGCGATGGCTCCGTGAAGGCGCCAGTCCATTCGCCGGGATTGAGCGCCTGGCCCGCTTCGCAAACACGGGAAATTGGTAAGCCGGGGCGAGTTCGCGCTCGGTCCGTCTCGCGTAGATCGGTAGGGCTCACGGGGACGCTCACGACCTCGAGGTCGTTTGACGGTCCGTCGGGAACAAAGTAGACCTGTATTGAAACTGAGTGGAACGGTAGCGCTACTTTGAAGAGTCGTACCCCGATGCCCGCGAGCAAGCGCCGTTGACCTCCAACGAGCCAGTGCAAACTGGCGTCGCGAGCGGTTCATCAAGTCACAAAGAGCATCCCGATCTGGCGCTGTTAGTCGTGGTGGTCGGAGTTCTCATCACCGCGGTCGATACGACCATTGTTGTGCTGGCTCTGCCCGAGATCCAGCACACGTTCCACATTGGGCTTTCCTCGGTCATCTGGGTCATCATCGGATATCTTTTCGTCATCACGCTGGTGTCCACGCAGGTCGGACGCCTGGGAGACATGTTTGGTCGGGTGCTGATGTATGAGGCCGGCTTCGTCATCTTTGTCGTCGGCTCTGTCGCCTGTGCGCTGGCCTGGAATGAACTTTCACTCATCGTGTTCCGGTTGCTCCAGGGGGTCGGCGGGGCCTTCATCGCGGCCAATTCAGGCGCCGTCATCGCCGACACCTTTCCCCCAGCTACGCGGGGCCGGGCGTACGGCTTCAACGCCATCGGCTTCAACACCGGCGCGGTGCTGGGTGTCGTACTAGGCGGGGTCATCGTCACGTATGTCTCGTGGCGTTGGATCTTCTGGATCAATGTCCCCATCGGCCTTGGTGCGGTAGCGACGGCTCGTAGAGTCCTGAAGGACCGCTCGGGACGCGAGCGTCGCACAATGGACTGGTGGGGGATGGGAAGCATCGGTGTCGGACTCTTCTGCATTCTGTGGGGCATGGTCGACTTGATCACCAAGCCGCTCAGCGAGACCATCGTCGGATTCTTTCTGGTCGGAGCCCTGATGCTGCTCGCATTCTGGAAGATCGAGCGGCACACGAGCGACCCGATGTTGGACTTCTCGCTCTTTCACGTCGCCACCATGACGCCATCGTTGCTGGCCGCGATGTTCCAGAGTCTCGCGAACTTCTCAGTGCTCTTCATGCTGTTGATGTACCTCCAGGGGGTGCATCATCTCAGCCCCATTCACGCCTCGTTGTTGCTCGTGCCCGGTTACGTCATCGGCGGTGTAGTCGGCCCCTTCGCCGCGGCGCGTGTCAAGTCTTTTGAGACAGTTCTTGATTCAATTCAGTGAGTCAGCAACCTCCTTCACCGGTTGGTTGATCCACGCGGCTGTAGGAAGTGCCGGTGGAGTGGGAACTTTGCGGACGAACCGTTCCGGATGCGC
>JARCRU010000114.1 GCA_029850535.1 Actinomycetota bacterium | reverse complement strand
CTCTCTTGACCTGTCGCTGGATGCGAAAGCCGAGAAAGTCAAATCCCTCGTCGATGTGGCACACCCTCGTCTTCTCCTCGTTGAGCGAAAGGCCCACCGTTGAGAGCACTGCTTCGACACCTGCGCGCAAACCTTCGGCGTACGCCTTGGTGCCGTGCACCAAAATCACGAAGTCGTCGGCGTAACGAACCAGTCGGTACGTGGCTTCTCCGTGACTTCGTCGCGTGGCCCGTTGAGTGCGGGTGGCCATGTCGCGCTCCCAGGCCTCGACGAAGTGTTCGTCGAGCACCGAGAGTGCGATGTTGGCCAGCAGTGGCGAGAGTATGCCGCCCTGGGGAGTGCCGCTCTTGGTGTCCCTGGTCACGCCGTCCTCCGAAAGGACGCCGGCGTGCAGGAACGCCTTCACCAGTCCCACGACCCGCTTGTCACCAACGCGACGTCGCACCCGGTCCATGAGGGCCGTGTGGTCGATCTCGTCGAAACACGCCGTGATGTCACCTTCGAGCACCCAGGTGTAACCCTGGGTGGCGAACATGTGAATCTCGGCAATCGCGTCGTGAGCCCGGCGACGAGGGCGGAAGCCGTAACTACACGGCTTGAAGTCCGCTTCGAAGATCGGTTCGAGAACCAGTTTGAGGCTGGCTTGGACGATGCGGTCCGTGGCGGTGGGAATTCCCAGGCGACGGAGTTTCCCGTTCGCCTTGGGAATCATCCGCTCACGCACGGCCAGCGGTGAGAACCTGTTTGCTTTGAGATCGCCTCGCAGCAAGAACAGAATCGTCTCCGCGACCGAGTCGAGGTCGCGCGGCGCAATGCCGTCAACCCCGGCCGATCGTGCCCCACGATTGCCCCGCACCCGCGACCACGCCACCGTAAGGAAGGCGGGATCGCAGACGAGGTTGAACAGGTCACTGAACTGACGTTGGGGGCTCATCGTCGCCCATTGGTGCAGTTTGGCTTGGATTCCCAGTACCCGGGCCTGCGCTTGATCAAGCGTGGGCCATGGTGCGTCGGTATTCACCGGCGACCTCCTGGCATGTCAATACCTCTACTGCGGTCCTGCTGGATCCCTTCGCCATGTGACCGGCTTTCCCGGCCTCGGACTACTACGGATCCTCCGCCCCGTCTCGGTGTCATCAGTCGACGATGGACCTGCCCGCCTTCGTGCGGGAAGCACGAAGGGAAGGGCGACATCGAGACGGTTCCCACGTTCACTGCGTTCCGGTTGACAGGATCGGTGTCCAGCTCTTCTGCTGCGGTCTCGCCACGACTACGCCGCAGGCTTTCGTCGTGGCCTCGTCGTCGACATCAATAACCGACGTTCGAGTTATGCCCGCTGGTCGCCCAGGGACAGTACGCACCGCGGCCCAACCCATATCCACCAGGTTGGAGTTGGTTTCACGCTTAAGCAGATTCAACCACTGATTCACTTTCGTTACACCTCTCTGTCTTGCTTGCCGGACCCGAGTCGTCTGGTAGTACCGACTCGTCCCGTCTTTGTCAGGGCTGCTTCCCGTCCTCGCGAGCATCTCCTCGCTCAGACTGCCCTCAACTTCACCGGACTGCTGCGACAGTCCGGTGGGGCGGGTCTCTCACCCGCCCCCGGTAACGCAGCGCCTCGTGGCGCACCTTCACCACATGAAATGGGTCCGCACAACGAACCGCGTTAGGACAACGCTCGGCGACGACGAGACTGATCCACTCGGCCCCATCTGCGGAAACGTGCGTGATCAGAGCAGACCGTTCGGGCCCGAGCGCGTCGAAGAACGTGGCGAGGGTCGCCTTGTCGCGGCCCGGAGCGGCCCAGACGAGGCGACCACTGTCGTGGTCGACGACCACGGTCAGATACTTGTGCCCGCGCTTGTAGGAGACCAGCGTCGATGCCGATGCGTCGCAGGTCTGCGAACTGGTCGTAGATCTTCTCGACGCCATCCCAGACCCGGGTGATGATCGCCCCCACCGTGCGCCACGCAATACGCATGAGTTCAGTGACGGCGCTCTTGGATGTTTGGGTGGCCAACCAGGCGACCTGCGCGTCGAAGTTATGAGTGTGACCAACCTGGTGGCGGGCCCAGGGAACCGCCGCCACCGTCACCCCGTGGGTCCGACACGACACTCGCGGAGCATCGGCTTCCAAGTAGACCTGCACCGTCCCAGCGTCCAGGGCCCGCCACCGACGTCGCCCGGCGCCGGTGTCGTAACGGGGACTACGTCGCTGACACACGCCACAGCGGTTTCGCATCGACCCCGTGGGTCGGACTGAAGCCACGAGAACCTCGCTCTCTTCGTCGAAGTCGATGTCCTCGACCACAGTTTTTTCGACACCGAGCAGCATTCGCCATAGTCTTGAATTTCGCACGTCGTTTTCCTCCAAGGGTTTCGTTGCTTTCAACCGCTAGAAACTTAGACAGGAAACGGCGTGCGACTATTTTGAAAGACAAAAACGACCCACGGTTACGTCACAAGAGCCGTATTCCTCCTCAGAAACCCAGTAAATTCCTTGCAATCACTGGTGAGTGGCCTCGTTCGAGGGCCATCGTAGAGTTGGGAGTTCACCCACTATTCCCGACCATTCCCAGCAATTGTTGTGCTGAGGTTGTGCTGGAAATCTGAATGCACGTGGCCCCTGAATTCCAGGTCCGCCTGAGGCGCCTATATACCAATTTGATTATCTCTGTGTCGAGCGGCGACTTGAGTTGAGCAGTGGGGGACTCTGATTCTAAGGGCACCGTCGGTGCAGCAACGTTTCGTTAGTCGCCATCCAGTCATGTCGGCGTAGTCGACCGGCAGCGGTGAGGGGACTAGTTCACTGCCAGCATTTTGGTGATGAGTGCCACCATCAATTCCTTTTCCGTCGGATCACTCATGGCCACCATGAGCGTCAGAGCGGCCAGCGCGTTGTTAGCGAACTTGGGTTGGCCATCAGCATTGATGAGAATCTTGTTCTGTGCCAGGAATGTGACGAAGAGGGCCGCGGCGCTTCGCTTATTGCCATCTTTGAGCGGGTGGTCCTTCACTACGAGGTACAGCAAATTCGCAGCTTTCAATTCCACAGTCGGGTACATGTCATGTCCATCGAAACTCTGATAGAGAGTCGCGATGGAACTGTCCAGTCTGTTCTCGGGATCAAGGCCCACCAGAATGTCATCGGGGAATTCGTCTGCAACACGGGCTACAACGGCTCTCGCCTCGGCAAGACTGAGCTCCCATCGAGGAACTTCGCCTTCGGAAACTTCGATGTACCCATCGTCGTACTCACGAAGCAGCCGTAGTCCGGGTATGTAGCCAGCCAGTACGTCGGCGACCCCGGAAATGAGCTCATTGTCCGATCGGGACAGAACCCGCACAATCGACCCAAGTTGTTCCAAACGTCGATCGTTGAAGGCGACCCCCTTGACTAGGTAGGTCTTGAGGACACCGGTCGCCCAGCGCCGGAAGTGAATACCCTCAGGGGACTTGACTCGGTAGCCAACCGAGAGCACCATGTCGAGGTTGTAGTGCTCGACTTTGCGCTCGACTAATCGGCCGCCCTCATTTCGAACTACTGCAAAATCTGCAGTAGTTGCCAGACCAGTAAGTTCCTCACGGAGCGCGTTCCTGACGTGACGCCCGATCGTTGTTGGGTCACGGCTAAACAGGGTCGCCATCTGCTGCTGTGTCACCCATACCGTGTCGTCTTCCGTCCGCACGTCGATGGAAACCGAGCCATCGCTGGACTGGTACAACTCGATGGTGCCAGATAGCGGATCCGTCATTGCTCTCCCTGCCCGTCAGCGCCAAAGGTACTTAGAACTACCAATGTGTCAAACAGCGTCGGTGGTACACGCATTCAGCGTACGCCAGGGGCGTGACTCTCTCATTAGAGGGTTTCTCGCGCTGACTGCGTAATCCGACGAATCCGGCCACCCAATCCGATAGTTTTCGGCCACCCCCAGATGAGGCGGTCGGAGGTCGCTGTGCGACCGACGCGGTGGTGATGTGAAAGACCCCTGAACTCA
>JARCRU010000113.1 GCA_029850535.1 Actinomycetota bacterium | reverse complement strand
TCCTCGAAAGGCTGGAGACGGGCGAACTCCGCTTGATACGCCTTGCTTCGATGAGAGCGACGTCGGCTGGATTCAGCGGAGGAGGATCCGATTGGGCTTTTAGCGGGCATGGGGAGAAGGTTAGCAATTTTGCTAACTCCTATCAATGGATTAGGGGGCATCGTGACCTGCTGCTCGCGGCGGGCGTTTCGGATGAGCATTCATTCGATCGACGAAATCACTCCATCGGTCCTGGGCAATTCTGACATCACCTTTGGGAATCTTGATTTTTCCTTTCTCGATGATGTGCAGCAAGACAAAGAGGTTCCCTGAACGTTGGTAGAAGATTCGAAAGAGGCGCCTTCCGTAGTGGCACCGGAGTTCTCGCAACTCTCCGCGTACTTGGCTGCTGTGAGGAAATGGCAATCGTGGGTCAGCGGGACTAAGCATATTGAGACGGTCAATTTGCAAGTCAAGGGAGGCTTGCACAGCGGGCGGAAGTCAGTCGATGAATTCATTCACTGGCTGAACCGCCTTGGAACTGCGGTAGTAAACAGCCTGCATCTTTACCATTCATGGAGGGTAATTAACGCTTGTGACGTCCCCTTTCAGTTCGAGAATGGTGATACAAAGACTCCAAGTTGTTGAATCCAATCAAGGACCTGGTTCCATGAGGAAACTATTGGGGCTGCCTATTGCGACAAGAGAGCGAACATGACGTTTCTAGGTTGCGCAAGTTAGAGAAAGAATACGGCACGCGATTGTGATGTGTGGGGAGCAGCGCAATCGCGACAAAGTACTACCGAGGAATTGAAGTTTGATCGTGAGTTTCGACTAAATCGAACGACTCCACCGGAATGACATCCGAAGGCGTGCCCACAAGTATGTCGACTGCATTGGCACGGCCCGGAAGCGGCAGAGCGAAAGGATGGTCCAATCATCGCGGCACTTCGTTCGAAATTGGGACGTAGCTTCGATGCGCGATGTGTTTCCGGCTCGCGCCGAAGAATGTTGGCTGTGGCGATGCTCCGCGCCATAGTGGCGAATTTTGCATAGCGCTCCTAATCGCAATGAGTAGTAAATCTCTCGTCGCAACCGCTGGGTCTGGAGCTGTAGTTGGACTCTACCGTTTGAGTCAGCTCCTCGAGCGTTGCACTGGCATGATGCCTCGTTCCCTGGTCGCGCTGCCCACTGGATCGACCGCTGGGCGATCGCACTTCATGACATGGGGCGAGCCTCAAAAGGTTCATATGAGTGAAGGAGGTGCGGGCCGAAGGATCTTACAAAGTTGCGCCGCAGTGCCCAATTGTTTAGCAGGAATCAAGGAATCCACGGCATAAATCTCCACTCGGCGAAGTTTGGCGTTGTCTCACTCATGCCAGGCTAGGTTGGTCGATCGGTTGAGTCCAAGAGTCCGAGGAGATGTTCATGTCCATTCACGAGGTGACACCTCGGAAGGGTCTCGTGTCAGTTGGGACTCGGGTTGGCTCAACGTGACAAAGTTTTGAACCGACGTGTTGGTTCTGCCCGACTGATTGGTCTCAACAACTGCTGTCTCGAATGGCACTAGTTTGCAGTGAGGAGAGTCATGTTCGAAAGATTCACAGACCGGGCCCGGCGAGTTTTGGTTCTCGCTCAGGAAGAGGCGCGCGACCTTAACCACGCCTTCATCGGGACTGAACACATCCTGCTCGGTCTCATCCGCGAGGGCGAGGGCGTAGCGGCCCGGGCGCTTGACGCTCTGGGCGTTACTTACGGGGCGGTCCGTGAAGAGGTCAGAGGATTGGTGGAACCCATCACGAACGCCTCCTCTGGTTCGCCACCGTTCACTCCGGGCGCGAAGAAGGCACTGGAATTGTCGCTGCGCGAAGCGCTACAACTTCGTCACTCCTACATCGGACCCGAACATATGCTTCTTGGACTCGTGCGACAGGGAGAAGGCGCTGCCGTCCATATCCTCACTGACCTTGATGTCGAGTTGTCAGACCTCCAAAATCGGGTGACTCAGTTGATGTCGGGCCAGAGCGCTCCCGAGGTTGGCAATCTTCGACGGGAAGCGCAATTTCACGGCGCAGTTTTCCACGAGGTGGCACCGCTCGACAGTGTCGTTTTCCGCGGAGTGGTCCGCGCGATTGGCCAGCAACTTCGACCCGACCTCGACGCCATGGTGCTGGACGATATGGCGACCACGATTTCCGATGAACTCCTTCACCAACTTCGTCGATATTGGGACGATCCTGGCGTCGCGTCTTAGCATTTCGCAATCACCTAGACCCTGAAGTGAATTTCAAGGGTTCGCTAGGTTGCGAGATGGTTCAGACTGGCAGAGCAGTTCCTTCAGAATCGGCGGCGGTCGAAGTGCTGAACCATATCCAGAGTGTCTTTTCCAATGGAGGGGCCACATTGCTGAGCGCATTCATCGAGAGTGGATGATGCCCAAACTCGAGGCCATAATCGCTGACGTCGTCGTACCCTTGCTCACAGCAGGGACTCCTACCACGGCCACCGCTCCCATCCGTAAGAGATTTATCGCACGTGCGTTGTCCTCGAAGGGGTGGAGACGGGCAAGTTCTTCTTGATATGCACTGCTTCGTTGGGCGCGCCGCCGGCGGGATGCGATTGAAGAGAATCCCATGGGACTTCTATTGGAAATTGGCCATAGTTAGCAAATTTTCTAACTAAGACCAATGGGATAGGTGGGACTTCGCCACTACTGGTCCAGCGACGTACGAGGGTTGCGCCCCATGAAGGCGGCAAGACGTTCCCAGCCGTCGGCGTCCGGGGGTGGCGCAATCTCCACCCCGAAGGGTGATCCCTTCGCCACCATGTCGCGGTACTGCGGTTTGATCATTGCTCGCGCGCCGTCGAGTGCCGACGCGGCGAGGGAGGGGTCGAGCCTGGCGAGCTGCCCGGTGGCCATCGCCAGGTCCCAGGCATGGCCCGCTAGTTCGGCGAGATACATGTTCACTAACGTCGCACCCGAGTACTCCTCACCCCAGGGCATGATGAACGACGCCAATAGCTGAGAATCATCTCCCCACGCCTGCGCCGCCTCCTCGGCGGCGCGCCGTAGTTGCGAGGGTGCGTCGGCCAGTTCGACGTGGGGCGAATCGTCGCCGGCCGGAGGTGTCTGGCCTCGACCGAGCGCAGCCGCCCGGTGGGCCGCCTCGACCAAGTGGTCGATCAGACCGGCCACGTCATAGCCGGGGCATGGAGTTCGCAGGGCGACCTGCTCCGGTGCTACCCCCGACACGATCACGACGGCGTTCTCGTACGACTTCAGTAGTGGAGCACGACGGTCAGGGTCGGCCACGGCGGTAGTCCTTCCAGCGACGAGAACTCAGATGCCACAGTATTTTAGGCTGCCCAACGTCGTCGTCTTCGCTGGTCGACGTGGGGACCCACGCGTCGGGTCTCTCCGTATCCAATCGGCGCCGAAGCTCCGACGTGTTCACGCCGAGGGTGTCCAATGGGACCGCCGCAGGATATGTTGGTTGGAGAGAGAGGATCTGGGCCAGCACCCGCTCGGCTGTGACCTGGAGCTTGCGGGGTTGGGCTTTGACGCCCCTGCAAGGACTTTCATCGCCTCGGGCGACCTCCGGAAGCGATCTATTTGCGCGATGTCTCTGATCCCCGGCATTTTCCTCACGGCCCGCAACGTCGCCAGCGACGTTGCGGTCCTACCGGCTGGTCAGTTAACCGCGAGCCGGTAGCACCTCTCCTCACCGTGAACCCTGAAGCCGGACTTCACCAAGATGCGACCCGACGTCAGGGGTCGTCCTCGTGTCAGAGCGATAGTCGCGCCGACGTCGTGGATCTGTCGTAGTCGAGCAGCGAGGATGGCTTGGTAGGCGCCACGTGATCGGAACTCGGGCAAAGTGACCGCTCCGTACAGCCTCCCGACTTCGCCCTCAACTCTGCAGCACCCAGTTGCCACTGGACTTCCTTCGATGAACGCCACGTACTGAAAGCGTGTCGCCGAGTCGAGGTCCTCAAGGACCTCGGCCAGTCGGCCCACCATCTCCTGATCGTCAGACGGCGTTCTGCCCCAGCCCTGAGTCTCGACATCCATCGCGGCTCGAAGTGATCGCTCGTCGCGGACGAGTTCGACCTTGATTCCATCTGACGGGTCACCAAGTTCTGAGTCGACGTCGAGTTCACGAGCCAGGATCTGAATCGCATCGCTCACAACCCCTCCTCGAGCGAGCAGATAGGTCTCGGTCTCGGGCGGACGGGTTGTGCTCGTCACCCACCAATGCACGGCATCGAGTCCCCACTCACGAATCGATGTTGCGACCTCATCGAACACGACGTCGAGCGGTAGTGACGTACTTGACCATATGACCTGCGCCGCGGGCAATGTCGGCGACAGCAGTCTCTGCGGATAACGAATGAGCCGGTAGTGCGCGGTCGAGACCTCCTCGAAACCATCGGTCACCGAAGCCTGGTCGAGGGCGGCCAGGGCCTCAATTATCCTCGCGGTACTCCAGTGGGACATCGCCGTATCTCCCGTGTTGCCATCGCCGACGACGGCGCTGCTCCTTCAAGAGAATACGCCGAGTAATTTGACGGGCCCGTAGCTGGATGGGTATCGCGCAATTCTGTGGTGGATCGTTTCCCACTGCCGTGGCGTTGCGGTGTCTGCGCAATCCGTCTCCGCCACGTCTGAGCGCCGCGAGGTTGCGCACTCGTGGCGTCGGGCCGACACGTGGATGCGCCGTACGACGTTATGGCTCATGTCTCATTCAATGTCGCTCGTTCTGCCTTCTCGTTTTGGCCGCCACGACGTGGTAGTCAAACGTTGCCTCGCCGCCAAGTTACGACCGTGTCGCGTCTGTCCTTCCTCGTCGGCATCGTCCTCGTGGCACGGATCGAGTCACTGCCGGCACACGTCTCTTCTTGCTGCGCCGTCGTCCCCGTCGCGTGCCGTGCGTTCGAGAGCGTGAATGGTGTCGCGACCTGGGCGGAGGCCCGGACGGACACGGGCGGGTACCAGCTACCGGTATGTCCTCTCGGCTCAGTATTCACCCTTGATAATGAAATACGATCCCCGGATGGTTCCTGCCAGTTTCGACTTCTGACGTGCGAACTTGAAGGAACCCAGCTCGGCCGGAATGTCCATGCCGTCGGACAACTTGAATCCCACCGCCCTTTTCGGATTCTCTTCGTCGAGGGAGTACAGGACGTTGACCGCGAGGCCGCTCTCGTAGAACACGTAGGTCCAGCGGATATTCTCGACCTGGAATGTCGTGGCCTCGAGCGCGGGCGACTCGATGACGATGCCCCGTTCTTCCTTGAGGATGTGGTGCACCAGGGCGATCTCTTTCTTGGCCTTGGCGGCAGGTTCGACCGTGAAGACGTGGTCGTACTTGTTCTTGAAGTAGCGGGCCTCGTTCGCTCGAAGACCGGCGAGCGCGGCCACCACCGGCGACGACTCCAGACCCACGTGAGAGACGTTGACGAAATCTACGCAGTAACTCATAACCGCCAACCATACTGGGCGACGGGCCCCAGCCATCGGTGGAGATGCACTGACGCTCGGCGACCATACGCTCGTCCGACAATGAGGGATCTCTGGGCCACTGTGCCGGCCCTACGCTTGCTCGATCCGCAGCCGATTACCGGCGGGGTCGCGAACGGCGGCGTCACGGACGCCCCACGGCTGGGACGTGGGCGCTTGGAGCACCTCCACCCCGGGCGTGCGAGCAATTCTCTCGAAGGTGGCGTCAAGGTCTTGGCAGCGGAAGTGCGCGGGGTATAGCTCGCCCTTTGCGAGCAAGGCGGCAAGGGCGTCCCCGTTCTCCGGGGACCGCCCGCCGTGGGGTTGGGAGAGCACGATACTGACGCCCGGCTGGGCGTCGGAACCGAGAGTGACCCAGCGGAACCCGTCGTTTGAAACGTCAAGCGTGACGGTGAGTCCAAGGGCATCGCGGTAGAAGACGAGAGCGGCTTCGGGATCGTCGACGGTGATGTGAACGGTGCTGAGGGAAACGGTCATGGCGTTAAGGGTAATCCGCAGAGTACGCAGACTCTTCTTCGAAACTGCTCTCTTCTCTACCCGTGGGCCGGCCGCCCTTGCGCGGGCGGGTCATCACCATCAACTGACAGGGCGAGACGACCCGGAGCGTCTCGTGGCGCTGAGCCTGGTAACTCGACGGCGACTCACCGACGAGTTCCGTGAAACGAGTGGAGAACGAGCCGAGGCTCGTCCAGCCGACGGCGAAACACACGTCCGTGACGCTCAGGTCACCCCGACGTAGCAGCGCCTTGGCGCGCTCGACACGTCGAGTCATGAGGTAGGAATAGGGAGACTCGGAGTACGCCTCACGGAATCGGCGGCTGAAGTGCGCTGGTGACATCATGGCCGTGCGAGCGAGTTCCGCGACGTCGAGAGGTTGTGCGTACTCGCGATCCATCTGGTCTCGCGCCCTCCGTAGACACCGCAATTCATTGAGATCAACGCCCATGGACAACCATTCTTCACCCGCTGGGTGTTCGCTGCGCAACGTAGCGGACGACGAATCGCCGAGGAAGTGCTGACCCGAAAGCGCAATGGGGGCATAGGTACGGGTTGGGGCAACGTGGAAACTGCCCATCACCTCGGGAATCACCGGAGGTGGCCACCTACTGCGATTCCGCTCCGGTCGATCGACGTCCACTGACCCTGACCGGGTCGTTCAAGGTGGAACCGTGCGGCAACCTTTGGGAGCCTCTCTGATCATGCCCCGGGTCCGCAACCGCCAGCCCGAGGGCGTACACGTCGGCCCTCCACTACTCTTCGCGGCGAAGGTGTCTCGGCTCCGCTGCACGACGGGGGAACCGTGGCGGCGAGTCAGCGTAATCGTGCGCGGGTCAGTGTGACTTCGTGTTCTTGAAGGCGGGGTCCGGAGTGATTCACCACTCAAACTGACGATGTCAAAGTGAGGCAGGGAGCGACCCTGGGCGTGGCCCTCATTTCCTGCTGCGTCGGGCCTTCGACACGGTTCTACATTGGTCGTTGAACTTGACGGTCGGACAACGTGGCGGACCGCCTCCATGCAAAGGTCCAACTAACGTTCCGTCGTCCCTGTACATTGTCGTTCGTGACGATGAGCGGGGCAGTGATTCGAAAGGCCACGCCGTCGGACGTGGATGCCTGCGCTCTCTTGATCTCCAGTCACGAATCTGGACCATTCGAAGACTGGCGATCGCGCTTCGAACAGGACCTGGCCAATCCACGCCGACATTTTCTGGTAGCGACAATCGATGATGTGGTCGTGGCTTACGGTCACACGACCTTTCACGCGCGCACTGCGCGAAGTGAAGCGCGCGCGATCCCCAGCGGGTACTTTCTCAGCGGACTGTTGGTTTCCCCGAGACATCGACGCGAGGGTCTAGGGACACTGCTGACCGTTGCCCGGATCGACGAACTGCGCCAGGTGACTGACACGATCTACTACCGAGCTGAACCAGGCAATCACGCGACGATTGACATGCACTCTCGACTCGGCTTCGAGAGAGTCGGGACAGTGAATCGAGATGGTCGTGACTTCACCCTTTTCTGCCTGGAACTTCCCCCCACTGGCTAGGGGGCGTTGGAAGTAATCGGCAGGGGGCGCAGGCGAGTTGCTTCGGACTGACGACACGGATCCCCACAATGCGACTGAGCCGTTACGGCTCCCAAACGGTGGTGTCCGTCGCCAAGCCAAGAGCCGCTAGCCAGGTACTGCGCTGGTGATCGACGTACTCGGCATCGGCCCGCCACACCGTTCCGTGTCCCTCATCCCACAGTCGGTTCCACGGCGCGGCACCGGTCTCGTGGCCGGTCGTGAGGAGTTCGTACATCGACCGGATACGTGGGCCGAGCATGTCGACGAGGAGCGCACGCTCCTCGTGGCCGAGGCCGTACCCGTCGACGAGTGCGGCGAGACGTCGGCCGGCAACCTCGTCGCTGATCCGCGCGCTGGCGGAGAGCGGAACGAATCCATGAGCGGCGTAGGCCACGTCCCACAGTCTCGATCCCGGCCCGGCGCCGTCCCAGTCGATGAACGTCATTTGAGTCGGCGTGCGCACGAGGTTCCACGGAGCGAGATCGTGGTGACAGACGAGGTCCTCCCTGTCCGGAGCGATCGCGACGTTCCAGATCGCGTCGGTCGGAGGGATGAACGTGCTTGACGCGTCGTGGAGGCGCCGAATCATTCGTCCCACTTCAGCGAGACGGGAGAGGTCGAGATCTGAGGGGTCCGGATCGACCACGCCCTCGACGAAGGAGAGCACTTGACGTCCGGTCTCGTCGTAGCCCAGTGCGCGAGGCGCGCCCTCGAATCCGACCGCTTGGAAGTGGACTAAGAGGGCATCGACGCTGGCCGACCACGGCATCGCCGGGCGACGAACCGTGTCACCACTCCTCACGACCCCGACGGTCACGTTCCCCTCGAGGGGGACTTCTTCGCCGGGAACCTGACTCACGAGGCAATAGCGTACGCCGAGGGAATCGGCCGTTGAAACCGTGGCCGTCTCATTGGGAAGCAGTGGCCAAGGACGTGGTGGCGGGTCCGCTGCGAATTACGACGGGAGAAGTGACGGCGGGTTCACTCATGAGTCGGCCACTCTCGAATCTCCGGCGGGACCGCGAGCCATTCGTGGTCCCCTACAGGGACGGCGAGACCCGTACTGTTTGAGCGAACGTACACGCCGTGCGTAGAACTTGAGAGGTGTCAGTTCCCCCCGCGTGGCTCTACCTCGATCATGGGAGATATCCCCGACCGTGAGGAGTCTTTGGACGAGATTGTGCCTACTCGCCTCTTGACTCAATAGTGCCGGGCAAAAGTCGCTGTCAATGCCAAAGTGCGGCGGTGGAGGCGCGGGTTCTGCGAGGATGTGGTGTGGGTGGTCGATGAGACTCACCCGTGACGGGGGAACCCGTGGTGGAGCCCGAAGGAGAAATGGTGGATCAGCAGTGTCTTGACCTCGAGGCCAGCGGTTTTGAGTGTCTTGGGCTCACACCCGAACCGGGCAACCTTACATTGGCGGGCTTCACCATCGCCGTTGCCACGAGGACGTACGAGCCTGGAGTGTCCACATTCATCTCGTACATCGCCTGTGAGAAATCGGGTGACGAGGTGGTGCTTCGCCACTCGCACACTGACGGATCAAGGTGTTGGCATCAGCTCGCTGACGGAATCGATCGCACCTTCGCTCGTCAAGTCGCACTTCGAATCGGGATTGCCGCGTTGGACGACGACCTGGATCGGTGGGAGGTTCGAGGTCAATTCGCTTTCGCCGATCCTGACATCACGTCGCACCGCTGGCACGCCCAGCGAAGTCGTCTGCGGCTGTCGTCTCTTCGCTACGAGATCGGAGAGATCAGTCGACAATGCGAAGGGTTCGATGACCTGCAGCCGGCGGCGCGACTACTGCGACAACGGGTCAGTGATGCGTACGGCCTGCTGGCGGAGATGACGAATTCCAGTCTGGCTGACAAGAGCGACATCGAGATGACGCAACGTGAGAATCTCAACCTGCTCCTGTCCATCATCGCGGCTCTCGTCCTGGCGCCGGGAGTAGTCATCAGTTTCGATTCCGTGACCCATTTGACGAGCAATCCCTTGTCACTCCTGTTGTCGTGCTCGGCCGCAAGTCTGCTGACCGCGACCTTGATCGCCGCCGTCTCGGGAATCAGACTGCGTCTCAGCAACCGGGTCGGCGTGATCGGATTGTTCGCGGTCGCCTCGGCGCTGTTCGTGGGAGTGGTACTCCTCGCGTTCGTCATCAAGACCACGCAGCGGATCGAGGGGTTGGTTCTCCTGGGTGCCGGCGCCCTCTTCGTCACGGCGCTGATTATCCCGTGGGGTCGACGCCGCGAGGCTGAAGCCGCGCCAACGAGGTGGCGAGCCACGTGGGACCGCATCAGAAATGACAGGGACGATCATTGGACTCGCCTCAACACCGAGTTGCAGGGGTGAGTGAGGCGTCGAGACCGAGTGATCCCCTGGCGATGCCGACGGGGCCATTCGTAGAGTGAACGACCCTGTCGCACGGCACGGCATTTCTCAGTATGCGTTGTTAAGGACTTTCCTTTCGTTACGCGCTGCGAGAGCCGCACGCGCCGTCTGGAGTTCGTTCTCGTTGTGAGCGAGTGATGGTTCGCGCAACGTAGCGAACACTGAAGGATCAAAGTTGGCTGAACCGGGGGAAGAAACGACACCGGTCCTGGCGACGGGTGAAGCGCTCAATGCACCGAGAGGGCGTTCTTCCACGACGGAATGATGTCGTTCACCGGTGTCGCCAACACGTCGTGCAACAATCCTCCGTAGACGGATCGAAAGTCCGTCGTGACCTTGAGGTTCCCGTTGGGGTCGAGGTGCTTTAAGGGTGGCTGCTCTCCGTAGAGTCCACCCTTGACCCGATTGCCGATGAGCAACACCGGTGCCGAGGTGCCGTGGTCCGTCCCGTCACTGGCGTTGGACTGCACGCGTCGACCGAACTCGGAATAGACCATGAGCGTCACGTCGTGCGAGCGACTCCCCGCACCGATCTTCGTCATGAAGTCGCCGATGGCCGTGTCGACTTCCGCCAGGAGCGCATTCTGATCACCGACTTCGCCCGTGTGGGTATCGAAGGAACTCAAGTTCACTTCCCATACTCGCGTGGGTACATTGGCGTTGATCAGTGCTGCCACCAGGGCGAGTTGTTGTCCGATCCACGAACCCGACGGCGACTTGGGTATGTGCGGACCAATCCTCGTGGCGGTCGAATAGAGGTCGTGGATCGAGGTGGCGGCCGCCGCTTCGAGGGCCACGTCGGAGCGTGACGTCGCCCCGAGGCGCGGCAGAACCGCCGACACCGAACCCCAGGGAAGTTGCATTCCGCCGACGTCGACCATGGAGGCGACCGTCTGGTTACCGACGAAGGCGGGCGGCAAGGTCGATCCGACGCCAATGGCGTTGAAGGGGCTGTGGGGTTGCTGGTCGAGCCAGCGACCAATCCATCCCGAGTTGAGGCCCGTCAGCGAGGCGGACTGCCAGATGGCCATGGAGGAGAAGTGCGAGAGGTTGGGATTGGGGTAGCTCACCCCCTGGACGATGGCCACCTTGCGGTGGTGAAAGAGCGTGTTGATCGAGGGCATGGACGAGTTGAAGGCCAGGGAACCGCTGATCGGCAGCAACTGCGACGAGGGCAGGGCGATGTTCGATCGCACGCTCTTGTAGACCGGATCGGTGAAGGGGACGACCATGTTGAGCCCGTCGTTGCCGCCGTAGAGGGTGACCAGAACGAGAATCGGTGTTTTCGCGGCCAACGGTGAGGCGCTCGCCGCGTTCGCCAAGGTCTCCATGGAGAGCTGGGTGGCCACCGCCGCAGCGACGCTCGCTCCCGTCCACTTGAGGAACTGACGCCGGTCGAATTCGCAGTTGATCATATGCTCACCATGTACTCGGGGCTGAGTATCGCCGCCAGAGCCAATTCTGAAGGTGTCGCGAGTGACAACGTGAGAGCGTTGGCGGTGCGACTCGACCACTGCGGCACGCCGAGCCAATCGGCGCAGGCCTGGATCATGTTGAGCGGCTGGACCGCGAGGGGCGCGAAGTCACCCTTGGCCACGATGTTCTGGGCCAACTCGAAACGGTACTGGTAGGCGACCCCGCTCAGCCACGCGGTTCCGTAGGTCCACCCACCGACATTGGGTGGATTAAAGGGCAATTGGCCCATCTGCGACAGTAGCCATTGGGTATCGCTGGCGTTCAGCGACGAGGGGCGTACCTTGAGAGCCCGACAGGCCCCGACGAACCACTCGACCGGTGACTTCACGAGGGTGTTGGCGGGATCGGTCCAGGCCGGCGAGTACACCAGGGCGCTCACCAGGGAGGCAATGTCGCGCTTTTCGAAACTCTGCGTGAGCGCCGCCGGGGGTACCGTCGAACCCGAGACGAAGCGGAACCACAGGCGGTCGGCGATGAATTGGACATTGTCACTCTTCGACACCACCAACTTGGCGAAACTGTCGGCGTCGAACACCCCGGTCGATCCCAAGAGGCCCAGGGGGACCGAGAAGTGCTCCTTGGGGTTGAAGGTGACTCGGCCGTTGGACTGGACGGTGGAATATCCGGTGAGGGCGAGCGCCGCGGCGGCGACATCATCTTGCGTGTAGTGGTTCACTCCGATCGTCATGAGTTCCATGAACTCACGGGCCAAGTTCTCGTTGGGTGCCTGGACGTAGTTCTCGTTGTTGTTCAGCCAAACGTTGAGGGCGCCGTCCACCACCATCTCTCGGGCCATGTCCATGAAATTGCCCAAGGCGTGGAAGCGCAACGTATTGTTCTGCTTCTTCATCGTCAGCGGGTACGTCACACTAGAGATCGACGTGGCCCAGTGACCATGCCAGAACCAGGTCATCCGCTCGGTGAGTGGGTAACGGGCCGCGACCATGCGATCGAGCCACCACATCACGAGATCGCTGCTGTCCTTTTGGATCCTGTTCCAGAACGCGTTCGATTTGGCGGGACTATTCCCCGAAGGGAAATATCCGAGGTCGGCGAGAACCAAGGGGCCGATGGCGTCGAGCTCGGGGTCGTCGCGACCATGCACCAGGACCGCCGCCTGCGTCGCCGCGAGTCCGTGTTCGAGAAGATTCGCGTATTGACCAGGTGTCGGCCCGAAGTTGAACCGGTGTAGCAATCGGGCCGTCGCGAGGCGCTCTTCGTACGTCGGGGTTGCTCCCACTCACGAAATATATAACGAAGTTCTCTGACGCGTTTGTGAAATTTTCTAGCGACGTAAGAGTTGTGCAGGAATTGTGATTCCCTGCACGGGGTCCGTGACCGAAATATCGCTGTCGTGTCGACTAGGACAACGCCATATGTCGAATTGGCGACTTCTGGGGGATGTGGAATCTGTCACCGGCGTCTCGAGCGACGCTGAGCCTGGTGCGCCGGTCGTGCCGTGGGGAGACGGCGGGCGCCACGTCACGACGGGGCCGGCGATGAGATCCTCGCAATGGGTTAGGGCGGGTCCAGAGAGTGGCGGACCCGCTAGAGGAGATTGCTCGCGTGCCGGTATGTCCTATTGCGAGGTTGACCACGATGGTCGAATTCCCCCTCGCTCGTGAGAGTGATTTTCGATCGTGGAACGACGACCGAGTGGCGCACGGCGAACGTGACCAGGTCAATATTCGTAGAAATCGTAGCGAGCCGCAGACTCGCGAATCGATGGTCGCTCAAGACGGTGAGACCGAGGTCTCCGGGTCTCCTGTGGCGCAGCGAGTGCTACCGGATGCCTGTTTACGCGCCTATCGAACTGATGGCGTTGAATGTCATCTCGTCGAGGGTGACGTGCGCCGCTGCGAGGTTCTCCTCTAAGTGGGCCACCTTGGAGGTTCCCGGAATGGGGAGCATCACCGGTGAACGCTGGAGCAGCCACGCCAGCGACAGCTGCGCTACCGTCAACTCGAGCGAGGTGGCCAGTGTGTCGAGCGGTCCGCCGGGGCGTGCCAGTTGGCCGGCGGCGACGGGGAACCACGGGATGAAACCAATGCCCTGGTCCTGGCAGTAGTCGAGAACGTCCTCGCTCTGGCGGTCAGTGGCGTTGTAGCGATTCTGCACGGTCGAAATCTTGACCACTCGTTGCGCGTCGATGATCTCAGAGACGGAGACCTCCGAAAGGCCCACGGCTTGCACCTTGCCCTCATCGAGCAACTCCTTCATCAGGCCGAACTGCTCTTCGCTGGGCACCGTCGGGTCGATGCGGTGCAGCTGGAACAGATCCAGAGATTCTTGGCCCAGTCGACGAAGGGACATCTCGCACTGTTGGCGAAGGTAGGCGGGGCGACCACAGGGGACCCAGACGTTCGGACCGGTGCGCAAGAACCCGGCCTTGGTCGCAATCCGCACGTGGCCGTAGGGGTGCAGGGCCTCTGCGATGAGTTCTTCGGAGACGTAGGGGCCGTAGGAGTCGGCGGTGTCGATGAAGTCGACGCCCAGTTCTACTGCGCGACGCAGCACGGCGAGGGACTGCTCACGGTCCGCGGGATACCCCCAGACGCCGCGCCCGGTGATCCGCATCGCGCCGTAGCCGAGGCGATTGACCGTCTGATTCGCGTAGGTGAAGGTGCTGGGACTGGACATGGCGTACCTCTTCATGAATTGGTTGGCGGAGTGAGTCCAGTCTAAATTGACGAAGAGAGTCTCTCGGTCGGTGGTTCACGGACCGTGGACGCGAGACTGCTCTTCTCGGGTGCTCCGCCGGTCCGCCAGGTCAGCGTGGGACTATTTGTCTCGGCGTGTGCTCGACGCACCTCAAGTAGTTGTCGTGTCAAGGCCACCCCTACGTGCTCCTCGGGCCGTTCGAGTCGAAGTAACGAAGCACCACTTCATCTAGAGATCCAGCTGTCGATCGTGACTCGGGGCGTCTCAATTTCGAACGAGGTCGACTCTCGATGGGCGATGTGGTGAGTAGCGGCGACAAGTTGCTCGAGTGGCAAAAACGACGAATGGCGTGAATCTCCAGGGCGTACTGAATCGGCCCCTGGGTTGACGTCGCCCTCGCTCTCCTTCGCGCGACAGCATCGTGAGTGTGGTGTCGCCAGCGAACGGCGACAGTCGATGAAGATCGCGGACCAAAAGTCCGATCGAGTGATTGCGCCCGTGGTGATGACTGATTACGTCTTCGTACCCCGCGACCAGTGGGTTCGCCGCGGGACGTCACACCTTTCAGCTCGGGGGTGGTTGCTGGGGCGAGCGCACAACATGAGGGCGAGGCTCGAGTGCCCTGGGGCGTCAGAAGTCACCACGTTCGAGCGAGCGACACCGAACCCGCGTAGCGGTCTCATTCGCATGACGACTCAGGACGACGCGAAGAGCATCGTTCGCGTCAGAGCTCCACTCACTCGTGAGTGGTGTCTCGCGAGTGAGTATCTTGTCGTGGTTTCGACCAACCCTTCCAGGCGCTACTGACAGTGTTGAGATGTTCGACGACCCAAGTACACAACCTCGCCATCACCGTGATGAAGAGGCCGATCGGCCCAAAGTCGAATGGACCGGGACCAACTACGCTGTGGGCGTATCTGGGATGGCACGAAACTAATGAGGTCACACGATGACGAAATTTGAAGAAGAGATTCGATCCCAAGGAGCAATTTTGCGAGCGCGCGCATTCGAAGGCTCGATCGAGGCCGGTCGCGCCGCCGAGGTCCTTCGTGGTATTACCCACCTGGTCGTGGCGGCACGCGGTTCCTCGGACAACGCGGCGATCTTCCTTCAATACCTGGCGGGACAGGAGCTGGGTCTGTTAGTGGCCCTGGCGGCCCCTTCGCTGTACGAGGGACCGCGACGGATCAATCTGTCGGGAGCCGGCGTTCTCGCCATCTCGCAATCTGGTCGTTCACCCGGCATGTTCGAAGTGCTGACTCAGGCCAACGAGCAGGGTTGTTCGACGATCGCGCTCACCAACGACTCGACGTCGGCGCTGGCTGATTCGAGTGACGTGGTGATGGCCTTGCGCGCTGGCCGTGAAGAAGCAATCGCATCGACCAAGACGTTCTCGGCCACGTGGCATTCGTTGGCACAACTCGTCGATGCCCTGAGCGTGAACACCCTCGAGGGACTTGAGGACCTACCGGAGGTGGTGGAAAGGATGGCTTCGTGGTCGCTGACGGCGGCGCTACCCCTCGATTTGCTCAATGTCAAGGGGTTGACGATGGTGGGTCGTGGCGTCGGTTACGCGGTGGCCTCCGAGATCGCCCTCAAGGTTCGCGAAGTCTCCGGAGTACGCGCGGAGTCGTACGCCGCACCAGACTATTTGCACGGCCCGGTAGGAGCTGACGGTAAGGGGTGCACACTGGTGGCAGTGCTCACCGATGAGCTGGAGGATTCGGTGTTGGATGAACTTCTCCAGGGATGTCGGGGTTCGCAAATGGCGACCGTGGTCATTCGATCCTCGCGGCGGGCCGCGGTCGAGTGCGACGCTGAGATCGTCCTTCCCGAACTGGGACCGAACTGGGTGGAAGGCCTTTGTGCAGTGATTTTGGGTCAGGTCATCGCTCTGCGACTCGGTGAGATGCGTGGACGCGAAATCGATACTTCGCCCGGGCTCTCGAAAGTCACGTTGACGGCGTAGGGAAAAGTCGACGAGACCTGAGGTTTCGTCGAGTCCACCTCCACATTCGCCAGTGGCGTCACTTGATGTGGTCACCGGTTTCCCTGCGGGCTCACTCCTCTGACACCGAGTGGACGCTCAGGTTCAGCGAGTATCGCTCGTCACCACTCGACAACTCAACGCTGGCGGTGTGCGTAGCCCAATCTTCTTCCGCGCGAGTAACGCGGCTTGGGCGTCTGCGCAAGGTGAGCACGGTGTGTTGGTGAACGACAGTGCGCCATATTTCATCGCGGAGCGTCACGTCGTCTTCCTCATGCCAAGAGGTCCGGCAGGCGTAGTCCCCTCGGCGGCGCGGCTCAATTTCAAGCGGTGAAGTTGGAGTTCGCGGATCCTTCTCCCCAGTTCCCGACTCGCCGTAGGGCAACATCAATCCTGAAGTGAGAACTACGCTTCCAGTGTCGTCGTCGTGGTTTCGGACAAGAATGCTTCGACGTCCTGGAGGTCGAAAATTCCGGGACCCGGGACTTGGGCGTTGGCCGTGGCCGCCGCCGACGCGAGTCGGAGGGCCTCGCCAACGGGTTGACTGTCGCTGAGTGCGCCCACGAAACCGGCCAGGAAACAATCGCCGCTGCCCACCGGAAAGTCGCCGCGGCGAGCGGAATTTACATGGAGGGTCCTCTGATCATCTCCAAAAGTCCAAGCTCCCGACTCGCCGTCGGTGACGACGGCGGTGGCTCCCACCACTGCGGCAAGTCGTTCGCACACCTCACTCGCGGCGGTGTTGTCCGCGAGCTCGAGCAGCGCAACCGCCTCGTGGCGATTGACCTTGATCACGGCAGGTCGCGCGCGTACCGCCATCTGAAGACTCGCTCCGTGAGTGTCAATTGCGACCCTCGCTCCGCCTTCTCGTGCCGCCTCAATCAATTGCCACATCGAGTCCGTCGAGAGCCCGGCGGGCAAGGCACCAGAGATGGTGACCCACGAAGCCGTACGGGCCCAGTGGCGCACCTCCACACACAATTGATCCCATTCCTGTCGGGTGACGGACGTCGCCGCCTCGTAGAACTCCGTGAGAACCGCATTCGACGTGTCCACAATGGAAGTGCAGATTCTGGTGTTGCGAGATCCGGGTATGTCGAGAATGTTCATGCCCTCACTTCGGGCTAACTCCCTAATCCACTGACCAGTGGGGCCACCAAGAATTCCAATTGCGAGGACGGGGTAATCGAGGCGCATGAGGCAACGTGCGACGTTAAAGCCCTTGCCTCCCGCAACTTCGATCACCGTGATTGGGCGGTGAATTTTTCCGAGTTCGACGTCGGGTACCATCAGGGTTCGATCGACGCTCGGACTCAGCGACACGGCCAGAATCATTGGGGCACCTCAGGACTCGTGCGGTACCTACGGGCAGTCCAGGCAGAGGGCCCGATGGGTCGACCGGGTGGTAACTCCAGCAGGCTTCGTGGTGTCGGTGTCAGTTCTTCAGCCCTGCTCATCGTGGTCACCTCAAGACGGACGGGTTCACTGTGCGCAGTCCGACTCGTGAGTGCGAGGGGTCACCGAGATCGTGCACCAACTCCGGGCTCACCTGCGAAACTCGATCGCGACGTCCTAGACGGTCCAAACCTCGACCCCCTCGTTACGAAAGGCCTCAACGATGTCGGCCGCTGCGCCGTCGTCGGTGATGATGAGGTCGATGTCCTTGCTTTCACAAACTCGCGAAAATGCGTGTTGTCCAAGTTTGGAACTGTCCGTAACGACGACGGTCGTCGCTGATCGTGACACCATGAGTCGATTGGTCTCGGCCTCGCTCTCGTTGGCGGCCATGGCGCCGAAGAATGGGGAGAGTCCGTTGACACCGAGGAACAGAACGTCAATCGACACGTTTTCAATCACCCCCCGAGAGAGGGGACCAACGAGCTCGTACGATTCGGGACGCACGACACCACCAGTCAACACGAGCTTCACGTTAGGTCGAAGGGCGAGCTCCACGGCGATGTTGATGGCGTTGGTCACGATGGTGATGGGAGTGGGGTCACTCTGGCCCTTATCGGACGGCACGACGAATTGTCGGGCGATCTCAATGGTCGTGGTGCCACCGTTGAGACCGAAGACCGAGGCGGGTCGAATGAGGGTGGCCGCCGCTCGGGCGATGCGCTGCTTCTCGTCGGAGTGCTGCACACTCTTGTAGCGCATGGGCAAGTCGTAGGTGGCGGCCAGTGGAAGTGCTCCACCGCGACTGCGCGTCAGGAGGTGCTGTGAGTGGAGTTCATCGAGGTCGCGACGCGCCGTGGCGGTCGAGACGCCAAATTCTTTGACCACGCTGTCGACTGAGAGGGTTCCCGTACTTGCCAGCATTTCAAGCATGAGCACCAGCCGTTCATGGCGAATCATTAGGGCACCGACCTCCTTCTCACGAGCGAATATGACTTTTATTAATACAAAACAACCTACATAATGCAATTCCAATGTGTCCCTAGTGTGAATATTGCCTGAGGCTGCTTGACACACATTCTCGCTCATACTATATTGCACGAATCTGGAATGAACTTGTCTGGATGAATCAAAATAGTACATAAATGTCGCTCGGTTTCTTGTGACACGAGAATGATGCAGTTTCCAAAAGGATTTACATTCCATGAAAGGGAAGGAAGAATCTATGAAGAAAAGAATTGCCACAACAGTTTCCCTGGCGATGATCACTTCTGTGTTGGGCGTAAGCGCGAGCTCCTTTGGAGCAGTTACCGCAAAGGCGAGTGCCCCGAAGGTGACGATCACCGTCTTGGGTGCTGACTACGGCAGCGGTCCGTCGAACACGACGAGTACCTATTGGCAGCACATAGCTCAGGGATTCATGAAGTTGTACCCCAATGTCACCGTGAAGACGTCGACCATTAACTGGAACGACTACAACACCAAGGTGACCGCACAGATTCAGAACAAGAATTATCCGGATGTTCTTCAAGGTGAATTCTTCCCCCAATACGTCAGCGACGGTCTGCTCTACCCGCTGAGCAAGGTGCTGTCGAATCCCAACGCTGGTTCACCGGTGTTCAAGAGCTCCTTCAGTGTCAAGAACGTTCAGTACGCCATGCCCTTCGTGACCTCGGCTCGAACGATGTTCTACAACAAGAAGCTCTTCGCCCAAGCCAAGATCTCGGCGCCACCGACGACGTGGGCGCAACTCTTGACCGACGCCAAAGCGATTGCCAAGCTCGGCAAGATTGGTTACTCGTTGCCCCTCGGCCCGGAGGAAGCTCAAGCCGAGTCGTATCTCTGGATGCTGGGATCGGGCGGTGGTTGGCAAAACGCTAAAGGACAGTACACGATCAATAGCAAGGCCAACCTCAAGGCGTTCGCCTTCCTCAAGCAACTAGTGGCTTCGGGTGCGACGAATCCCAACCCGGCGACCTGGAACCGCACTGCGGACTCCGCGAAGGCTTTCGCGAACGGGCAGGTGGGCATGGAGTTCAACGGTCCCTTCTTGACCGCGACGATTGCCTCGGCGGGAGTGTTGAAGCCTTCGGACTACGCGACGGCGGCCATCCCCGGTGCCAATGGTCCAGTGATTAAGACGCTCGGCGTTGCTGACGCTATCCAAGTTTTCAAGTCCAGCGCTGCGAAACTGCCCTGGATCAAGAAATTCATGGACTACGCCACCAATAATGCGAATCAGCTGGCCTTCGCGCACGAATACGCGTTGTTGCCGGGCACCGTATCCGCTCTGAACTCGCTGAAGAATGACCCGATCCTGGGCTCATTCGTGAAGGCGCTGCCTCACACCGTGTTGTTCCCCTCGAGTGCCAACTGGACGTCCACCGTGTTGCCGGCCATCAAGATCCAAATTGGTACGGCAGTGACTGGGAACGCGTCATCGGTTCTCAACCAGCTTCAGACTCTCGCCACTGGCGGCTGAGCCTGTTGATCTGAGCGTAGGCCCTCGACGTAACTTATTTCTCCCCGAGTTACGTCGAGGGCTACCTCGATGATGCAACCATGAGATGTGGATAGCGGAGGTGGACGAGTGAGCAACATAGAAATTTCAGTGACGGACCCGATGGTCCCACCATCTCCGCCGGTCATGAGTGGCCCGAGAAGGACGATCCTTCGTCGGTTGGAGCCGATCTACTGGCTGGGTCCAGCGTTCTTACTGATAGCCGGCGTGGTCATCACGCCCGTCTTCTTTATGGTCTGGAGTTCATTTCGCAATATCGACTCGGTCGGATTCGACCACGGCTGGGCCGGCTTCACCAGCTATCACAATTTGTTTGCCCTGCCCGACTTGGGGCCGGTGATGATGAGGACCATCGTCTGGTTGGTCTCAGTTGTTGGTGCGACGATGCTCATTTCTCTGCCGCTGGCGGTTCTGCTCAATCGCCAGTTCCCGGGACGCCGAGCGGTGCGAATGGCGTTGGTGGCGCCGTGGGCGACGTCGGTCTTCATGACCGCGATCATCTTTCGCTGGATGCTGCAACCCCAGTCGGGCCTTATCAATATTGTCGGTCACGCCCTGGGTCTCTTGCACAACATCGGTTTGACGTCGGCGCAGGCCGATTGGTTGGGTCGTCCGGGGTCCGCATTGGTGTGGATGATCATCGTGGCGATCTTCGTCTCCTTGCCCTTTACGACGTACACCTTGCTCGCCGGCATGCAGGCGATTCCCGGCGACATCTACGAGGCGGCCAAGGTGGATGGTGCTTCGGCGTGGCGCTCCTTTAGCGCCATAACGTTGCCTCTGTTGAAGCCCGCCGCCGTGGTGGCGCTCCTGATCAATCTGATGAATGTCTTCAATAGCTTTCCCATTATTTGGGAGATGACTCGAGGCGGACCGGGCGACCAGACCGCGACGTCGACGGTATTCATGTACCAGTTGAAGGCCTCGAGTATTCCCATGGCGGCCGCCATGAGTGTCCTCAACTTCTTCGTCGTGGCGTTGATCGTGATCCTGTTCCTGCGCTTTTCCAACTGGAAAGAAAGGGCGATCTGATGTCGGTTGAAGTAGTGCCCGTAACTCGCACCAGTGGCGCCAAGCGAGTTCGCCATCGCCGTCCGCTCTCGGCTCGCGACTGGATCCTCTCGATCGTCGCGTACATCATCGCCGCGGTTTTTCTCGTTCCCTATCTCGAGATGATCGTGACCGCCATCAGTCCGTCGAATCAATTGGGAACGTCTCAATTGTTCCCGAGTCGGATTGATTTCTCCAATTTCACGAGTCTGTGGTCGTTGGGCCTGGGGACCAATCTCGGGGTGAGCCTCGAAGTCGCCATTGGTGCGACGATCCTGGTGACCCTGGTCGCTCTGCCAGCCGCCTACTACACCGCACGGAAGAAGTTTCGCGGCCGCATGTTCTTTCTGGTGCTGGTGCTGATAACTCAGATGTTCCAACCGACCGCACTCTTGGTGGGGATTTACGGCGAGTTTTCGCACTTGGGTCTCACCGATTCGGTCTTCGGCCTGGTGATTGTCAACTCGGCGTTCAACTTGGCCTTCGCCACGTGGATCATGACCGCGTACATCTCGTCGATTCCAGTGGAGCTCGAAGAGGCGGCGTTCGTCGACGGAACGACCCGTCTCGGTGCGCTGCGGCGCATCACGTTGCCACTCGCCCTGCCGGGAATCGTGACCGCGATGATATTCACCTTCATCGCGGCCTGGAATGAATTGGTGGTGGCACTCGTCCTGACGACCACGCCGAGTCACCAGCCCCTAACGGTCGCCCTTGACGGCTTCATCGGTGGCTACCAGATTGACTGGGGCCACCTCTTCGCGACCTCAGTGATATCGACGATCCCCGTCATCATCCTCTTTGCGTTCATTGAAGGGCGCGTCGTCGGTGGTCTGACCGCGGGTTCCCTCAAATAGAGATTCTTCCTGCATTTCCCTTAGCAATTAGTCGCGTCGAGAATGGATAACGTCAAATGACATACATAGAGAATGAAATTGCCAGTCAACCCGACATGTGGCGCCGCGCCGCCGCGCTCGTAACGGACACCGCGACGAGCGCGGGATTGCCACGATCGGGAGAACGGGTCGCGCTCGTCGGGTGCGGAACGTCGCTGTTCATGGCCCAAACATGTGCCGTACTTCGAGAATCCCTCGGACGGGGGGAGACTGACGCGTTCGCCGCCTCCGACTTCCCTCGTGGACGTCGCTACGATCGCGTCATTGGGATCACCCGATCAGGAACGACGACGGAGGTAGTTCAACTCCTCGAGGCGATTGGGCAGTCTCAACCGACGACCGTCGTCACGACGCAACATGACTTGCCCGTCGAGCGTTTCGCGACGCACACCGTTCATCTCGATTTTGCTGACGAGGTCTCGGTGGTCCAAACCCGGTTCGCGACGTCGGTACTGGCGTTGTGGAGAGCGCACTTAGGAGTCGATCTCGAACCCGTGATTCTCGACGCCTACCGTGCCCTCGCGGCTGAAGTACCCGAGGAGTGGCTCGAGTGTCGCGAGTACACATTCCTGGGCAGTGGCTGGGCGACGGGAATCGCCTACGAAGCAGCTTTGAAGGTCCGTGAGGCGTCCCAGTCGTGGACGGAATCCTATTCAGCCATGGAATTTCGACACGGCCCGATCTCGGTGCTGGATCAGCGATCCCTCGCCTTCTTCTTCGGTGACGTGCCGGAGGGTCTGCTGGCGCAGGTAGAGGCCACCGGTGCCGCGACGGTGGTCAGCGATCTCGATCCAATGGCCCAGCTCGTCATCGCACAACGACTGGCGGCGGCGGTCGCCCTGCATCGTGGGCTCAATCCTGATGAGCCGCGCAACTTGACACGTTCGATCATTTTGTCGGAGCACGTGTGATCGACGTCGCAGCCACCGCGCAAGTCATCGCCATCGACGTCGGGGGGACTTTGACCAAAGCGGCCCGGATCGATTCGAGCGGAGTGGCGCAGTCGTTGGTTGTGGTCCCCACCCCGGTCTCGTCGGGGGCCGACGCCATTTTGGAGTTGGCGGTGAGCTTGGCGAAGTCCCTGGCGACCCCCGACGTGATAGGGGTCGGTGTCGTGGTGCCCGGAATCGTTGATTCTTCACGTGGAGTCGCTCGTTATTCCGCGAATCTGGGTTGGCGTGATTGGCCACTGCGTAGCCTCCTGGAGGAGCGGCTGCCCTATCGAGTCAGCCTCGGTCACGATGTCGCCGCTGCGGGCGAGACGGAGATGCGCACGGGCGACGGCATTGACAATGGCCTCGTCGTCGTGATTGGAACGGGTATTGCGAGTGTCACGGTGTTGGACGGTGAGATCGTCCGAGGCGCTCAAGGAATGGCGGGCGAATTGGGCCACGTCGTCGTGAGAGAGAACGGCGCCCTGTGTCGTTGTGGAAATCGGGGTTGTCTGGAGGCGTACGCCTCGACCGGGGCGCTCCCGCTGAGATTTCGCGACCTCGGTGGTGGTGACGCCGATGCGGAAACTATCGTTCGCGACCTCGAGAGCGACCCGATCGCCCACGAGGTGTGGAATCAGGCCGTCGATTGCTTGGCCACTGCCCTGGCAATGGTGATCAGCGTCCTCGACCCTGGAAAAATCGTCATTGCCGGCGGGCTGTCGCTGGCCGGCGACACCCTCGTCACGCCGCTGATGTCGTCACTGGGCAACAAGTTGGTCTGGCGTTCAGCACCTCCAGTGGAGTTGTCGCACTACCGTCAGCACGCCGGCGTCGTCGGTGCGGCAATGCAGTTCTATCGGTCGGTGGGCCACAGCAATTTCTCCGCGTGGACACCCGGGTTGAAGGGCTGACGAGAGTGCAGGCCCTGTTCACCTCGTCGCTCCGTTTCGTCTCACTCACGGGCGTCGTCACTCGACGGTCACGCCGACCCCATCCCTTGCCTCAGCGCCAGACCGTGGTTGCGACGCGGTGCTCACGATTCTCCTGGTCACCAGTCCACAGTCCCTCGTTGTCGCCATTGACCCTCGAGCTAAGTGAGGAATCGTAATGCCACTCGTTTCTTCCGGCAGCCTCGTCGAGGCAGCTGTTGGGCAGAAGACCGCAGTCCTCGCCTTCAACGCCATCACGCTCGAACACGCGGAGGCCATTGTCGATGCGGCACAAATTACCCGGACCGCATTGATCATTCAGATCAGCCACAACGCCGTTCGATTCCACGGCGGCGACATGGGGCCCCTTGCTCGCGCGGTCGCAACTCTCGCGACTGGCTCGTCGGTGGATATTGCGCTGCACCTCGATCACGTCGAGGAGACCAGTATGGTCGCACTCGCTTCTTCGCACGGCTTCTCGTCAGTGATGTTCGACGCCGCGCGTTTTGCCTACGACGTCAACGTCAGCCAGACGGTAGCGGCCCGTCAGTTGGCGCACGAGTCCGGTCTGTGGATCGAAGCCGAGCTTGGTTACGTGGGCGGCAAGCCCAACGCGCCCGCGAGCGCGCACCAAGCAGGTGTCCGCACGGATCCCGATGAGGCCGCTGACTTCGTACTCGCCACGGGCGTCGATGCGCTCGCGATTGCGGTGGGGACTTCTCACGCGATGTCGACGCGCACCGCGCAACTGGACCACTCCTTGATCGAACGGATTGCTCGACGGGTGACGGTGCCGTTGGTGCTCCACGGTTCCTCGGGCGTCTCGGCCGATCAACTACGCGCGGCGATCGGGGCCGGCATTTCGAAGATCAATATCGGTACCGCGTTGAATCAATCTTTCACCACCGCGGTACGCGATGCTCTCGCCGATCCCGCGGTGGTCGATCCGCGCCGTTACCTCGCCGAAGGTAGGCGAGCGATCACCGAGTACATCGTCGCACTGGTCGGCGATGTACTCACGAATTCGAAAGGGGGGTGAGCCATATGCCGACGAAATTTCACGACGACGAACGAGTGCTGTCCGGAGTGAACGTGGTCACGCCGTCCGGGGTGATACCCCAAGGATGGATACATATTCGCAACGGGGTCATTTTCGCGGTGGGCAATGGTGAGCCACCTAGTGATGCCAGGATCGACGTCGTGCCGGGTTGGGCCTATCCGGGATTCGTCGACGTGCACATGCACGGCGGCGGCGGCCACGACGCGAGCGGCTCCGTCGAGGACGTGAAGGCGGCGGTAACCTTCCACGGTCGCCACGGCACCACCGCGGCCCTGGTCTCACTGGTGACGGCGCCCGTTGAGCAACTCGTGACGTCGCTGGCGAATATTGCGACGGCGATTGAGACGCGCGAGAGCGATGAGCCCACGATTCTCGGCGCGCACCTCGAAGGCCCTTTCCTCGCTCACGCCCAGTGCGGTGCCCAGAATCCCGAGCACCTTCAGTTGCCCAATGGTGAACTTCTTCGCGAGTTCATCGCGGCGGCCCGAGGGAATCTGCGCGTGATCACCCTGGCCCCGGAGTTACCAGGGGCCATGGAGCTGATCGATGTCGCCCGGTCACAGGGGGTCGTGGTCGCCGTCGGACACACTGACGCTTCGTTCGAAGTCGCCGTCGAGGCCTTTCGACGCGGGGCGACCATCGCGACGCATCTGCACAATGGGATGAGACCGTTCCGCCATCGTGATCCGGGGCCGGCGCTGGCGGCCCTCGCGTCGGGGGCGCTGTGTGAAGTCATCAATGACGGCGTGCACGTGCACCCCGCCATCGCCCGCGACGTGGTGGATCATTCGAAGTTTCAGCTCGCTCTGGTGACCGACGCGATATCGGCGACGGGCGCGGGTGATGGCCCCTACCAACTCGGGGGGCTCGACGTGATCGTCTCGGGAGGGGTCGCTCGGCTGCGTGACTCCGAAGGGCTGGCCGGCAGCACTCTCACGATGGACAGCGCGATGCGGCGCGCCCTGAGCGCCGGACTGTCGGCGGAGGAGGCCGCCCTCGCCTCGTCGGCCAACGCGTGTCGGGTGCTGGGGGAGTTGAATCGAGGAAGCATTGAGGTGGGGCGACGAGCCGACATCGTGCTGTTCACGGAGACGTTGGAGATCCGGGAGGTCCTGATTGCGTAATAGATCGTTTCTGCGGCGCTCTCACTCGCGGCGGCCATTGTCGATGGCGGCGACGTCAGCGCGTTCGTACGTTGGATTGATCGACATCGCGGTGAGCACGTCCCCAGTGGGACCGACCATGGCCAGTCTCGTTGTCACCGACGACGATTCGTTAGCCCGCACGATCAGGGCTGAAGAAGTCCTCCCGGGCCAGGCCAGCACCTCTCGACGTGCCACCGAGCGATCTTCCCTTGGCGCTACGGTCGTGGCAACGTTGACGAACAGTGGGGACCGTGCGAACCTGCGGAGCGACACAATTCGCTCGTGGGTGTCACCGCGAATCGGTCAGTTTCGCCCAGGGCGAAGGATATGCTTCGTGAACTCGAAAATTCTCACTGTGATGCGAATCATCTGGGTAAACGCCAAAGGACCATTCCTTGGGCGTCTTCATTATGGATCGTCCGACACGTTCCTGTCGGTGAAGGAGTAGTGGTTATATGGCGTCAGTTACCTTTGAAGGTGCTTCGCGTATCTATCAAGATGCGTCGGTTCCCGCGGTGGACAATCTCTCGTTGGATATCGGTGACGGAGAGTTCCTTGTTCTCGTCGGACCCTCCGGATGTGGCAAGTCGACCAGTCTGAGGATGTTGGCGGGACTCGAGGAAGTCAACAGCGGCGTGATACGAATTGGTGGTCGCGACGTGACCGCGTTGCCACCGAGGGACCGCGACGTTGCCATGGTTTTCCAAAACTATGCGCTCTATCCCCACATGAGCGTGGCGGAAAATATGGGCTTTGCGCTCAAAATCGCTCACGTCGATAAGGACGAAATGTTGAAGAGGGTCGTGGCTGCCGCGGAGATCCTGGACTTGAAGCCCTATCTGGATCGCAAGCCCAAAGAATTGTCGGGCGGCCAGCGTCAGCGCGTCGCGATGGGTCGAGCCATTGTTCGAAACCCTCAGGTGTTCCTCATGGACGAACCCTTGTCCAATCTCGACGCTCAACTCCGCGTCCAGACCCGAACCCAGATCGCATCGTTGCAGCGCCGATTGAACGTGACGACTGTCTACGTCACCCACGACCAAGTCGAGGCAATGACGATGGGCGATCGAGTGGCTGTCTTGAAGGATGGGGTTCTGCAACAGGTGGGACCGCCGCGAGAACTCTACGACCGGCCCATCAATCGATTCGTCGCTGGCTTCATTGGCTCACCCGCGATGAATCTCCTCACTCTGCCTCTTGCAGATGGCGGTGCGAAGATCGTGGCTCTCTCCGGCGACGAGCGCATTTTCCCCATCGATCGAGCAACGGTGGAGGCGTCAAGGGCGAGGGGCGTGTCGACGGTGACTGTCGGCTTTCGGCCCGAAGACCTGCACCTGACGTCGCCCGAACAGGGTTGGCCGATTGAGGTCGATGTCGTCGAGTCGCTGGGCGCTGACGCGTACGTGTACGGTCACGTTTCGCTGGCTGGTGGTGAGTCTCGAGATGTCGTGGTCCGTGTCGATGGCCGCAACGCCCCGCAGAAGGGTGAGCACGTGCACGTGAGTGTGATCGCCGAAAGGATGCATGTCTTCGATGCCGTTTCTGGACAACGTCTCGAAGGGAATCCGCAGAAGTCCTGAGTCGCTGCCCAGTTTTTGCGGATCCGTCGTGGTGGTCACGCCGAGGGGTCAGCGTGAGTGGGTTCCCTCAGATCAAGAGTCTCCTGACAAAGTGAGTTCCGCGGTCCTCATGGCGTGCGCGAGCACGAATGGTTCATGTGGACGTTGCCGGTGGTAGTAGTTTTCGACTCGTCGCGCCGGGACGATGCCGTCGTCGGCTTCAAGAATGACCCCAGCGCGGACGCGGTCTGAGGAAGAGTTGGCGTCCGCTGTGGCCACCGCGGTCATCGGCGTGACCCAACGGATACGAGTCTCTCACTCCGCAACATTTCCATCACCCCCACTCGGCAGCGCCGGGAGTTACGCAACTCTCGACGATCGGGATAATCGTTGAGAGCGGCACGGTTAGTATTCCTCGATGCCACTCATCCTCCGACCATTCGGTCCCGCTGATGAGGTCCCCGCACGCGCAGCGGCCGATCAGTTTCCCGACTCGGGATTCGACTTCCTCGGCTTCGACTTCGACCCGCTCATGGCGTGGGAGCAGTGGACGGCCCTGATGGAGGGTTATCGACGAGGCGTCAACCTACCCGAGAACCGGGTCCGCGGCGCGATGCTGGCGGCGGACGTTGATGGTCAACTCGTGGGGTGCGCCTCCATCAGGTTCGAGTTGAATGAATTTCTCGCCGCTCGGGGAGGACACATCGGCTACGGAGTCATCCCAGCGTTTCGTCGACGGGGCTACGCGACCGCCATCTTGACCGAATCCATCACGATTGCTCGAAGTGAGGGCGTGGGCGCTCTCCTGGTCGCGTGCGACGATGTCAACGTGGGCTCGGCCACGGTCATCGAGCGATGCGGCGGGGTTCTCGAGTCGACCGTCGTGGCCGACGACGGGGTGGCGTTTCGCCGGTATTGGATCGAGTGACGAGTCCAATTGCAGCGCCGCGACGACGAGGCGCCGGAGACGAGGGATCGGCACCCCATGAGGTATCAAACGACGACTCGATATCGACTGTTGAGCGCACTAGCCTGGAATCGCAACGAGCGCGATGAGTGGCTTACGGGGCGAGAGAAGCGAATGATGATCACGTGTCGACGGTGGTGCGGTGCGATAACGGCGGTCGTCGTTCTCCTGACGATGGGCGCGGTGGACGCGCACGCTGCGGGAATCGTCCCTCCTCGAGATCCGGTGGCGAACATCGCCCCCTCCCCGTCCTACAACACGACGTCGGGGCATTCCTACGTGATTGGTTCCCCCTTGCCACCGTGCTGGCGCTGGCACGGTGGAAAGTTCTTGGCCAACGCCCTGTCGAAGCAGTGCGTGGGGGCCGAAGTTCAGGCGTCGGAGCGTGCTCATCGGCTCGAGCACGTCGCCGCGTTCACGTTGCCACGCAATTTCTCGCAACTCAGTGCCAATGAGCAGTCCTTGGTGCTCGTCGATATCGAGCGCGTGAGTCGCGGTGAACCACCAGTGCTGGGTCTCTCCTCCGCCGCGGACGCAATGGCCCAGACCGGTGCTCGACAGAACGCGGACCCGACGTTGACGAATCCTCACGCGATCCCCGGGGCGACCGGGGGTTGGACGGCCAATTGGGCCGCCGCGGTGAGCCCCCTGGACGCGAATTATTCGTGGATGTACCTCGATGGGTGGGGGGGCAAGGGCGCGACCTTGAACTTCACGTGCACCACGCCGACCTCACCTGGTTGCTGGGGCCACCGCAACGACATCTTGGTCAACTCGACGCAGCTGCCCTGTTACGTTGCACGTTGTGCACTCATCATGGGCGCGGGCTACGTACCCTCGAATTGGGCCAAGACGTACAACTCGTACACCGAACTCATCATCCAAGTCGCCGCGACGACACCTCCACCACTCATCTACACCTGGCGCCAGGCGCTGGCGGCGGG
>JARCRU010000112.1 GCA_029850535.1 Actinomycetota bacterium | reverse complement strand
ACGTTCGAATACGGCGCATCGACGGTGCCGGGTGAGCCCCACGTAATCTGGCGGCGCGCCGGGACTCACGAAATCGTCGTCAACGCCCTGAAGATCTGACGTCAGTGCTTGGATAAAAGAATTCTGGACTCACGATGTGTTTTGTTGGAGCGGGCGCCGAGAATCGAAATCGCGTCCTCAGCGTGGGAAGGTGAGCGGCATGAGACGAGGTCGGAAGCAAAATCCCTCATCGTAGGCAAGATCATGGGGATCTTCTCGTCACTGTGGGTGTAATGCCTCTGGAGGTCACCTCGGTATGGCGCGAGTACAACGGAAACCGAGGTTGAGAATTATGGATTTTAGTACCGATAATAATGGAATATATTATCGAGAATAATGGAAGTAAAAGTTGAGAATGGCGGAATTCGAGGTAATCTTGCACTGTGATATACGAAAGACGCATCCTCTCAATCGTCGCCGCCTTGATCCAAGAGGAGCCCACTGTTCTCGTTGAGGGTCCGAGAACAGTGGGTAAATCAACCATGCTGAAAGCGATAGCGGTATCGACGGGTGCACCGCTCCTCGATCTTGATGAGCCAGCGGTTCGAGCGGCCGTCGCCGACGATCCCAGCACCTTCATTTCCGTAGGCCCACCATTGTGTATCGACGAGTACCAAAAAGCGCCTCTCGTCCTGGACGCAATCAAAGCTTTTCTCAACGCGAATCCGACTGGGAAAGGATTTCTTTTGACTGGCTCCGCTCGCCACGAATCTCTGCCACTTGCTTCCCAGGCTCTGACCGGACGCCTCCATCGAATAAGGATGTATCCGCTGACGCAGTCCGAGATTGACGGTTCGGATGAGAACTTCCTTGAGTCCGTGTTCAATGACTCAGGCCGCGCCTTCGCGACCTATACGTCAACCTCGACGCGGCCGGAGTACGTCCTTCGCTGCGCCCGCGGGGGTTTCCCCATGGCCGTCGAACGCACCGCGGTCGACCAAAGGAATCGGTGGCTTGACAGCTACATTCGCTTGACCCTGGAACGAGACGTGACCGAAATCAGCAAGATCCGCCAAGCGACCTTGCTACCTCGCCTTCTCACAGTTCTCGCTGGACAGACTGCTCAGGTCCTCAACGTTAAGAATGTTGCTTCGAAACTCCAGATGGACGAAAAGACCGCGGGTTCTTACGTGCGACTACTTGAAGCTGTGTTCCTTATTCTTCTTCTTCCGGGGTGGGGTAAGACACTGAGCTCGAGGGCGACGGCCCTTCCAAAGATCCACGTCGTTGACTCCGCAGTCGCCGCTCGGCTTTTGCGTCTCACCCCGGAGAAGCTCGCAAAGAACAGTCCCACAGCACTGACGGAGTTCGGTCACCTCATTGAGTCATTCGTCGTGGGTGAATTACTTCGCCAGGCGTCATGGCTCGATGATGTGGCCGCCGTTGGCCACTGGCGAACGGTTGACAACGACGAGGTCGACCTCGTGATTGAACGTGGTGACGGGCAGGTGGTTGCCGTAGAGGTGAAGGCGGGTTCCATCCTCAGCCCTAAGGATGTCAAGCCAATGCTGAAATTGCGAGAGAGTCTGGGCGAACTCTTCCACGAAGGAATTATCTTCACTACCGGTAGCGCAACCTACACGCACCCGAGCGGCTTGCGTGTGGTGCCAATCGACCGCCTCTGGACTGGTGGCCGAACGGTACTTCCACTGGGTTAACGGCGAACTGATGCGAAAGACCCTCACTTGCCCCACCTTCAAAGGAGCAGTGTGTGCTCCAGCCTCACATAACGCGATGGCACGTTGCCTATTCGCGCACTCTGAGTAGCTCGTAATCGGTGATGCTCACTATCGAACTATCATGGCTCGCGGAGGGCGACAAACTCTTGAACGAAGGCCAGGACCTCGCCGAGGTCCGTCGGCATCTCGCGATCGCCGAGTCGACGTGGCACCGATGGAAGTCTCAATACGGTGGCATCAAGGCCAACGACGCCAAACGCCTGAAGAATCGGACATTGCTCACCAAGCCTGGTAGCGCGTCGCGATCACGCCGATTCACGTTGACGACGAACCGGGCTCGGTGACTACCGGATGGAAAACCGTGTGGGACCGGTCGACGATGACGTCAACTGGCCCCGATCGTGATCGGTGACGTCGTGACGTGTACTTATTCTGAAGTCGGGCCAACGTCACCGGCCACCGATGTAAGAAGATCTCCCGCAAGGGCCGCACAGGCTGCCGAGACCACAGCTGGGTCACCAACTAACTCCTCTGCGCGACCCGCCATGAACGCCCCAACACTGTCGAACGCTCCGAACATTTCGTCCAGGTAGCCCAGGGCCTGGCATGTGACGCCACCAGCGAGGTCGTCTTCGAGCAGGCGGTCGAGTGTCGTAGCCAACACTTGTGTCGGCACGGTAACGAGAAGGCGATACACATCGTACGCGTCCTTGTCCATTAGACGGGCAGGTGCCTTCTCTCGCCTCTCTCCCAGCTTGTGCAGCTTCGCCACCAGTAACGCCGAGGGTCCGGCGACCCGTGCGTCTACCGTACGGTCGTCGTCCGCCGCCAGTGCTCGAATCGTCATCACTTCGTTGTCGATAATGGCGGCCTCGAGTCCCACAGCTCGCCGCAGGGCACGGCTGTCGTGAGGCGGCGCCTCCACACTGCGGCGCCCCTTCCCAGCGATTGCTCGTCAACCATGAGGTCTACCGGAATAGCACTCGCGCTGAGCCATGACCCGGGCTGGGCGGCTGGCGCGTTATTGTGAAATCCAGCGCGACGCATGGCCTCCTCGATGAGCGGGTCATCGCCAAGCGTCCGCACGTCAATGCCGAGGTCGCTGTCCTTGGTGGTCTCCGCGACGGCCACTGGCGCGCTGCCGGTGTGTAGGTAGATGGCCTGCGCTCCGATAACTACGACCGAATCGCGGTGTGCCTCGATCGCGATCAATGCGTCCAGAAGCGCTGATCGCGCCAACACCAAGATGGTGTCACTGCCGCCAGTCAGATTCATTTCTCTCCATCCAATCGAGCAGCGCGCGGCCCTCCTCGGGCCCGCGACCCGGCGAAGTCAGCAGATCGACTGCCGCTTGGCTAGGCGAAACGATCACGTTCCCATTCAACCGTTGCGTTCGGTCGAAGGCGGCGGTCTCCACAACCGACGCGATGATGACGTTGACACCGGCGTCGACCCGTCGTAGGTCGGCATAAGCCGCGAGTTGGTCCGGTCTATCTGCATAGATCATTGCGTTCTTCGCCGGCGCGTAAGCCTCCCACTTCAGTGCCGCCAAGGAGCCAGTGACCGCATATCGCCCAGCGGGGTCACCTTCTTGCAGGTCGGCCAATCGCTTCATAACGTCAGGAAGACCGCGCGGTGCGAGGTACGCCGCTACGCCGGCCAGCTTTGTGAAGCTGTAGTCCTTCGACCACCGCTCCAAAAGTGCCCGCCACCGAACGTCGGTGATCTTGCCGTCGTCGTCACGAGTTAGTAGACCCTGCTCCTCAATGAAGTCAACGGCACGATAGGTGTTTCCGCTAGGGGTGTTGGCAAGCTTCATCAGCCCCGGCACTGTGTAGGGAGGGCGAAAGTCCACGAGTGCGCGCACGACACGTGCTGCTGACCTGCCGGTGAGGTTCCCCTTCGGGCGGCCCGGCCCTCGCCATGGATCTTTCTGCGCCCCGACATCGCGCAAGAAGATGGCAGGTCTCCTCAGTAGGATCCGCATGTTCCCAGTCGCGTCGGCGTACGACACCTCGCGCTCGGCAAGCCACGCTTGAACTGGTGCCGCCAGGTAGCGAGCGACGACCAACGGGGCGATCACATCCGTCGGTTGCTCCTCTCGCGCCGCTCCTATGATGCCCCCTAATTGGTCAAGGATCGAACTGAGGTCCTTGGTGACGAGGCTTCGTTTTGCCTCGACATACAGGGTGGCCGTTTGTCCGTCAGGCGTCGTGAGAATGATGGCCGCGTCTGCTCGTCGTCGCCCAAGGGTACCCTCATACCGCACCTCCGCGCTCCAGTCCTGGGGGAGGCGGTTCGTCAACTCTGCGACCACGGCTAGGAGGATCTGCTCCTCGCTCGCCAATGCAGATGGCTCGGGTCTCACTGCCTTTCCTCCTTCTAACTCGAATGCCTATTTCCGGAAACCCTACTCTTCCGTATCCAGCGGAATCAAGTTATTTCCGGAAATACAATGATTTCGCAGGAAACGGAACATGGAATAAGCAGAATCACTGCGTGTAATCTTCGGCGCCGAGATTCTCCAGAGAGTTCATCATGCCGCCGATCGTTCAAATCATCGGGCGTAAGACGCCTGGAATGTCAAGTCAATTTGGCCCCATCGTGCGCATCAGATTTGGCCCCACCTCTTCTGGAGGTGAACCGTATCCTGATGGGGTGGCTGATTGGGATCCCTATGGGCCGCCGGTGGCCAACGTGCTGCAACTGAGGGTGAGTTTGGACGAGTTCGAGCCGACGGTGTGGCGCCGGGTCCTTGTTCTCGAATCGATATCACTGACCAAGGTTCACCGGGTCATCCAGGAGCTGATGCTCTGGTGGGACTATCACCTGCATCTGTTGACCATCAATGGCGTGGAGTTCGGATAGCCCGATTTCGATGATTTCGATGATTTCGATGATTTCGGTGACTTCGAATGGCGCAATGAACGCGGCGTCCGGCTCAGCGCGCACCTCACGGTCGGCGACGCGCGCGCCTACCGTTTCGGTGCTACTTGACCTTGAAGGCGGTCGGGCGGAGACTCCGCTGGGAACTCAGCGAGCGAACGGCGGTGGTCTCGCGGAGACCCTTGGTGGCGACGGCAAAGGCTCGTACAGCCACCTCGAAGTGAACCGTCAAAGTGACGAAGGTGTGGAACTGAGCGAGGGTCGCAGTCCCCCGGACCGACAAGCCGTCAGTCTTCACTGTGCGGAAGTCAGTTAGTACCCGATTCACGGCTGGAACGAGGCCGCTGACGAAGATGCGCGCCTCGGTTGCGGCGCGCGAACGTGGACTGGGGACCCCCGCAGCGCGGTTCAGCGCAACAAGGAGCGGTGGCAGAGAATCGAAAAAGGCAAAACTCTGTTGCGTTTTCGCCAGATCATTGAAAGCCTATTGGCCGCGGCAACAAAAAGGGCTCGATCGCGCGCAGTTTCGAATGTCGACGCCAGGGTCGCCTGGGCCGGTACGAGGGTCATTAGTTGATGCGGAGGGTGACCGCCTTTATCGAGGTCGAAGTGGGAGCGCAGAGCACGGATGAGGCAGAACTGGCGGCGCCTGCGGGAACGAGAGGTACGGTCGTTACGCTGGCAACCGAAGGACAGCAGAGGCGGTGCGCGCAATAATACGACTCACAGAAATTTGCCGTACACGTCATTCAACAGAAACTCGAGGAACTGCCTTCGAAGTTCCGAATACAGCCCTCACGGTGACTTGCACTTTGACCAGAGTTGCTGACAGTCTTGCGACAGTGAGACGTGGCGAACAGGAGCGAATAGTGGCGAAAGCCAAGAGCAAAGTTTGCAACGATTTCACCAATCGTTGCAACAAGATCAAGCCTGGAGCGGTCGATGGGAATCGAACCCGCGTTCTCAGCTTGGGAAGCAGGAGATGATTTCTTTCAAGAGTGTACAAAGCGCTGGAAACCAGCGGCTCGACGGTGACTTCATCATCAAATTCCAGCGTTGGGCATACTGTGGGCATATATAACAGGACTGCTTTGGGGTGGCGGTTTCTACCTGACTCGTAAATCTGAGTGTGCCCCAATCAGGCCGGTCCGATCGATCGAGTCTCCTGCACGGTCCCCAGACTTCCTCTGCACCTGCGGTTCTCGTTGGCCCGGACCTGCATTCCGCCGCTCTTTGAGTGCGGGGAGAGCATCGGGTTCTCCCGGTGAAAGTACGTTAGAATGTATCTGAAGACTTTTCAGATACGTTCTATTGGAGATAGTATGCCGAGAATGAACATCGCAGTACCCCGTGCGTCTAAGGATGCATTAGGCGTTCTGGGCAACCAGATCAAGATCGGACGACGCCGACGTGGCTGGACCATCACCGATTTGGCCGAGCGTCTTGGCATTGACCCTCGCACGGTGTCTGGCATCGAGGCCGGGTCTCCAAGCGTGTCGATTGGGAACGTGTTCAACGCGGCCTTCCTCGTGGGTGTCGATCTCTTCGGCCTCAGTGGGCCAGAACTCGCTCGCGCCAGACGAGCTGGTGAGGAGACCCTGGCCCTACTGCCCGCCAACGTCCGCAAGCCTCGAGTGAGGGACAGCGCCAATGACTTCGCCTTCTAGCGTCTTTGTCTGGGCCTGGCTGCCCGGAACACCCGATCCCGTGGTGGTCGGACGAATCTCTGCATTCGACAATGGGTACCAGTTCGCCTACGGCGATAGTTATCTCGCACGTCCCAACGCGATCAGTCTGTTTACCCCCGAGTTGCCGCTGCAGGCAGGCTGGATCGATCCGATTGACGGACTCGACATGGCCGGGTGCCTTTGGGATTCGAGCCCTGATTCGTGGGGCCAGCGATTGATCATTACTCGACTCACCGGACTGAGTGGAGAAGCGGCGGACGCGGTGAACCTTGACAAGATGACCATCCTCATTGAGAGCGGTTCCAATCGAATTGGGGCGCTGGACTTCCAGGCGAGCCCGACCGAGTTCGTACCGCGTAACGAGACCGCAACCCTCGACCAACTTCACGCTGCCGCGCGCGATTTTCAAGCGGGTCATCTCGATCCGTTACTCGCTCGGGCGCTCATCGATGGCACTGCAGTTGGAGGTGCTCGTCCCAAGGTGCTGGTGGCCGACGGCGATGTCGAGTACATCGCCAAGCTCTCAATGTCGACCGACCCGTACCCGATCGTGAAAGCTGAGGCCCTCGGCATGGAACTGGCCCGTCGAGTCGGGATCGACGTACCGAAGACGAAGATCGTCCAGTCACTTGGCCGCGATGTGCTACTCGTCGAGCGATTCGACCGATTGGCGAACGGACAGCGGAGGATGCTGATCTCTGGTCTGACCATGCTCGGATTCGGTGACTTCCTTGGTGCACGTTACTCCTCGTACCCTGAGATCCTCGACGTCCTTCGCAAGATGGCCAAATCCGGAAAAGACCTCGGGCGTACGCTGTTCGAGAGGATCGTCTTCAACATCGCCATCGGGAACACGGATGACCATGCGCGGAATCACGCCGCATTCTGGGACGGACATAACCTCAAGCTGACGCCGGCATATGACCTTTGCCCTTGTATGCGTTCGGGCGGCGAAGCGGTCCAGGCGATGGACATTGGTCGCAATGGCACCCGGTTCAGTCGGTTCGATACTTGCATCCTTGCGGCCGCAGACTATGGACTCGATGCGGGAGAAGCACAGTCCATCGTCGACCGACAGGTCACCATCATCAAAGAGGACTTCGACGAGGTCGCCGACACGGTCAGCCTCACCGCGATCGATCGCGCATTCTTGCTTCGGGGGCCGGTGCTGAACGCCTACGCCTTCACGTCGAGCTCTTAACCGATCTACTTTGCTAAGAAACCCGGCACGATTCACCCGTTCGCGGAGCTGTCCAGATATTTGCCGCTTTGAAATTCGCGTTCAAACTGTACTCATTACAGGCATTCCCGTCGTTGAAATTAAAATCATTGGTGCCGACGGGGCAGTCCCACATGTATACCTGCGCGCCACCAGATGTCTCCCAGTCAACGCCAACCTTGTCTCCGATAACTGGCAAATTCCAGAATTCCCATTGCCTCCCAGCGGAGTCGGGCGCTTCGATTGCGGTATTGCCAAAGTACTGCTGGCCGAAGGAAATCGTGGGTGCCCCTGCAATTGAGGAGCCCCCAGCCGCGAAGGCTGCACGGCGTCGTTTTGCGAGCAGCGGTGAAGCGAACCGATCTCGACGGGATCCGCAGGTAAACCCTGAGGAGAGTGTTGCCTTCGACTCTCCGAGACCGAGTTAGCTCAAGTAGCTAGCCGCCAATGCTTGGTAGTAGATCTATTACTTCGAGTCTCCGACACCAGTCATTGAACGCCGCGCTGTGGAAAGATGGGCGCCATGTCGCGCATAGTCGGACGGGTCGCCGAACTGTGGTGCTACCCGGTGAAATCGCTGGGTGGTCAGCAGCTCACTGAGGTCCGGTGCGGGTTGAGGGGCTTCGATGGCGATCGATGGTGGGCCGTCAAGGGCGCGGACGGGAAGTTCGGCAGTGGTAAGACGACACGCCGGTTCCGCCGGATGCCTGGGCTACTGTCAATGGCTTCTTTAGTCGATGACCACGGAGTCGCCTGGATTCGTTTTGCCGACGGAGATTCACGACGTATCGACGACCCGATGACAGCATCCCTAATCGGCACGGTCGTCGGTGAGGACGTCGCCCTAGTCGAGGAGGGTGCGACCTCACATTTCGACGACGCGCCGCTCCACCTGGTGACCACGGCTTCATTGCGGTGGCTCGAGGAGCGCCGGCCCATCGACCAGGTTGACCGGCGCCGCTTTCGTCCCAATCTGGTTATCGAGCGCGAGGGCTCTGAACTTGCCGAGGACAGGTGGCTGGACCGCCGACTGCAGGTAGGCGGCGTGACGGTCAAAGTCGAGAAGCGTACCGAGCGATGCGTCATGACGACACTGGCTCAAGATGACCTGGACTTTATACCTGGCATCCTCAGCGACTTACAAAGGGCGAACCAATCGTGCCTGGGCGTCTATGCCCGAGCGGTGAACGAAGGCAAGATCCGGGTGGGCGACGACGTCGTGCTCCGCTCTTGACCTCCGTTGACTACTCCATATGTGCTGAACCCCAAACGTTGGACGAAGGAGTCCTTCAATCACAGCGCTTGCCTATGGCCCGCGCTTTGGAGAAGGGCTAGACCAGATAGTTAAGAAAAGTGCCCACCATCGATGGCGCCTTTTGTTCCGTTAGGACAACAGGTGGTCCATCGGCCCGACACCATCGAACATCTGACTTCAAGTGGCTTTCTGTCAAGATGCGTGGTTTACTGCCATGATCGTGGTTGCGACAGTGCTGCGACAGTGAGAAGTGACGAACAGGAGTCAATGGTGGCGAACAGTGGCGAAAGCCAACAGCAATGTTTGCAACGACTTTGTCAGTCGTGGCAACGTAATCAAGCCTGGAGCGGGCGACGGGAATCGAACCCGCGTTCTCAGCTTGGGAAGCGGATGCTTTGCCAGGACCGTGAATATAAAATACTTGATCAACAGATATTTCCGTGTTCTCAAGTCGGAGGGAATCACTACGGGCACTTCAGTGGCACTACGACTTCCCTCAAGTGAGCCATATGTTCGGATCGATATACGAATATTATAATGCTCGGATAGCGAATTAAAAATACATCGGATTACGAAACAAACGATATGATCACTCGATGGAACTACTTCAGAATGTCATCCAACGTCGCCTGATTGAAGTAGTCCAAGGGCTTTTGGACGTGGAAGTCGTTATCGGACTTCAAGGACCCCGTTCGGTTGGAAAATCGACTCTTCTGCGGACTATTGCGTCAGATGGTGGCGTCGAAGTCCTGGACCTTGACGACCTGGTCATGCGCGACGAAGCGCAAAGGGATCCGAGCTTGTTTGTTGCAGGTGCGGCTCCCGTCTGCATTGACGAATATCAACACGTCCCCATCATTCTCGACGCAATTAAAGCCGAGCTCAATCGAGTGCAACGACCTGGCCGATTTCTTCTTACCGGATCGACGAGGTACGGCGCCCTTCCCGAAGCGGCTCAAGCATTGACGGGCCGACTACACCTCGTGACGGTACGCCCGTTTTCGCAGGGCGAGATTGCTGGTGTTCGCGAAAACTTCGTGGAAGCAGTAATGGTGGATCCTGCCAGCGTCGTAACGTCACGACGATCGACACTGGGCCGCGTTGACTACATCGATCGCGTTACGACGGGCGGACTGCCAATGGTCCTGCAACGACGTGAGCAAGATCGTGCTCGGTGGATTGATGACTACGTAACCCAAACCCTGGACCGAGACCTACGCGAATTGGCAAAAATTCGACAGCGAACGTTAATGCCCCGACTACTAGAACGACTAGCGAGTCAAACGGGACAAATTCTCAACGTTGCCGCGGCGTCCACTTCGGTTGGCCTTGAAGCCAGAACGGGAGAGAATTACACGAGATTGTTAGAAGCGGTCTACTTGATTGAGCGGTTGCCAGCTTGGGGAACGACCGTACGCGCTCGTGTGGGATCCGCTCCGAAAGTGCACTTCCTCGATACCGCTATTGCAGCTCGTCTCCTTCGCTTAACGCCGACGAAACTTGCCGCACTGCAACCCTCAGCGTTAACCCAATTCGGTCATTTGATGGAGACGTTCGTCGTAGGTGAACTACTAAAGCAGATCTCGTGGTCAAATTCAGTTCGTGATTACGGACATTGGCGAACGTTCGATGGCGACGAAGTTGACATCATTCTGGAACGTGATGACGGTGCTGTAGTTGCGATTGAAGTGAAATCGTCCAGACGAATCGCCGGTTCCGATCTCGCCGGTCTTCGTAAACTCAAAGATGCGTTGGGGCCACGTTTTCTCGGCGGCATTGCTTTGTACGCCGGTGAGCGCTCTTACACCCACGAGGCGTCGATTCATGTCGCGCCGATCGACCAACTTTGGACTCACCTTCAGTAGATATCTGAACCATTGCGCATTTAGAACGTGGCGCAAATCGATGCAGGAGCGACCGTTTGAATCCTGACGGATTTTTGAACCATGATCCTTTGAGCGGGCGACGAGAATCGAAATCGCGTACTCAGCTTGGGAAGGAGATCGTTCATTAGAAGTGGCATCGACGTACACCTGGTTGACGGACTTATCCGATGCTTCGGACGACGACTCCCAGGACGACGGGCGCCATTTGAGAGTTTTGTTCAGCAACGACTCTCGTCACCAGCAATGCCCGTTGCTCGTGAGGCAACTGCGAGATAAAGCGGATTCGCTGTTGATTGGTATTCCTGAAGTGCCGTGTAAACGATTTTTGCCTCGTGCGCGTCGTCGGTTTGTGCCCCAGCTGCCCCGATGGCCGATGCGTCCGACGAACTCGCACCTATGAACTCGTCGTACCGGTCGACCGACCAAAAAGATGGTGCCCCGACAGAGAGGTACACCGCCGCCAGAGCCTGGAAGGCGTACTGATCGAGCAGCAGCGTGTCGTCGAACAGCGGGCGCAAGTTAGAGAGGGCGTTCATACCGGTGACGCCGTGGAGCGCCGTGAAATTGTTGGTGGAGGCATAAATATGCAGAGCGCACGATTCGAGATGGCGTTGAGTGAAGTCATCAATTACAAGTTGTGAGACGAGCGCACCGAACGCTGGTTTTGAAGCCACAATCCGCATCTCGTCATCTATAAGTTCGGCCGGTGGCGCGTCACGCCACTCGCCGGAGCGAGAGGACGCTTCGAGTATCTCTTCGGGGTTGTTGCTCGTTGCTTCAACTTTCGCGAGTGGTCGCAGTGGGTTCGCAACCTGGGCTAGGTACGCCAGTCCAGCGGCAATCTGAGAGGGCGAGCGCGCCTCAACCGCGTAGGCCAGTCGAATGACGCCATGAAAACCAGCGCCGCCAAGTCCGGGCATGAGTTCGGGAAGATGTGATCTCAAGGCGCGGTCCGTGCCGGTCTCCGCAACTTGTCGAGCAAAGTAGTCGCGAAGTTCAGTCGCCGCATCGCGCTGACCAATCGCTGTGATCCAGTTTTTGGAATCGAGTTCGTGACGCGATTGAGACAGTGGAATGAGTCGGCGTGAGTACTGGTGAGCAAAGCGACGAAGTTCACTAGCGGTGGCGCCAAGGCGTTGCTTTGCGACGAGAGCCATCGGCAGGTGATTCGTGAGCCCTTCAGAAGTTGTCGGGTCGTACCCAAGATCGCTTCCCAAGAGTTCATCAAGCGTTGATGAGTGGCCATAGTCCACCTTCCCGAAACTAGTGCTCTTATAAGTCGCTCGTTCAGTGGCTTGAAGGAGACTTTCGACTTCCCACACCTTCTAGCTCAGATAGTTCGTGCCACTAGGTCCACGTTCAAATCGAGGAGACAAATCCAAATCGAGGAGACAAATCTCAGCTCCGAGCGAATGCGAGCAAGTCCTCGTAGTCGACCTCGTTCCGCGCTTTGACAAGAGCATCGATGTATCGCTTTCGGGCGTCACCGTCCACATCGATGGATCTCGATCCCCAGGTGAACATGGGCTCGTCGATACTGACCAGATACATGTCGGCGATTAAGCGGGTACAACGTCCGTTTCCGTTTGGAAACGGATGAATCGTAACGAGCCGACAGTGGAGCCGAGCGGCGCGCTCGTCGCTCTTGAAGATTCCGTTGGCGTGCCAGTATTTCATGTCCTCGAGGGCCGCGCGATTCGGAGATAATGACTTCGGGCAGCGATCCAATGTTGGTGATTCGACGTCGATTGGTTCCAGCCCACCGCCATACGTCGCCGAACATCTGGCGGTGGAGCTTCATCAGGAAGCCGTTCTCGAGGAGGCGATCCGGTCCAAGCACACTCGCCTGCTGGATGGCCCATGTCAGCGCCTTCGAAATGTTGTCGAACTCCACTCGGTTCAGATCTGCTCGGGTCGCGACGAAGTCCGGAATGAGCCCCCTCAGGTCTTCCTCCTCGATTGGTGTGGCGCCAGTCGGCTCAGGACCGATGGACTTCAGTGAGAATGTCTCGATCGACGGTTTTCCGTCGTTCACTTGGACTCCCATATGGGTCCACGGGCGATGAGCTCTTCGGCGTAGGCGTCGATCGCTTCCTGTCGTCTGTCATCCCCGATCTCCTGGTCTTCGAGCGCCATCGTCACCTCGACGTACCCGAGCCGCTCAGTTGCGACTCGTCGGGCCTGCCTGACGACAGTGTCCTGAAGTGTGGAATTTGGTATCAACGCGTAGACGAGTTTGGCGTCGAGCGCTCGAGCGACTTCCTCCAATTTAGAGATCGTGATTCCGCCGTTCATCTCTGCTTGCTCAAGCTGGTGGACCGCCGACGGCGTTACTCCAAGGCGCTTAGCGAGTGCGGCTTGGCTCATTCCGAGTGCGCCACGAACAGCTCGAACCCATCCCGATTTCGGGCGAGCTCGGAGGTCTTCGACGTCTCGGCTTGTGAACTTACGATCAAGTTCTCGGCGGGCCTGCTGGGCTCTCGGTGATTTTTGCATAGTGATACCTTAGCATATTACCCATGAATATTGATTTATACCTTAGTATAATAACCGGAAGTTTAGAGAAATAGCTAAGTAAAACCTACGGGTTTCGTGTCCGCGAGCCCTCAAAGAAACCCGTCTCGAATCAGAAATTAGGAAGAGACTCACTGGCTAGATCCGGAGTGTTGCTCGCGCTATGACGAGATCTTACGGAAGCAAAGTTCGAATTTCGGGCATACCACGGGCATATATGGGCATGTAACAAAGGGTAATGGCGGTCATTATTGGGCAACGAACAACCCTTGTGATTGTTGGCCCTCTGGCAGAAATCGTTGGAGCGGGCGACGAGAATCGAACTCGCGTTCTCAGCTTGGGAAGTAGGTAACGGAATCCTGTGGGGAAGTGATGAATATCCCGCCGAGAGGAATCCACAGAGTTTGCGTAGCAAAGGCCCTTTTGTGTACGAAAATCGGAAAATCTGACTTTCCAATGATATGATTTCAATCATGTCGAGAACCACCGTGCGAGCCAAGGGTCAAATTACGCTCCCTGAAGATGTGCGCCGCGCCGCGCACCTGGAGGAGGGCGATCT
>JARCRU010000111.1 GCA_029850535.1 Actinomycetota bacterium | reverse complement strand
GCCACCTCGAGTCGGTGCCACTGGCCATAGTGGGCGGCCGAGATGAGTAGCCACCCCGCGACCGCGAACAACGTGGGGTAGACGATCGATCGCGGTAGCAGGAGATGTTCGAGATCGATGAGCGCCAGCGCCACGAGTGCGGCGACCAGGATCAGGTAGGCGACGAGGTCGAGGTGTACGCCGACGCGCCAGGCGCTGAGGGCGAAGAGCACTCCCGTCGCGAGCTCGACGAGGGGATAACGCGCGGAGATGGGGGAGCGGCAATTGCGACAGCGCCCACGCAGCACGAGCCAGGAGATCACGGGGATGTTGTCGCGCTCGGCTATGGCGTGCTGGCAGGTCGGGCACGCCGAGCGCGGCCGTACGATCGAGAGATGGCGCGGGACGCGGTAGATCACGACGTTGAGGAAGGAACCGACGACGAGGCCCATCACGGAGCAGTACACAATCAGCAAGGTCACGACAGTAACGTCTCGGATTCGCATCTCGGCACGCCACAACCCTAACGAGGGTCGAGGTCACGAGGGGTGACCACCAGCGGCGGGTTCCACCATTGTTCATCAGGTAGTTATTATGCTGATTTGTAATTACACGGGCGTTATTCGAGTCGTCCCGACTCAATGCCGTGAAGTGGAGAGCTCAACGTGGCACATTCAATCAATCGTCGCTACCGGTACGGTTCGAGTTTCGTGGACCAGGAGTCGGGAGTTCGATTCGAGGGTCATCACCCTTCGGAGCGCCCCGACCTGTGGAAGATGTACCTCGACGGCGCCGAAGGCAAGTACCGCAGTTACGGCTTTGAGGAGACCCTGCACCGTCGCGACCTCGAGACGGGTAACGGGGTCTCGCTCTTCTTCCTGGCCTTCGACACCAACAACAACGTCGTCGGTGGCGTGCGGGTGCACGGACCACTCGAGAACCGTCACCACGCCGCCATCATGGGCGAGATGGCCGCGTCGAGCGAGATCGAGGAGATTGGCGAACTGATCGATCGCCACGTCGCCCTGGGCGCGATAGAGGTCAAGGGCGCGTGGTCCCAGGGTGAGAGCGCCATCGGGCACCGCCTGCTCCTGGCGATCTCGCGTTGTTCGGTGCACGCCCTCAACTGGCTGGGCGCGGAATTCGCCGTGGTAGCGGTCGCGGACCGATTGCAGCCCCTGGGCGAATTGACGGGCGCCGTTCGAATCGGCACGACGTCGGTGGCCTTTCCCGACGAGCGCTACCGCACGGTGGCGGGGATGTACCGGCGCTCTCATAGCTACGAGCTCAGCACGCCCGACAACCAATTGGCCTATCGGCGCGAGGCCGAACAGTTGTCGCGCGGTCCCGGGGTCGCCGCCGCCGCGCTCGACGCCGACACGGCGCAGTACCACGCGTGGAAACCTCTGGTCCTCGACGTGACCACTCGAGCGCCGCGCGAAGTGCTGCGCGTCTTGCGCGAGGACTCGTCGCTGCAGATCCTGGACCGATTCGAGGAGCAGCGCTCCCAACTCGACGCCCTCGTCGGTCTCAAACCCGCCGACTTGGCCGGTGACGGCCAGCGCTGGGTGTACTACCCCTGGCGTCGGGCCGTGGTTCGCCTGCTCGGACCGCGGAGTTTCGAGTTACTGCGACTCAACCGCAACCGCAACAAGCTCACCAAGAAGGAGCAGTCGAAGTTGCGCGGGCTGCGCGTCGGCGTGATTGGTGCGAGTGCGGGCCACTCCATCGCCCACGTCCTGGCGATGGAGGGCATCGTGGGCGAACTGCGCCTCGCGGACTTCGACGATATCGAGTTGACGAATCTCAATCGCATCCCCGCGGGCGTGATGGACCTGGGTGTCAACAAGGCCGTGGTGTTAGCGCGGCGAATCGCCGAGATCGATCCGTACCTCAAGGTGACGACGTTCAGCGAGGGGATCACGCCGGAGAACCTGTCACGCTTCATCGACGGACTCGACCTGATCATCGAGGAGTGCGACTCGCTCGACATCAAGTTCCTCGTGCGCGAGGCGGCCCGCGAGAGTGGCATCGCGGTACTCATGGAGACGAGCGACCGTGGGGTGCTCGACGTCGAGCGCTACGACCTCGAGGCGCATCGCCCGATCTTTCACGGCCTACTCGGCGATATGTCCTACGAGAAGCTCGCGGGACTCTCGACCGAGCAAAAGGGTCCGTTCGTTCTGCAACTGCTGGGGGCGGCCGACGTGTCGGCTCGCGCGGCGGCGTCCGCGTTGGAGTTGGGCCACACCATCAGCGGGTGGCCGCAACTCGCCAGTGAGGTGACCCTGGGTGCGGCCACCGTAGCGGCGGCGGTCCGGCGCTTCGGTTTGGGTGAACTGCCCTCGGGCCGGGTGCGTTTCGACATCGAGGAGATCTTGTCGGGGATCGAACCCGTGACCATCGACCACTCCTTGCAGCAGGCGCTACGCACCGCGCCGCCGCAGGATCCGCCGACTGCCAGTCTCGATCCCATCGACCGTATCGTCGACGCCGCCCGGCGCGCGCCCTCGGGGGGCAACGTCCAGCCCTGGCGCTTCGAGGCCGATGATGCCGAGATCCGCTTCTACCTGGTGCCCGAGCGCACCTCGCGCATGGACGTGCACCACCGCGCGAGCTACCTCTCGATCGGGGCCGCGATCTTCAACGCCCGCGTGGCCGCGGCCGCCCTGCACCTCGTGGGGCGAGTCCAACTCTTCCCGGAGTCGAGGTCATCCCAGCACGTAGCGACGTTGCAACTCGGCCAGGGGATGGACCCCGAGCTCGAGCTCCTCGAGCCGCACCTGCTGGGTCGATCGTCGAATCGTCGCATTGGTCTGACGTCGGAGATTGATTCCTCGCAATTGGAGTTGATGTCGCGCGCGGTCGCCCAAGAGGGCGCGCAGCTTCGCGTCGTGAGTGATCGCGAACGGTTGGTGACCCTGGGTGCGATGCTCGGCGAAGCCGACCGCATGCGTTTCCTGATCCCGGAGATTCATGAGGAGATGATGCGCGAGGTCCGTTGGCCGGGAGTACATTCGCTCGAGGAGGGTCTCGACGTGCGCACCCTCGAGATGGACCCGGCTTCGATCGGTCTGATGCAACTCCTGGGACGCGCGGACGTCATGGACAACCTCAGTGAGTGGCGAGTGGGGCGCGTGCTCGGCTTGCGTACCCAGATGGCGGTCACGTCGAGTTCGGCGGTGATGGTGGTGACCGCGCCGCGCGCCGAGCCGCAGTGGTACGTGCGAGCCGGCGCGGCGATGGAGCGGCTCTGGCTCTTGGGCGAGCGGTTCGGTCTCGCGATGCAACCGGTCTCGCCGCTCTACCTCTTCGCCACTACTGACGAGGAGATGGCGGACCTTGGTGGCGAGCGACGGGTCAACGAGTTGACGGAGCACGCCGAGCGTTTTCGCGAGGTTTTCGGCATCGACGACACCGAGGCACTCGCGATGGTCTTTCGGGTGTTTCACGCCGAGGCGCCCAGCGTCCACAGCATCCGACTGCCGCTGGAGCACTCGCTGAGTCGTCAATTCGACACCAGTGATGTCGAGACCGGTCTGCGGGCCTACGGAAACTGAGACAATTCTGGGAATTGGGTAAATGTTTATGCGACCCGTGCGGTACCGGGTCCTAGTATTTAGAGATGAGCACCCTCGAGTGGCCGTCGGCCCTGGTCACTGTGAGGGTTCGGTTCGCTGTCGGACGCGTGCCGAAGAGGTGGTGAGTCGATGAAATCAGGTGAGGAGACCAGGCTCGTCGTCGAGACGCTGCTCGAGGTGATTCCGGGCACCCAGATTGTCGCCATTGTCACTGCCAATGGCGAACCCTTCGAGGGACTCGAGATGGAACCGTTGATCAGTGCGGGCCTCCAGGAATCGTTCGAGCGTATCAGCGAACTTGTCCAACACTCGCTGGCCAGCCCCGGCACCATTGACGACATCACCAGCGTGATCAATGGCGTGGAGTGGGGAATACTGGTCTGTCCCATCGAGGCCCGCCCGGGCGTCGTGGTCGGAGCGCTCATCGTGGCTCGCGAGGGTCGGGTCTGGTCGGGGAGGGAGCGGTCCCTCGGTCGAGGCTTCAGTGGACTTCTGAGCCACGTGGCCGCGCAATTCCTCCGCGAGCACAAGTTATTGCACCAGCAGCGACTCGACGAACTGGTCGCCGGGGTGGCCGAGCGATTGATGTCGGCCACGGCGAACACTCGCCAAGAAGTGCTCGACTGGACGGTGAGGGAGCTCTGTCAGTTCCTCGAGACCGACGTGGCCTTCATTCGTCGCAACGACCACGTGCGGGGTCTATCCATCATGGAGGCCGAGTGGCCGCATCGTGAGAACGTGCCGGTCCCCGACCCGTTGGGCGAGGTGCCCTTTGATTCGGACCCCGTCTTCGCCGCCACGCGTGATCTGCGCCAGCCTTATTTGCCGGGCGTCGACAACTACGAGGAGTACCTCGCCAATGTGGAGGCGTCGGAGGGACTCGAGAAGTATCTCGCGCACCTCGAGGAGGCGACCGGACTCGGCGTGACCTACGGCGCCGCCGTTCCCCTGTTGATGCACGATAGGACGTGGGGGATCCTCGGTTTCTTGCACTTCACCAAGCACACGTGGGTCCAGGCCGAGCTCAACGCGCTCCAAGCGGTGGCCTCGATGTTGGTGCAGTTGCAGGGACGTATCGACGCCGAAGAGCAGACGATCTTTAACGCGACCCACGACGACTTGACCGGACTGCCCAACCGCCGCGCGCTCATCCAGGAACTGGTGCGTCGTCTCGACGCGGGTCGCGATACCGCGGTGATGATCATCGACCTCGACCGCTTCAAGGTCATGAACGACTTCTTGGGTCACGCCAGCGGTGACCGACTGCTGGTGACCATTGCTGACCGATTGCGCACGAGTATCCGGTCCAACGACTTCGCCGCGCGCCTCGGCGGGGACGAGTTCGTGTTCCTGGTGGATCAGATCACCAGTGAGATGGAGGTCCTCGCGACGTCCTTTCGCCTGCTCGAGGTGATCTCGGAGCCCGTGGACATCCACGGGCAGATGTTCAGCCATACCGCGAGCATCGGTATCGCCCTAGCCCCGAACGAGAAGCCCGACGCCGTCGAGATGCTCGGGTGGGCCGACGTCGCGCTCTACAGCGCCAAGAGCCGGGGTCGCAATCAGGCGGTGGTCTTCGACGCCCAACTGCGTACCGTGGCCACGAATCGCAGCGAACTTGAACTCAACTTGCGCGACGCGATCGACGAGGGCGGATTGCGCCTGCACTTCCAGCCCGAAGTGGACCTACGCACGGGGAACCTGTTGGCCCTGGAGGCACTGGTGCGTTGGGAGCACCCCACGCGCGGCATGATCCCCGCCGCGGAGTTCATCACCGTGGCCGAGGAGACGGGACTGATCGTCAACATCGGGCGCTGGGTTTTCGCCGAGGCCTGTCGCACCATGGCCACCTGGCTGCAGATCTACCCCCAGAGCGATTTCGTCCTGCGCATCAACATGTCACCCGCGGAGTTCTTGATGGACGACATCGTCGAATTCGTCGAGGAGTGCCTGGTGCTTAACGGCATACCGGGATCGCGGGTGTGCATCGAGATCACCGAGTACACCGTGCTCGACAAGCCCGAGAAGACCGCCAAGATCCTCCTCGGCTTTCAGTCGCTCGGGGTGGAAGTGGCCCTGGATGACTTCGGCACCGGTTTCGCGTCGATGACCGAACTCAAGAATCTGCCCGTCAACGTATTGAAGCTCGACTTGAGTTTCGTCCAGGGCATCACCCACGACCTCTACGACCGCGCCATTGTCGAATCCATCATCCGACTGGGTAGTGCACTGAGCCTCAAGGTGGTGGCCGAGGGTATCGAGACCACGGAGATCGCCGACAAGCTGGTGGACCTCGGTTGTCAGCGCGGTCAAGGGTACCTGATATCGCGGCCCGTACCCCCCAAGGACCTCGAGCCCATCCTGCGCGCCGGCTGCGTGCCGCTCGATTCCCTGCGCAGTCAACAGAGTCTGAACAAACACGTGGTTCACGGCTGATGATCAATTCCGACCTCAGCCTGGCCGAGTTGCAACCGGAGTCGCCCGACCCCACATACGAACCCTGGCTGTTCCAGACCATGATCGACGAGTTGGCCACGAACGAGCTCGGGATCGGCTTCATCTACTCGGTGCTCGAGCAATTGGCCAAGCGCTACGAATTGAGCGACGCGATCGTGGTGCTCGATCACGAGTCACTCGCGACCCAGGAGTTCCGCCTCGGTGGCAACGGCGTCGGTGCCGAACGAGCCAGAGTCCTTTCGAGGGTCCCGGGTGTCTACTGCGAACCCGACGTCGTCCCCGGGGACGAGCTCGACGCGGTGCGCACGGCCTGTCAACTCGCCCTCGCCCTGCACCTGGCCCGCTTCACCGCCGCGCACGACGCCCTCACGACGATCGCCAACCGACGAACCTTCGACATCGCCCTCGCGAACTCCACGGTGCGCTCGGCGCGTTACGGCTGGGCCTTCACCCTCGTCCTGATCGATCTGAAAGACTTCAAGGTCGTCAACGATCGCTCGGGACACGAGGGGGGGGACCGCCTCCTTCGTCACTTCGGATTCGCCCTGCGCCAATCCGTGCGTCAGGGCGACCTCGTCGCGCGCATCGGCGGCGACGAGTTCGCGGTGATCTTGAACAACGCCGAGGGCCACGAGGCCATGGGATTCGTCGAACGCCTGCGCGAGAATCTCGCCAAAGCGGGCGAGACCATTGAATTCACCACGGGGACCGCGACGTCGCCTCGTGACTCCACCGATCCGGCGGAGCTCACCAGGATCGCCGACGCGCGTCTCTACGCGAAGAGGGGTATTATTCACCGATGATTTCTCCGACCGAAGAAGATTTCGAACTCGAACTGCGAGCCCTGCCGGGCGTGATGAACGTGGGTTTTCGCTACGGCGAGAAGGGCGACGTCGACGCCGTCTCCCTGGTGGTACACAGCGACGACGCCGGACCCGTGCGGGTGGTGGCCAAGCAGATCGTGAGCCTCTACTACCCCAACGCCACCGTGAGCGTGGAGGAGATGCAACCCGCGCCCGAGAACGCGCGCGCCGGCACGGTCTCCGACGCGGGTCGCGTGGCCCTGGTGCGCGCGGAATTCAATTCCCACGAGGGCTACTGCGAGGTGCACCTCAACATCAATGGTCGAGTGGGCGTGGGGCGTTCGCAGAACGGACCACTCATCGGTGGTGCCGAGGCGACACTGGACGCCCTGCGTCAACTGGACTTCGACATCCCCTTCTACCTCGTGGGTTCGGTCAACGTGGCGACCGTGCGCGGCTGGCCAGTGATCGTGACGCTGCGTCCCCGCGCCAACGAAGCCGATCGTCACGGCGTCGCCCAGGCGGAGACCGAGTTGGTGGCCTCGGCCAAGGCGACGTTGAACGCGCTGAATCGTCACCTCTCACAGCTCGAGAACTTCGCTTGATCCCTTAAGTTCCCTCACGTTGGAGTGACGTCGCGCGCAGGGACGACCCGTGAGGTTGCCCGCCCGTCCACAGTTGGCGAACCGGCTCGGGGCAACTACCTGTACCCGACGTCACCTCAGGTGGGTCGATGCTCTCATTACCGCAGCCGTGCGGGTGGGTCGTTCCCGTGGTGGCGGATAGTGAGTTGGCCTATAAGCGGGGTTCTGTCCACCTCGTGCGAGGCTGGGTGGCCATCCATCTGAGCGACCTACCTTGGGATGCCTCTGACGAGGCCTGCGGGCCGCGTTCCCAGGTTTGATCTTGCTCCGGGTGGGGTTTGCCGAGCCGCCCCGGTCACCCGAGGCGCTGGTGCGCTCTTACCGCACCGTTTCACCCTCACCTGATCCCCGAGGGGCCATCGGCGGTCTATTCTCTGTGGCACTTTCCTGCACGTCACCGCGACTCACGTTTCGCGAGCACCCTGCCCTGTGGAGCCCCGACTTTCCTCACTCCTCGTCTCCGAGTAGTGCGGCCACCCGGCCAACTCACTATCCGTCTCTAGTCTGACACAGCGCATTTCCCCCCACAACTGGCGCTTCGGGTGACGGGGGGCTACTAGCCTCGCAACGTGGTTGCCGATGACGTCGCGCGTGACGAACCGATCCTCGAAGTGGGACAGTTCTACGAACTGATCACTTCGCAACTCGAGGCCGCCTTCGGTCGGCGTCAGCCCCGGTGGGTGCGCGGCGAGATCGCCAAAGTCTTCGAGAAGGGCCACCTCTACGTGGACCTGGTCGACGCGGGGACCTCGTCGTCGGACGCCAAACGTCCCGTTCTCAATGCGCACTGCTGGACCTCAGTCTGGGGTCCGCTCAAGCGCAGACTAGCCCTCGACGGAGTGACCATCACGCCGGGCGCGATCGTGAACCTCTTCGGCTACGTCGACGTCTACGCCCCCCAGGGCAAGATCGGCTTCACCGTGACCGCCCTCGACGTGCAGGGACTGCTGGGCGACGTGGCACGTCGGCGCGCCGAACTCGTCGCCCGACTCGGCTCAGAGGGCCTGCTCGAGACCAACAAACGACTGACACTCTCGCCGGTGCCGTTGCGGGTGGGACTCGTGGCGAGTCCGGGCACCGAGGGCTTCAGTGATTTCACGGGGCAGCTACTGCACAGCGGCTACTCCTTCGACGTGGTGCTCGTGAGCACTCTCGTGCAGGGGGACCAGGCTCCCGCGCAGATCGTCGCGGCGGTCGAGGCCCTGGACGAACAGTCGCTCGACGTGATCGCCCTCGTGCGCGGGGGCGGCTCCAAGGGTGACCTGGCCTGTTTCGACGACGAGCGTGTCGCGCGCGCCATCGCCGCCGCCGCCACCCCCGTCTGGACGGGAATCGGACACACCGGCGACGAGTCGGTCGCTGACCTGGTCGCCCACACTCGGGCGATCACCCCGACCAAACTCGGCGAGGAACTGGTGTCGCGAGTGAGCGCCTGGGATCAGCAGAACCTGCGACTGCCAGCCCAGCGCCTCGGAGTCGCTCTCGACGCGGTGCTCGACGAGGCCACGGAATTCCTGCGCGAACGCCGCCGCACCATGATCTTCGCGGTGCGCGACCGACTGAGGTCCGAGCAACGCCATTTGGGCGCGGTGCGCGAACGTCTGGTCTTGCAGAGTCACCACGTGTTGGAGGCGGCGACGACGTCGCTGGCGAGCACGCGCCTGCTGCTCGGTGCCTACGACCCCACCCGGCGCCTCGCCCAAGGGTGGTCGATTCTGACGAGGACCGACGGCACCGTGGTGACTCGCATCGAGGACGTCGCGCTGGGTAGCGAAGTGTACGCGCGCGTGAGCGACGGGCGACTGAGCGCAACGATCACAACGAAGAATGGAGAGAGCACATGAGTACTGACTGGAACGATGCAGCCGAGGAGCTCAACGCCATCGTGGCCTCGTTCGACCAGGGTGAGGTGTCGGTGGACGACCTCTTCGTCAAGCTCGAGCGCGCCACGGCCATCATCGAAGACTTGGAGGAGCGCCTGGGCGCCACCAAGGCCAAGGTCGAGGAGCTCGCGCCCCGGATCGCGAGGGTCGCCACGGGTGAGTGATCGACTGTACTTTCGCCAACGCCTCTCGGGGCGCGACTTCGCCACCGGCAATCTCCTGGCGCGCCAGATGGCTAATTTCACCTACGTCGTGGGTGACGTCCTCACGCGTGAGGTCCTGCTGGTCGATCCCGCGTACGCGCCCGAGGAGCACTTGTCGTTCCTCGCTGGCGAGGAGTTGACGCTGGTGGGCGTCGTCGCTACGCACTACCACGCCGACCACATCGGCGGGAACCTCATGGGCCACGTCGTCTCGGGCATCGCCGAGCTCGCCGCTCTGGTCGACGTGCCCATTCACGTGCAGATGAGCGAAACCACCTGGGTGAGCCAGGGTACCGGCGTCGGGGTGCCGCCGATCATTCCCCACGAGCCGGGTGACGTTCTGCACGTGGGTGCCATCGAGGTCACCCTCGTGCACACCCCCGGTCACACCCCGGGCAGCCAGTGCCTCGCCGTCGAGAATCATCTCATCAGTGGTGACACGCTCTTTCTCGCGGGTTGCGGACGTACCGACCTCCCGGGCTCGGACGCGCGCGAGATGTACGTGTCGCTCCAGGAACGACTCTCGTACTTGAGCGATGAGACCTTGGTGTACCCCGGGCACCTCTACTCACCTGAGTCCTTCGCCACCCTCGGTGACCTGCGTGCGCATAATGCGGTCCTCGCCCCGCGCGAGCTCGACGAGTGGTTGGCGTACTTCTCCTGATGACGCTGCTCGCCCACGATCACGTCGTCATCGTCGGGGCGGGGCTGGCGGGTTGGCGCAGCGTCGAAGAGTTGCGCCGCCACGGATTCGAGGGTCGCATCACTCTCGTGGGAGACGAAGTCGATCCCCCCTATGATCGACCACCACTCTCCAAGCAGGTGCTGGCCGGTGCGTGGCCCCTCACCCATACCCTCCTCGCCACTCCGGAGAAGATCGATGTCGCCCGGCTCGAACTGCGACTGGGCGTGGGAGCGCGCCACCTCGACGTGGCTAACCTCACCGTCACCCTCGAGAACGACGACGTGATCGAGGGCACGCACGTGATCATCGCCACCGGCGCGCGCGCGCGACGCCTGCCCTGGCATCAGGACTCCTTCTTCGAGCTGCGGAGCCTTCGCGACGTGCGACGACTCATCGCGCGCCTCGATGAACTCTCCGCGGGTGACGTGGTGGCCGTGGTCGGCGGGGGCTTCATCGGTGCCGAGGTCGCCACTGCGCTGCAGCGGCGAGGACTTCGCCCCGTTGTCCTCGAGGCGGACGACCTGCCTCTGTCGAGGGTCCTGGGATCGACGGTCGCGCAGTGGTTGGGCGATCTGCCCGAGCGCTCCGGAGTGGAACTGCGCGCGCGTCAACGATTGGCGGGTGCGCACTACGACGACGCGGGTGACGTCGACGTCCTCTTCGACGACGGAACGACCCTGCGCGCGCGCGCCCTCGTGGCCGGAGTCGGCGCGCAGGCCAATGTCGAGTGGCTGGCCGATTCGGGCCTGCGCCTCGACAACGGCGTGGTGGTGGATTCGAACCAACTCGGCGCGCCACGCGTCGGGGCCGTGGGTGACGTCGCCAGTTTTCCCTGGTCCGATGGCACGCACGTGCGTATCGAACACTGGCAGGTGGCGACCGACCACGCCGGAGCCCTGGTGCGGCACTGGATGAGTGGCGAGTCCTCGCCCCGATTGATCCCGTACTTCTGGTCCGACCAGTACGGTCAGAAGATCCAGGTGCTCGGCCATCCCCACCCCGACGACGACGTCGTGCGGGTGAAGGAAACCGATGACGTTCACTGGCTCGGCCTCTACAGTCGCGCCGACGTGGTGAGCGGACTCGTCGCGCTGAATCAGCCCCGCGCTCTGATGCTCTCTAAGGGACTGCTGGAACATCCCACCACGCTCGATGACGCCCTCGCCTCCGCGCCCTGGGGGTCGTAGCGATTTTCGATCCCCCGGGGATTTGGGCCCTGACCGGGCTCAGGTGAGCGGGGCCGGGCGGGGCTAACTTGGGTCCATGGACTTTGAACTCAACGACGAGTTGCTGGGCCTTCAGGCGGTGGTGCGGCGCCTGGCCCAGGACAAGATCAAGCCCCGCGCCCGTGAGATCGACCTGAGTGGCGAGTATCCCCAGGACATCTTCGAAGAATTCGCCCGGGCCGAGCTGCTCGGCTTGTGCATCCCCGAAGAGTACGGCGGCTCGGGCGCGGGCATCCTCGGCCTCACCCTGGCCATCGAGGAGGTCACCAAGTACTCCAACGTGTTGGGGCTCATGCTGCTGCTCACGCGCCTACCCACCGGACCGGTGATGATCGCTGGCACCGAGGAGCAGAAGCGCGCGTACCTGCCGGGCATCGCCTCGGGTCAGCGGCGCGCCTCGTTCTGCCTCTCCGAGCCCGGTGCGGGTTCCGACGTGGCCGGTATGACCACGAGGGTCGTGCCCGACCCCGACGTGGAGGGGGGATACTTGCTCAGTGGCACCAAGTGCTGGATCTCGGGGGCCATGCAGGCGGACTGGTTCGTCGTCTTCGCCAAGACCGGGGACCCTGCGTCTCGTCACCACGGTGACATCGGCTGCTTCATCGTCGAGGCCGATCAGGAGGGGCTCAGCCGTCCTCGCGTGGACCACAAGATGGGGGTGAAGGGGATCGACACCGCCGACGTGGTCTTTGACCGGGTGAAGGTCGCTCCCGCGCAGGTGATCGGCGGGGGATTCCGCCTCATCATGCAGTCGCTCAACGCCATGCGTCCCATCGTGGCGGCGCGCGGCATCGGTCTGGCCGAAGGGGCCCTGATGTACGCCACGCAGTACGTGAAAAACCGTCCGGCCTTCGCTCAGACCATCGCCGACTTCCAGGGCATCCAGTGGGAGATCGCCAAGTGCGCCACCGAGATCGAGGCCGCGCGCCTCCTCACGTATCGGGCCGCCTGGCTGGCCGACCAGGGCAAGTTCACCAAGGAGTACGTGCCACAACTCTCCATGGCGAAGTACTACGCCAGCGAAGTCGCGGTGAAGACGTCGGGCCTGGCGGTGCAGTTGCTCGGTGCGGCGGGGTACATGGAAGAACACCCCACCGAGATGTACTACCGCGACGCACGCCAACTCACGATCGTCGAGGGCACGTCCCAGGTCCAACTCGGACTCATCGGACGCGGCGTCGTGGCCAACGACCTCTGGTGGGACTGACGCGCGGGAGCTAGATGTTGACGACGGGGCAGGTCAGCGTTCGCGTGATGCCCGGCACCTTCTGGATGGCTCCCACGATGAACTTGCCGAGGTCGTCCACGCTGTCGGCGCCGCAGCGCACGATGACGTCGTAGGGACCGGTGACCTCGAAGGCTTCGACCACGCCCGGTACCGCTCGCGTCGCCAGGACGACCGCTTCGCTCGAGCCAATTTCGGACTGAATCAAGATATACGCCTGAACCGACATGGAGAAACCTTTCACTTCGACTCCCACTATCTTGCCCCCTGTCGGCCCCGTGCGCTAATCCTCGCGAAATCGCTTGCCGATATGCCACTGGTGGCAGTGCTCGCAGCGATACGCCGACAGGTCCACGCCATTGAGCGTCCAGGCCAGTTGCGCGGCGCTGCGGGCCTCGGCCTCGGTGCGGTAGCGCTTCTTGGCCCCACCCTCCTTGGTGAAGTGCCCCGCCACGTTGCCCAGGGGGCGCGTGGCGATGGCGGGACGTCGGCGGCGCTGTTTCATCGTCATTGAACCTAGCGGGCCGGTAAAGTCGTCGAGGTGAGCACGCAACTAGACCAGGCGCTCGAGGTCACCTCCGAGACCCAGATCGACGAGGGCGACCACGAGCGATTCACCCACATCGTCCTCGAGGGCTACACCCCGAAGAAGGGCGATTTCGTGCCCCTGGGCAACTCCGTGGTGGAGGGGATCATCAACGCCTCCGCGGTGACCGCACTGTGCGGCAAGGTGTGGGTGCCGGGGCGCGACCCCCAGAAGTACCCGCTCTGTCCGACCTGTCGAGAGATCGCCGAAGGGATGGGCTGGTCCCTGCCCGGCGCCTAAGCCCGGCACGACCCGCGACTCGACCCATGACGACTCCCTCCTTCCCATCCCTTCGACGACGCTCGTGCGCGGTGCGGTACTGATGGCGCGCGCCCTGGTGCTGCGTCACCACGACGAGGATCATCCCGGACTGCTCGGCGAGGCGTTCGCGTCGCGGGGGTACGAGCTCGACGTGGTGATGATGAACGAACGCGCCGCGACGCCCTCGGTCCAGGGGTACGACGTGCTGGTCATCCTGGGCTCGTCGAGCGCCGTGTACGACCGCGAGGTGGAAAAGGCCTGGTTCGGTCGTGAGCTCGGCGTCATCGCCGAGGCCGGTGAGCTCGGCGTTGCGGTGCTGGGGGTCTGTTTCGGGGCTCAGGCGCTGTGCCTCTACCACGGGGGCGACGTGTCGCGTTCACCCGAACCCGAGATTGGCTGGTACGACATCGAGGCGGTCGCGGGCGTGGAACTCGAGTCGGGTCCGTGGTTCGAATTCCACTTCGACCGCATGACGCTGCCGGCGAACGCACGACTCTGGGCCACGTCGGCGCGCGCGGTGCAGGCCTTCTCCTGCGGAGCCAACGTGGGCGTGCAGTTCCACCCCGAGATCGACGATCAACAACTGCGCGACTGGCTCAGTTCCGCCGCACAGAGCGCGCGCGACTTCGGCCACGACATCGACGATCTCCTCGCCGAGACGGCTCGCCAAGTCCCCGCGGCACGCGAGCGCGCGGGTCGACTGGTGGAGTTGTTCCTGCGCCACAGTGGTCTGCTCGCCTAGAACCGGGTCCCACGGACCCCTTCAGTAGGCTGGACGGGTGAGTACCCCCGTCGACGACCTCGAGAACGTCCGTATCGAACGTCCGGCCGCCGGTGGCGGCGTCGCCCACCTGAGCGACGGGCGCGTGGTCTTCGTGCGCCACAGTCTGCCCGGTGAACTCGTGCGCGTGGCGCTGAGTGAGGAGACCTCGAAGTTCGCGCGCGCCGACGCGGTGCAGGTCCTCGACGCGAGCCCCGAGCGCGTCGCCGCGCAGTGCTACTACGCGCGACCCGGCGGGTGTGGCGGGTGCGACTTCCAGCACGCGTCGCTCACGGCGCAACTCTCCTGGAAGGGCGCCCTGGTCAGTGAACACCTGCGACGCATCGCGGGCGTCACGCGCGAGGTCGAGGTGACCACGCTCGCCACTGGTGCGCACGCGCGCACTCGTCTTCGCTGCGCCGTCGACGAGAGCGGAGCCCTGGCCCTGCGACGCTCGCGCAGCAACGAATTGGTCACGATCGCCTCGTGTCAGGTGGCCGACGAGCGATTCGCCGACGCCTTCAAGACGCCGTGGCACCACGCCGAGGAGGTGGAGTTGCGCGCGATCGGCGAGGGTCAGCCCTTCGCTTTGGTGCGCCGCGTGAGCGACCGCGGCACCCTCTTCGAACTCACGACACTCTTTGGCGAACCACTCGAACCCTCCACCCATTCGCGCGTCGCGGTCGACGGGCACTACTTCGACGTCTCGCCACGCTCGTTCTGGCAGTCGCATCGTGACGCCCCCGCGACGCTGCTGGGTGCGGTGCTCGAGGGCGCCGATGTCGCGCCCGGCGATCACGTGGTCGACCTCTTCAGTGGGGTGGGCCTGTTCTCGATCCCGCTGGCGCGTCGGGTCGGGCACACCGGCAAGGTCGTCGCCGTGGAGGCCTCGCCCTACGCCGTGCGCGACGCGCGTAAGAACGGTGACGGACTCAGCCAGATGCGGGTGCGCGAGTGGTCGGTGACCCCACGCGCGATCAATGACGCGGTGGCTCCCGGGGACGTGGTCGTGCTCGACCCACCGCGCAGCGGACTGGCCAAGGGTGTGGCCGAGGCACTGATTCGACGCGCCCCACGACGCCTGGTGTACGTGAGCTGTGACGCCGCGACCTTCGCGCGCGACCTGGCGAAATTGGGCGCGGGTGGCTACACCCTGGGTGACCTGCGAATATTCGATGCGTTCCCGATGACCGAGCACGTGGAATTGGTCGCAGTCCTTGACTTGAGCGTCTAGAAGGTGGAAAGTGCAGGTGGGGACGGAATCGTTTCGACCCGCGAAGGGGGGTTGACAAATGTCAATCAAGTTGGACCACCACCACCGCATCACCGCACAGAAATTGTTCGGACACCCGTTGAACCACAACATCCAGTGGATTGACGTGTGCGCGTTACTCAGCCGATTCGGCGAAGTACACGAGACGCATCGAGGAAATTGGGCGGTCACGGTGGAGGGTGAGACCATCTCCTTTGGCTCGACCAGGACGCGCGACCTCACTGAGGATCAGGTGATCAAGGTTCGCCACTTCCTCGAGGCGGTCGGCCTCCGCGCGAATCAGGTCGCCGCCTAGCGCCGCTACCGTGGGTGGCGTGAGCAGAGCCCCCTACATCCTGCTCCCACCCTCAGAGTCCAAAGAGCCCGGTGGCCGCGGCGAAGCGGCCCCGGGCATCTTTGATGGTCCCCTCGCGACGCAGCGCGACGAAGTCCTGCGCGCTCTGCGAGAGACGTTGCGGGCCGCCTCCCCGGAGCGCGTCGCCAGGGTGTTGAACGTTCGCACTCAGAATCTCGAACGAGCCGAGGAGACGACGCGCCAACTCCTCGCGGGTACCGCACCCCTCCTACCGGCCTGGCAACGCTTCGACGGTGTCGTCTGGAAGCACTTGGACCCCGCCTCGCTTCGCGAGGGGCAACGCCGTCGACTCCTCGTTCCCTCGGGCGTCTACGGACTCTCGAGCGGCACTGACCAAATCGCCGACTTTCGCCTGACGATGAAGGTCAGCCTCGACGGTCTGGGTAACTTGGCCACCTTCTGGCGAACGGCACTGACCGCGCAACTCGAATCACTCGCCCCGGCTCAACTCGTCAGTGTGCTGCCGAAGGAGCACGCGGCGGCGATCGGCGCGAGCGAGATTCTCTCGCGACGACTGGTGACGGTGTCATTTCTTCACCACGACGGGCAGGGGGTGGCCGGACACGACGCGAAGGCGGTGAAGGGGGTCGTCGCACGGCGCATCGTGCAAGAGGGACTCAACGCCGTCGAGGGCTTTGAGTGGAGGGGCTGGCGCGGCAGGGTGCATCGCGGTGAGTACCTCGTTCGCGCTCCTCGCGCGACGACGCGGTGAGGCGTTGACTGGTGCCCTCCAGGCCGCGAGGTAGGCGTCGGCACTTTGATCCCTCGGGCGAACCCTCTAGGCGAACGACGTCGCGCGCTCGGCGTCGCGACTCAGGAGTGGCCCCGCAGCATCCGATCGTGGATACGCCACCGCGAGGACGACCAGGAGGGGAAGCGTCATCGCGGCGTAGTAGTCCCAGGGACTGACGTGGAAATAACTCAACCACGTGTCCACGGCGGCGGCGAACGCCACCACGTAGAAGCGCAGGAGCCGGTCCCGCGACGCGACCACGAGGGCCAGGGCGAGTCCCGGTAACAAGTAGTACGGGACCATCACCGGCTCGAACACGCACCGCAGCGAGAGCACCAGCGCCGCCCACCAGATGATCTTCGGCCACGACGGCTTGCGCACCTTGATGTACACACCGATCAGGCAGGCGGCGAGCACCGCCACGATCCGCCCGGGGCCCGCCGCGACCACGGGCTGCGTATGCACCTTGACCATTACCTCAGTCGCCCGGTGCAGGCCTCCGTGCAGCTTCAGGTGCTTGAGCACCGGAACCATCTTCACCTGGGCGGGGGTGATGACGGGGGCGAGTGACACCCACGGCGTGGGGTGGTTGGGCCCCACGAAATTGGGCTGCTTCAACAAGATCCGCGTCGTGGGCCCCCATTCCTGCACGAGGGGAGGTAGGAAGAGTACAACGGAGGGCACGAGCATCTCGACCGTGAGAATCGGCCAGCGCCTGACGGGGACCAGGGCGAGCGTGAGGGGCACGAGCAGCACGACGAGAGGTTGGATGACGATCGCGAGGCCGAAGTAGATCCCCACGCGCGTCCAGGCTCCGTCGGCCACGGCGAGGAGCGCGTAGACCGCGAGCGTCAGTGAGAGCGCGTCTTCGGGGTGTCCCCAGATGGCGACCGAGGGCCATATCAGCGCCGCCTCGAGGGCAAGAAGCATCAGTCGCCGCCGTGGCGCCACGTTCAGGCGCCGAGCGAGTTGTTCGAGGGGGAGCAACAGTGTCGCACCGAGGGCCAACTGCACGGGACCAAGGAGCAACCACGCGGTGGGTTGCGCCACGGCGACGGGGAAACCTTCGGAGAGGTTGAGGGCCCCCGCGAGTTTGGCCACGGGCGAGAGGATGACCGCGATGCCCGGGAACGTTTGGAACGCCGCCGGATTGTTGTAGATCTGACCCAGGCCTCCCCACGTCACGTACTGCGCCGCGCGATAGGTGCTCCACAAATCCCCGGGGGTGATCCAGTTCGAAGAGTGGTAGAACACCCGGTTCCACAGAAGGGAGAAGGCCATGCCGGTCACCACCACCACCAGCATCGCGAGGAGCGCGGCGCGGTGACGACGCGCCCACTCGCGCCCTCGACTCGGCGTCGCGGCCATCAACGTACCTCGCCGTCGCGGTGGGGACTGACACCGAAGTGCACACGTCGCACGCGTCGCTCGTGGGAACTGCAGCCGTGGAGCTGGCACCCAGCGACGGTGGCACTACGACGCGGACTCGAACACCGCGTCGGCGTACTTTGCGCGCGTGAGGCGCCGCCCCGAGCAATTGCGAGCGTCGAAATGCCCGGCTGGTGAGCGCAGCGACGCGCTGTCGCGAACTTGACTGTCAACGTCACCAGCGAGGTTCTCATTTCGTCCCCCAAGGCTACTGGGCGAGTACTGCGAATATGCGACAATGAGTCGACCCTCGTGGATGCCCTGTTGTCGAGTGTGAGAAGAACGTTCCACCTCGACGCGGTCAGCGCCCCCTCATCACGGTCCTGGCGCTGTGCCGCCACCTCAGCGAGGAGGGTTTCCCGCCCACATTATGAGCGGAGGTAGGTCATTCGAAATGTGTCCGCCTACTCGAGTACTCCGAGCTCTGCGAGGAGCCCGCGCACGCGCGACTGGATATCGTCGCGTACACGGCGCACCACGTCGAGTGGCTGACCCGCGGGATCGGTGAGAACCCAGTCCTCGTAGCGCTTGCCCGGGTAGTAGGGGCATTCGTCGCCGCAGCCCATGGTGACGATGACGTCAGCGTCGCGGGCCATCTGATCAGTGAGCTTCTGGGGGCTCTCGGCACTGATGTCAATGCCGACCTCGTTCATGGCCGTGACGACGGCCGGGTTGAGCGTCTCACCGGGTGCGGAACCCGCCGAGTAGATGACGACACGGTCGTCGCCGAGAGCACGTGCGAAGGCGGCGGCCATCTGGCTGCGTCCGGCGTTGTGCACGCACAAGAAAAGGATTTCGGGGATCACGTGTTCTCCTGGGGGGTTGAGGGGAAGAATCGTCCTTTGGCCCACAGCGAGACGTAGACGAGACCGACGAGGACGGGAACTTCGATGAGCGGACCCACCACGCCCGCCAGGGCCTCGCCACTGGTGACGCCGAAGACGCCGATGGCCACCGCGATGGCGAGTTCGAAGTTATTGCCCGCCGCGGTGAAGGCGAGCGTGGCGGTGCGTTCGTAGGGCAGGTGCAGCGCGCGTCCCAGAGCGAAGGAGCCAGTCCACATGATCGCGAAGTAGGCGAGCAGCGGTAGCGCGATACGAGCGACGTCGCCGGGTCGCGAGGTGATGGTGTGACCCTGCAGGGCGAAGAGGATGACGACGGTGTACAGGAGCCCGTAGAGGGCGAAGGGCCCCAGGCGGGGTAGGAACTTCGTCTCGTACCAGGTTCGGCCCTTGAGTCGTTCGCCCCAGGTCCGGGTGAGGTAGCCCGCCACGAGCGGCACGCCGAGGAAGATGGCCACGGTCTCGGCGATCTTGGCGATCGAGAGGTGCAGCCCCTGAGTGCTGAGTCCCAGCCACCCGGGCAGGACCTGGAGATAGAAGTACCCCAGCAGGGCGAACGCGACGATCTGAAAGAGCGAGTTCAGGGCCACGAGGACCGCGCCCGCTTCGCGGTCGCCGCCCGAGAGGTCGTTCCAGATCAGCACCATGGCGATGCAGCGCGCGAGTCCGACGATGATTAAGCCCGTCCGGTACGTCGGCAGGTCGGGCAGTAGCAGCCAGGCCAGAGCGAACATCACCGCCGGTCCGACGACCCAGTTCAAGACCAGCGAGGAGACGAGGAGGCGTCGGTCACGCGTGACCGTTTCGAGTCGGTCGTAGCGGACCTTGGCCAGCACGGGGTACATCATGATCAGCAAACCCAGAAAGATGGGCAGCGACGTGCCCGAGGTCACTTGGACCGAATTGAGACGGCTGGATAAGGAGGGGATGCCCCGGCCCAGTCCAATACCGATCGCCATGGCTAGTCCCAGCCAGACGGGCAGGAAGCGGTCGAGGAAGGAGAGGCGTCCGATCACGGGCACGTGTTCAGTGTCGAAGGGTGGGTGGTTGGTCTCGGTGTTGCTCATGGAGAAGTCGTCCGCTCGAAGATGGTTCGGGGAGCTCGACGTCGCCCACGGGGTCGCTCAGTACCCCGCGGGTCGCCAATCCCGTAACATTGATGTATGTCAATCAGTATGGCAAATAAATTGACGAGTGTCAATGTGAGGTGGACATGGCCCGCCGCGTGATTGACGTCGAGGTGACCTCGTCATTGGACACCTGTCAGCCCCTGGCGGCGCACGTGATGAGCGAGTCCGAAGCGGATGAAGTGGCTCGGGTCTTCAATGCCCTGAGCGATCCGGTGCGACTGCGGATCTTCTCGCTGATCGCCTCGGGGGCCGAGGTCTGCAGTTGCAATCTCGAAGCTCCCGTGGCCAAGAGTCAGCCCACCGTCTCACACCACACGCGCATCCTCGCGAACGCTGGTCTGATCGTGGGCGAGAAGCGCGGACGCTGGACGTACTGGCGCGTGGTCGCGAGTCGACTCGACCAGGTCGCGGAACTCCTGCACACCTAAGCGTGCGGGTGTCCCGCGACCTGCCAGACTGAGGGTCGTGACGACCTCGTTCGTGCCACCGTTTCGTAGTGAGCGTCTCGTGTTGCGTGAGATCGTCGCCACCGACCTGGACGAGCACGAACGCCTGTTCAACGACCCAGACGTTGTGCGGTACCTCTACGACGAATTCATGTCGCCCGAGGAGTTGCGCGCGCACTTCACGCGTCGACTCTGGCACGGCGCGCCGAGCGAGGGTTCGTGGAGCAATCTCGCGGTCGAGCACGAAGGCGTCTTCGTGGGCGAGGTGGGCCTCAGCCTGGCGAGTGCCACCCATCGTTGCTACGAGGTGGGCTACGTGTTCTTACCCGAGTACCAGGGGGTGGGCTTCGCCACCGAGGCCGTGGGCCATCTGATTGAGATCGCCTTCGTCGAGCTCGACGCTCACCGGGTCGTCGCGCGCCTCGACGCGCGCAATGATCACTCGCGACATCTCCTCGAGCGACTGGGACTGCGCCGAGAGGCGCACCTCATCAAGAACGAGTTCGTCAAGGGTGAATGGACCGATGAGTTCATCTACGCGGTGCTCGAAGACGAGTGGACGCTGGCGCGGCGTTCGAGTTAACTCTCGCGGCTTCGCCAGTACGGTGGTGCCGTCTCGACGCGCGCGAGGCCCGAGTCGACCTTGCCGAATCGTCCGTCGTTGTTGCGCCACGAGTCGTAGGCCGCGTCGATCTCGGCGCGGCTACGCGCGACGAAGTTCCACCACATGAAGATCTCCTCCTGTAGGGGAACGCCGCCGAGCAGGATCACCGTCGACGCGCTGCGCGCGAATAGACCGAGTTCGTCGCGCCCCGGGTTGAGATAGGCCATGGTCCCGGGACCGAGTTCGTGGCCCCCGAGTTCGACGAGACCGTCGAGCACGATGGCGCCGTATTCGAAGGTGGGTTCGAGGGGAATCGGCAAGCGTCCGTTGAGTCGCAGTTCGGCGCCGACGAGGGGGTGGTCGCAGCGCGCCGGACTGCGCGTGCCCGCTAGGTCGCCTAACAACACCGTGGCGGAGCCCTGGGCGAATTCCACACGAGGCAGATCGCCGTGGTGTTCGAAGTCCGCGGCGGCGTCGCGCGATTCGTCGCCCTGGGCGATCCAGAGTTGGATGCCCTGCAGTGTGCCGCGGTAGTGACCCGTCGCCTCCTCGGCGTGGCTTACTCCGTTCCCGGCCGTCATGAGATTGAGCTCCCCGGCGGCGATGACTTGTTCGGTGCCCAGCGAGTCGCGGTGCAGTGCCTGACCGTCCGTCAGCCAGGTGACGGTCTGTAGCCCCGTGTGCGGGTGCGGCCCGACGTCAAGGCCGCTGCCTTCGGTGACGTCGGCCGGACCCATGTGATCGGCGAAGCACCACGCGCCGACGGTGCGTCGACGCCGCTGGGGCAACGAGCGGCGCACTCGCAGGGCGCCGACCTGGGCGTGGTGCGCACTGAGGACCTCGACGTCGTCGGGCGGGGCGAATTCTTGCACGGGACCTCCTCAGGACAAACTAACGCCCGCGCGCTGGGACCCGACGCTCATTGGATTGACGGCGTCGCGGCTCGAACGACCACTGGGTCGACCGTGTTGATTGCTGGGGACGACGAAACCACCAGTGAGGTGCGTAGACCGGTGTTAGACATGGGCCGTGACGCGCACGTGGTGCGCCGAGACGGGAGAGGCGTCGTGGGCGCGAGGGAAGACTCGGCGTCGCCATCGCAGTGGATCGCCGACGCCCTGGTCTCTCCCCTCGTTGGGGTGGTCACGTCGTGGGTCCCCACTGGCTTCGAGGCCTACGCGAGGGTGCTACACGAGGTGGAGGGATACGACGGAGTGTCGGAGGTGCTGCGCTGGCGCGACGTGGCGCGCTGGAACGGAGTACCGCTCGGTCCCGATACTGACTGGACCGACCTGGCGCTGCCCGAGGTCAGCCCCTCGCAGGCACCGCCCTGGCAGGGTCAAGGACCGCGTGAGGGTTGGCTCTCGCGCATCGACACGCTCGCGCTGAGCGACGTGCTCGACCCCACCTCTCGAACACCGTGCTTCTTCGGCGTGTGGAGGGGCTGGGGTGACCTGATCGACGTGGTCGGCACTGGCGCGGACACGACGTCGAGGCCCGCGCGCTACGAGCCCCAACCCGACTTTGAACTCCCGTGGCGCGAGTATCAGCTCTACACCGGTACCTCGCGCGCAGCGGCGTCCTTCGTCGCCCACCACGGTCGCTTCGTGTCGCCCAGTCTCTGGTGGGCGGCCGATCGCTCCTGGTTCGTGGCCACCGAAGTCGACCTGCAGTTCACATTCGTCGCCGCGTGCGGGGCGACCATCGATCGACTCCTCGCGGATCCGCGTCTCGAGAGCACGCGATCCGGTCCCGACGTGTCGCTCGAGCGCCGGGTCGCGCCCTGGCTCGCGGCCAAGATCGACACGGCGTGTGAGCAAGTGCTGGCGACGGGTGTCACGGTGATCGAGCTGTCCATGGGCACGGTGAGCGCGACGTACGAGAAGCGCGGCTGGGGGCACGGGTGGCTCTCGACGACCTCGAGGGCGAACTTTGGCGGCCGAACGGGCGGCGGCACCGGTCGCGTCACGACCGGTGACCACGAGCAGCTTCGCTCCAGTGTGCGGGTGTATCTCGAGGCGGCCGTGCATTCGCTGGTGAGGTGACACCGGGCCTTGGGCCCAAGTGTGCGATCCGTCGAGTGGCGAAGGCTTCGAAGCCGACGCCGCAGTAGGTGACGATGCCCCTCGGTCAACTCCCTTATCGGGCCCGTCGCCACGGGTATCAGGGATACGCGCACGATCCTGGGCGAGACTGGTGGGGACCGCTCGTCATCGAAAGGAGTTGTGGTGAGTTCACCCAAGAAGTCGGCCAAGTCCAAGGAATTCAAAATCGAGCGTCGCGCCCTGAGCTTGTCGATCTATATGGGGATGGCCCTCGCCGTGGTCGGGATCACTATTGGCATCATCGGGGGCTCGCAGATCGTGCTCTTCGACGGCTTCTACACCTTCCTCGGAATCGGGCTGACCTGGATGGCCATGCGGGTATCGCACCTGGTGGAGGAGGGGCCCACCATTCGCTACCCCTACGGTCGTGAGGCCCTGGTTCCCCTCATCATCGGCATCGAGGGCGTCGCCCTGCTCGCCACGTGCACCTACGCGTCGTTCAACGCCGTGCTCTCGATTATCTCCGGGGGGACCGCAGTGCCCAACGGGTGGAGCTTCAGCTACGCGGTCACCGCGCTGGTGATCCCCACCTTCATCTGGTGGCGACTGCGTCACCCCGCGAGGAAGTCCGAGTTGGTGCGCGCGGAGGCGACGCAGTGGCTCGCCGGAGCCGGACTGGGACTGGCCATCTTGCTGGCCTTCATCGCCGCGAACATCATGACCGGGACTGGTTGGGCATTGGGGGCCAAGTACATTGACCCGTCACTGGTGATCGCGGCGTGCTTCATCTTCGTCGTTCCCCCCGCGGGCATGGTGCGCACCACTTTCATCGAGCTCATTGAGGGTGTGCCCGACCCCGAACTTCAAGAGTCGGCGAAGTTGGCGCTCGACCACGTGGCCTTTCAGTTCGGATTGACCGACCGGCATATGCGCATGACCAAGATCGGTCGCAAGTTCTACGTCGAGATCGACTTCGTCGTCGACGCCGGATGGACCGTGGCGCAGTCTGATCAAGTTCGACACGTGCTCTTTCGCATGCTCAAGACCATCCCGCACGACCTGTGGCTCACCGTGGAGTTCACCGCCGATCGCGCGCTCGTCGAATGATTCACCGTTGCTCGGCCGGTGACGAACATGACGCAATGGCGTACGGTGCGGTCATGAGCATCAGCCCTCGTCGCACTCTCTTCACTCGCGAGCGCGGTGCGTCGTTAGTCGGCGTCCTCGTGGTACTGATTATCCTGGGCGCCATGGGCGCCGTCGCGGTGTCGGCCATCGGCGGCAACGCAGGCACCACGCTGGCGACGACGCCGCACGAATTTGCGACGCGCGGGTCAACGCCGTCGGCGGGGAAGTCCACCAATGTGGTCACCGAGGCCGCGTTGAGTGCGACGTGCGTGGCGGACTTTACGTCGCTCACGACGGCGCTGCAGGTCTACGCCACCTTGCACGGGGCCAATCCTCCCGCGGGAACTTCCTGGGTGCTCGGGATTCAAAGTGGGAGTGCCTCGCTGACGTCGTGGCCGTCGGATCCCGGTCACTTCACCTTTAAGTGGAATGGCACGACCCTCACTGTCGTGCCGCGACGCGGAGCGTCCTCTGGGGGCTCCGTGGGCAGTGCAGCGTCGTCGAGCGGGTGCTACGCGCCGCTTTCTTAGTCGCATCTTTTGATTCACCCGGTGTTCGAACTCGCCTCCTTGAAACAGCGAGAGAGCCCTTCGAGCCGGTGACCGTCGAGTTCGGACCAGTAGAGGGATGTCGTTGGGCGACCAAGTTCGTAATTGGTCCCTGGCGGGAGCAGGTCCGGTGATGTCGTGGAGATGCAGATACCCCAGGCGAAACATATACGGTGCCGGGGTCGCGTGTGTGGCATGGCACCCCACCAAGTCCGCCGGGGGGCTACGTGTGTCTCGCCTGCTGGGAGATGGATACCTTGGACTCGGCTCGGGATCGGGAGCCGCTAGGACGGGTACGGGTACACTGCCTCGATTCGAGGCCCTTCACTCGACCAGAAGATCTTGTACGGTGCTCGACCCTGCACCGGGAAGCGGAACCGCACGCCTTCCGTGGTTGTTATGGCCGCCGAACGCTCTCGGGCACGTCCGGGGTTGTCCAGAATGTCCTCACACGCGTTGACCAGATCGTTAAACAGCTCGTGGTCACCACTCATCTCTATCTCGTCGAGCTGTTCGTCCGCGACCTTCGAGTAACACGGCTCGCTGGCCACGTCAACCTACGCCGATGCGCGACGGCGACCGACGGAAGGAGAGGACGCAGCTCTCGTGAGCAGCTCTTGGAGCTCGGGTGTGTTGTCGTATTCGAACTGGGCCGCGCTCACGACCTTGGCGGGTTCGACCCGAAACGTCCCATCTGCAAGCTCTTCAATGAGCCAATCTTCGTCAGGGTGTCCGGGTAGAAGTAGGCGGCCCCGTGAGTCGGTCCTCGTGTGTCGTGGCATACGGCCCTCCTTCAACTTCTTCATCTACGACTATACCCATTTGTGTATCAGTGGGCACGTAGGTTTTTCCCACAATACGGTCGAGACAGCCTTGTCAAACAGTAACCCCTGATCAGGGCAGTTCGTGGAGATGGCGTTACCCCATACGAACCGGTGGCTGGTTCGATTGGCGCCCTTCAAGATCGAGCAGAGAACCCTGCGGCGCCCAGGAACGGCCCGCGAGCGGGTGCTGGCGGCGCTGACCGAGATGGGTATTTCACCGGGTGGAGCAGAGTTTGAGATGATCGACGTCTATCGCCACCTCGGGGTCGCGGTGCGGTCGGGTGAGTACTTGGCTCTCCAGCGGGCGATGGCCCGGATGTACCGCGGAGACCGGGGGGCGGGCACCGGAGCTGACGCGGGTCGGGCTGGGGCGGTATCGGAGGATGTGACTCGATTCCAGTGCGGAGGAAGGTTGAAACGTGAGAGGGCTCGGATTGCTCAAAGGATGCCTTGACACGTAGCCGTCTACCGATACAATAGGTAGCAGAAGCGGAAGTATCAGCGGAAGCGGTTTGGAGGTTGGACATCATGAACGTATATCTCGACTCGGCTATCGAGGCCCCGGAGATAGTGAAGGCACTGAAGGCCTTTGGGGTAACCCAGGAGGAGATCGCTTCCGTGGTTCATGTAACCCCTCGCGCGGTGCGTGGTTGGAGCACGAGTGCTCCGCGGCTCGCTCGCTACGACCTTCTTGCCGAGTTGCGCGATCTCGTCTCGCTCCTCTCTGACTCACTCACCCCTCGGGGGGTAAAGCAATGGCTCGTGGCGAAGAACCGGATGCTTGATGGTGCGCGCCCGATCGACCTCCTCGCGAAGGGGGAATTCAAGCAGGTGGAGGATGCGGCGCACGCATTCGTCGATGGTGCGTACGTGTGAGTGGCGAGGGGTCGTCTGCTCACGACCTCCCGGTTCGCGAAATACGGGATCAGCACTACTGGCACCAGGGTCCGGTGCGTCACGAAGTGGTCTACGTGCCCGTCTCGCCTTCCTACGGCGCTCGTTCTCATGTTGCAGACGGACATGGAGTTTGGTACGCCTCGAGCCCGCAGGAGTGAGCCTGGGCGGAGTTCTTCCGCCACTTCCTCGATGATGGCGTTGATCCGTTCGAGGTGCGTCGCCGTGTGGGTCGCGTTCGCGTCGACTCCATGATGGTGCTCGATCTCACCGAAGAGGTCGGCAGACAGACGATTGATATCACGCTTGACGACCTGACAGGTGACGACTACGAGCAGTGCCAGCGAGTTGCCGCGCTCGCTCGCGAGCATGGACTCGACGGGATCCTCTCGCCATCAGCGGCGCTACCGGGCTCCTTGATCCTCGTCGTGTTTGCCACCTCTGTCGAGAAGATGACGGTGGAGTTCTCGGTCGTCAACACGCCGCCGGCTCGACTCGCCGATGTCCTAGCGCGCATCAGGTTGCATCGAGACGTTCCGGACGCCGTGAGGTCCCTGCTTCGTTATATCGAGACACTCGGCAGCGAGGCGATACGACGACGTAAGTCAAGTCCGTAGTGCCCCGGTAACTCACCAAGGTATCGTGGACATAGTTCTCTTGCGGTCTCATGCGTGGAGATGCTGGGAATCGAACCCAGGTCCGCCTGCTTCTTAGTGATCCTTCTCCGAGCGCAGCGCACAGGGAATTGTCGAGATCACCCCCACTGTGTGCACCAGTGGTGATCCGTAGTTAGCTGAAGTGTCCCAACGTCACCACTAACGAGTGTTGAAGGTAAGTCCCACTGTTTTGACGCTCATAATCTGCACCGCAGGACTGGGCACAGGTGAACGTTGCTGCCTAGGCAGCAAGCACAAGCTGAGGCTTGGCGTTTATTTTTGTTTCCGGCTCTTTTACGTGGTTCCGGAGACCACGGCTCGCTTCTCTCACCTCAACGTCAGACGTCGAAACCAATCATCCCCTCGGTAGTTGCGGTCCTCGTTGCCGCAAGTCAATTCTACCGCAGCCGAGCGGCAATGAATCAGGCGAATTTCTCGGCGTTACGGATGCTGCGGGCGATCTCGCGACTCGCGTCCCTTTCGGCGATCGCTTGGCGCTTGTCGTGCTGCTTGCGGCCCTTGGCCAGAGCGATCTCGATCTTCGCTCGCCCCTCTTTGAAGTACATCTTGAGCGGCACGATGGTGAGCGGCTGGGTCTTGGTCTTGTCGACGAGACGGACCAATTCGTGGTGGTGCACGAGGAGTTTGCGCTTGCGATCCGGGTCGTGACTACCAAATCCCACCGCGAAGGCCCACGGCGGAATGTGCGACTGAAAGAGCCACAGTTCGCCGTCGTCGACGCGGGCGTAGGCCTCGGCGATCTGGGCTTTGCCCTCACGAAGGGATTTCACCTCCGAGCCGGTCAGTACTAGGCCGCACTCGAGCGTCTCGATGATCTCGTAGTCGTGGCGGGCGCGACGATTCGAGGCGACCACCCGGTCGCCGTTTGACACCTCGGCTTTCGCTTTGGCGCGACGCTCCTGCATCTGTTTGGCTCGTGCCATCTCCCCAGCGTACCGAGAGCACCGCGGCCAGCACCTCACTAACGTTGGTGGGTGCTCACAATCACTCGGTCCCAGCGCGACGCCATGCTCGCCACCTGCATCCGCGCCCTGCCCGACGAGGGGTGCGGTCTCCTGCTCGGCACGACCCCGGGGGTGGTGCTCGACGTGGTGCCCAGTGCGAACGTGGCCCACTCGGCCAAGGTCTACGAGATCGACCCCAAAGTACTGTTGCGGACCTTTCGCCGAGCCGACGATGAGGGTCTCGAGGTCATCGGCGTCTTTCATTCGCACACTCATTCGCCGGCCTACCCCAGTCCCACCGATATCCGACAAGCCCCTGATCCGACCTGGCACTACGTACTCATCTCACTTCTCAGCGTTCCCGCCGACGTCCGCAGTTACTCCGTGGTGCAGGGTCAGGTCGCCGAGGAGGAAGTGCGCGTCGAGGAGGGCACGGGTTCTCGAGTCGACGATTAAAGTTGACGAGGTTAGTCAGGTATTGATTCTTCGGCGAAAGAGTTCCTATGTCAGCTGTGCTGCGTATCCCCACTGTCCTGCGACCCGCGATGGGTGGCGCAACCACGATCAGCGTCGAGGGCACGACCATTGGTGCGGTCCTCTCGGACGTGACCGAGCGCTTCCCGGCCGTCAAGGGCCAGTTGCTCAACGATGACGGCACGCTGCACCGTTTCCTCAACGTCTACGTCAATGATGACGACGTTCGCTACCTCGGGGGAGTCGACGCTCCCGTGGTCGACACCGACGAGATCACCCTGTTGCCCGCGGTGGCCGGGGGAGCCTGGTAGTGGCGCGCTACGCGTCCGTCCTGGACCTGATCGGCCAGACGCCCATCGTGGACGTCAGTGCCCTGTCGCCCAAGGCCAACGTGACGATTCTCGCCAAGCTCGAGGGTCGCAACCCGGCGGGATCGGTCAAGGACCGGGTGGCCCTCTCGCTCATTGACGCCGCCGAGGCGGACAAGAGACTGGTGCCGGGCCGGCCCGGCCAGACCCTGATCGAGCCCTCGTCGGGCAACACGGGCATCGCCCTGGCGATGGTGTGTCGACTCCGCGGGTACCACCTCAAGGTCGTCCTACCCTCCAACGTGTCGCCCGAGCGGCGCCAACTGCTGTTGGCGTGGGGTGCGGAGATCATTGATTCGCCGGGCTCCGAAGGCTCCAACGGGGCGGTGCGTATGGCCCAAACGCTCGCGGGTGAACACCCCGAGTGGGTGTTTCTCTACCAGTACGCCAACCCCAACAACCCGCTCGCGCACTACCGCACCACGGGTCCTGAGATCCTCGACGACGTGCCCGAGATCACGCACTTCGTCGCGGGACTGGGCACCTCGGGCACGTTGATGGGCGTCGGACGGTACCTGAAGGAGCGCAAGCCCGGCACGCAAGTCTGGGCCATCGAGCCCCCCAGCGGCGAGATGGTGGACGGACTGCGCAATCTCGATGACGGCTACATCCCGCCAATCTTCACCGACAATCACGGTGCGCAGTTGCTCGACCGAAAGGTCGTCGTGCGCCCCAAGGAATCCATCGAGTGGACGCGTCGCTTGACTGAAGTGGGTCTCTTCGTCGGGATCTCCTCGGGCGCCATCATGGCGGGCGCCGTCAAGTGCGCGTCACTGGTACCCGACGACCAGACGGCCACGATCGTGACGATCGCCTGCGACGATGGTTGGAAGTACCTCTCGACGGGTGCGTGGAGCGACGATATCGACCAGGTCGTCGAACGCGCGAAGAAGATCATCTACTTCTAGAAGATCACCTACTTCTCGTCCTCTCCCGGCGTTCTCCACTACCGTGGTCGGTCGAACGATCTTTGAGGAGAGCCATGACTGAACTTCGCGCCGACGGGCGAACACCCGAACAACTGAGGCCCTTCGGGTTCGATCGTGACTTCACCGAGATGGCGCTCGGCTCGGTGCTGGTCAGTTGTGGTCGCACGCGGGTGCTGTGCACCGCCTCGGTCCAAGAGGACGTGCCGCGCTGGCTACGCGGGAGCGCCAAGGGGTGGGTCACGGCGGAGTATTCGATGCTGCCGGGCTCGACACCCGACCGCGCGACGCGTGAGGCGGCCAAGGGCAAGCAGTCGGGACGCACGCAGGAGATCCAGCGCCTCATCGGTCGTTCGTTGCGGACCGTGACGCGCCTGGAACTCATGCCGGAGGTGTCGATCACGGTGGACTGCGACGTACTCCAAGCCGACGGTGGCACCCGCACGGCGTCCATCTGCGGAGGCTACGTCGCGCTGCACGACGCCCTCACTCGCCTGGTGCAGCGTGACCTGCTCAAGGAGCACCCGCTCACCGACCTGGTCGCCGCCATCTCCGTGGGAGTCGTTAACGGTGTGCCCATGCTGGACCTACCCTACGAGGAGGACAGCCGCGCCGACACCGACATGAACGTCGTGATGACCGGGGCGGGCGGATTCGTCGAGGTGCAAGGTACCGCAGAGCAGGCGGCCTTCTCGCGCGCGGAGCTCAACGAATTGCTAGACCTCGCCGGGGCCGGTATCGGCGCCATCCACGCGTCGCAGCGACGTCTCCTGGCCACCCCGCCGAGTGCGCGAGCGTGACGACGTTCGTCCTGGCCACCGCGAATCCTCATAAGACCGAGGAGATGCGCGCGGTGCTCAAAGATCTCGGCATCGAACTGCTGGCGCGTCCCGCCCACGTGGCCGAGGTGCCGGAGAACGAGGTGACCCTCGAGGGCAACGCACTGTTAAAGGCGCGCGCCCTCGTCGACGCCACCGGCCACGCGGCGATCGCCGACGACACGGGACTCTTCGTCGACGCCCTCGGTGGTCGTCCGGGCGTCTTCAGCGCGCGCTACGCCGGAGAGCACGCGAGTTACGACGACAACGTCGCCAAATTGCTCGCGGAACTGATCGACGTCGAGGACGCGCGTCGTGGTGCGGTGTTTCGCACGGTGGTCTGCGTGGCGTATCCGTCGGGGGAGTCTCTCTGGGTGGAGGGAGACCTGCCCGGTCGCATCGCTCGCGAGCGCCGCGGTGATTTCGGATTCGGTTACGACCCGGTCTTTGTACCCAGTGACGCCGACGGACGCACCCTGGCGGAACTCACCCCCGAGGAGAAGAACGCGAACTCGCATCGCGCTCGCGCGTTGCGTGCATTGGTGGAGGCGCTGGGAACGTCGTCGTGAGGCGTTGGTACCTTTAGTCTGGCAGTGTGACGCGTGCCGAAGTAGCTATGTTCCCCTTGGGCATGGTCGTCTTTCCCCATCAGGTCGTGGGCCTGTGCGTCTTCGAATCGCGCTACCAACAGATGCTCGCCGACGTGGCCGAGACCCTGCGATTCGGCACGTGCCTGATCGCTCGGGGATCCGAAGTGGGCGGCGGTGACGAGCGAACTCTCGTGGGTACCATGCTGAGCATCCGCGGCCAGCAGCGCCTACCCGACGGCAAGATTCTGGTGGTCGCGGAGGGGGAGTCGTGCTTCGAGATCGATACGTGGCTCGAGGATCGGCCCTACCCGCGTGCGCTGGGCGAGGAACGCTGCTGCGATGACGTGATGATCGACCCTGACCTCTTGCGCCTGGCCGAGACGTCGGTGAGGGCGCTTCGTCACTTGCAAAGTGAAGTCGCGTCCGACGAGGTCTTCGCCACCAATTGTTCGATGGCCCAAGATCCGTGGGTACGCAGTTGGCAATTGTGCTCCATGACGCCGATGGCGTTGATGGACCAGTTCAAGGTGATCTCGCTCAGCGACCCCAATGAGCGACTGTCACTGCTGGTGGAGATTTGCTGTGAGCGTTACGGTGACTACCAGCGAATGCTCGCAGTCGACGCCCGCCCCTTCTTCGACTGAAGCGCTAGCGAAGTTCGAGCAGGTCCACGACGAAGATGAGCGTCTCGCCGGGGGCGATGACGCCACCGGCGCCGCGGTCTCCGTAGCCCAGGTGCGAAGGAATCACTAATCGGCGGCGTCCGCCGATCTTCATTCCCTGCACGCCCTCGTCCCAACCTTTGATCACGTAGCCGGCTCCGAGGGGGAAGGCGAAGGGTTCGTTGCGATTCCACGAGGCGTCGAATTCTTCGCCGCTGGTCACGCCGACGCCCACGTAGTGGACGACGGCGGTTTGACCAGCCTGCGCGGCGGCGCCAGTTCCCTCGATGAGGTCCTCGACGATCAACTCCGTGGGAGCTTCGCCGAGGTGCGGTTCGACCAGTGGTTTTTCAGACATGGGACCCGAGCCTAGTAGCGACGTTGGCGACCGCCAGCGGCGCCGCCGACCACGCGAACGTTACGAGCTTCTCGTCCCTTGGGACCCTGAGCCTCTTCGAAAGTGATCTTCTGACCCTGAGCGAGAGACTTGAATCCGTCGCCCTGGATGCTCGAGAAGTGGATGAAGAGATCATCGCCCTTGGAGTCGCTCGCGAAACCAAAGCCCTTGGAGTCGTTGAAGAAACTCACCACGGCCTCACCGTTGCCCGGCTTTGAAGCCGAACCGGTGAACTTGCGCTCACCACGGTCGGCGAAGTTGCGCTCGGGACGCGGGGCACGCTCGTTGCGGTCCGAGAAACTGCGCTCGGGACGCTCGAAAGAACGCGGCGCGCGCTCACCACGGTCGGCGAAGCTGCGCTCGCGCGATGCCGGACGCTCGGATCGACCCTTGCCGCCTCGATCGTCGATGCGTTCAGCCGCCGCGCCATCGTCGACGGCGCCGAGGCGGATGGCCGGGGCGTCTTCGCGACTCTCAATTGACATGGGAATCCCCAGGGCGCGCTGTAGACGCTTCACCTGGCCCATGGCGTCCTCGCCGACGAGTGAAATGACCGCGCCGGTGGCACCCGCGCGGCCCGTGCGACCCGAACGGTGCAGGTAGTCGTTGGCCGCGGCCGGTGGGTCGTAGTGCACGACCACGGGCAAGAGATCGATGTGGATTCCTCGGGCGGCGACATCAGTGGCGACCAGCACCTGGATCTGGCCACTCTTCACCGATCGCAGCGCACGCTCACGTTGAGCCTGCGTGCGGTCACCGTGCAGGGGGACCGCACTGATACCGCGCTCTTCGAGCTGACGCGCGAGACGGTCCGCGCCGTGCTTGGTACGGGTGAAGACCAAACCGCGCTCGTACTGCGCGATGATGTCGGCGGTGTATTGGGGGCGCTGGTCACGTGGTACGCGCCAGAAGAAGTGGTCGACGTCACTGGGCGCTTCTTCGCCGACGACGTCGTGGACGATGGCGTCGTGCGTGAATTCTTTGACGAGAGACTTGACGTCGGGGCCCATGGTCGCGGAAAACAGCATCACGTGACGGTCACGAGGCGTCGCACTCATGATGCGTCGCACCGCGGGCAAAAATCCCATGTCGGCCATACGGTCTGCTTCGTCAACGATGACGGTCGTGATCTCGGAGAGGTCGAAGGCACCCTGCTCGAGCATGTCCTCGAGGCGACCCGGGCAGGCGACGACGACGTCGACGCCGAAGTTCAGAGCCTTGCGCGCGACGTTGTAGGACGTGCCGCCGTAGATGCAGATGACGCGACGACCACGGTCGTCGGTCAAGTTGGCCAGTTCCTTCTGCACCTGCGCGGCGAGCTCACGCGTGGGTACGAGAACGAGGCCCAGGGGCTTGCGGGGACGGGCCTTGCCGAGTCGGGCCATGAGTGGCAGGCCAAAAGCGAGGGTCTTGCCCGAGCCCGTAGCGGCCTTGCCCACGACGTCGCGACCGGCGAGAGCGTCGGGGAGCGCGGCCTCTTGGATAGGGAAGGCTTCGGTGATGCCGCGTGCAGCGAGACGCTCCACGAGGTTCGACGGGACACCGAGGTCGGCAAAGGACATAGACATATGACTCCTACAAGTTGAGATGAGCCCAACTCGATATGTCACAGTCGAATCGGCTCCACCGCGAAATGCGGCACAGACAGCGAATGCCACGCTAGCAGGAATAGGTGCTGAGCGCCACCTTTATTCGTCATGCCAGTGGGTGAGTGTGAAGATAGCTCCTATCTGTCGTCGTGCGTTCGTTGGTACGTGCGACGCGTAGACCATTCGTGACGGCGCCCTCATTGGTCGAGAACGACACTGCGGAGCACGGTGCGCCGAGGGGCGACGCAGCGCTCACCGCGTGCCCAGCACTCGCGGTTTCCTCGAAGTACGTGGGGCCACGTTGGCCGGGGCTTCGGCGAGAAGCGGTGCAGCTACGAGGGACGGGACTACTTGTTCACGTGGCTCACGTACAGCCGTCGCGCTGTTCTAGAGACCCGCCTTGACCGATGGTCGACGAGGCGATCTCGAGGTCACTCGGGCCGGTGCACACACTGAGAACCGGCCCAGTTGGTGCGGGCGGAGGGACTCGAACCCACACTCCGAAGAACTGGTACCTAAAACCAGCGCGTCTGCCAATTCCGCCACGCCCGCCGACGTAGTGAGTCTAGGTCCTGATGGGTGGGTGACGAAGGGCGCGCACGGTAGATTGGACACATGATCAACTCCTCCATGTCGGACACGTTCGGTGCCAACGACCTCAACCAGCGCCTCTTGCGCGAACGCATTGTCTTTCTCGGCTCCCAGGTTGACCAGAGTGCGGCCAACCGCATCTGCGCCGAGTTGCTTCTGCTCGAAGCCGAAGACCCGGGTAAGGACATCAGTCTCTACATCAACTCACCGGGTGGTTCGGTCACCGACGGCCTGGCGATCTACGACACCATGCAGTACGTGAACTGTGATATCCGCACCATCTGCGTGGGCATGGCGGCGTCGATGGGTCAGTTCCTGCTCTGCGCGGGCACTAAGGGCAAGCGATTCTCACTGCCGCACAGTCGGATCCTGATGCACCAGCCCTCCATGGGCGGTATGCAGGGGCAAGCTTCGGACATCGCGATCCAGGCGGAGCAGATTGTCTACATGAAGTCGATGCTCGCGGAGCGGATCGCGTTTCACACCGGTCAGAGCGTCGAACGCATCGAGGCGGACTCCGATCGCGATCGCTGGTTCACGGCGCAAGAAGCTTTGGAGTATGGCTTCATCGACGCCGTGATTGATCGGTCCGCGCTTCGCCAAGGCGTGTAATGGAGCATCCGACCTCGCCCGCGGCGGTGCACGAGGGTTTGATGCACGCTCCCGTGCGGGTGATGAGTGCGCGCGTCAAACTCGGCACGCGACTGGTCAATCTGTGGGGCCGACGAGAGCTGTTACGCAACCTGGTCATCTCGGACATTCGGATCAAGTACAAGGGTTCGGCCCTCGGTCTGCTCTGGTCGATGCTGGCGCCGGCGTTCACGCTGGGGATCTACTACCTGGTCTTCTCAGTGTTCTTGAAGAACGGCTATCCCAATTACGTCATCTTCTTGTTCTCGGGCTTGATCGTCTGGAATCTCTTCCAGAACGCCGTGAACTCAGCCACGGGAGTCATCGTGGACCGGGCGGGTCTGGTCAAGAAGGTCTCCTTCCCTCGAGAGATCCTGCCGCTGGCCAGCGTCGGATCGGCGGTGATCTACTTCCTCATCCAACTCGGCGTCCTCGCCCTCTTCTTGCTGGTATTTCATCACGCGCCGGACTGGAAGATGTTGGCTATCTTGCCCATCACCTTCGCGACGTTGTACCTCTTCGCCTCGTCGGTCGCGATTGTCATGTCGGCCATCACGGTCTACCTGCGCGACATGAAGCACCTCATGGAAGTGCTCCTGCAGCTGTGGTTCTGGATGTCGCCGGTGGTGTACTCGTACTCCAACTCGCTCGCTCCCCAGATCCACCGACACGGACTGACGCTGTTGTACTTCGCCAATCCCATGACCCTGCTGGTGCTGACCTTCCAGCGCACCTTCTACGTCTCCACCGACGTGCACTCGCTCCTGAGCGGACACGCGCTGATTCACATGTTGCCGAAGTGGTCGGCGGGTTCGTTCCTGTACTTGAACGTGGCCATGTTGGGCGTGATGTGCATCTTGTTCCTCGTGTCGCTCATGATTTTCGGGCGTCTCGAGGGGAACTTCGAATCGGAGTTGTAAATGACCGTCGTCGTTGACGTCGCCGACGTCTCAAAGAATTTCAAGATTCATTACGAGCGCCACCAGTCGCTCAAGGAACGGCTGTTGCACCCCAAGACCGGCAGCACCGAGGACTTCTCGGCCCTGAAGAACATCTCCTTCCAGATGCAAGAGGGCGAGACCGTGGGCATCTTGGGCCACAACGGATCGGGAAAGTCGACCCTGCTCAAGTGCATCTGCGGTGTCCTGCAACCCACGTCGGGTGAGATCCGACTGCGGGGTTCACTGGCGGCCCTGCTGGAACTGGGCGCGGGCTTCCAGCTCGAGCTCTCGGGTCGCGACAACGTCTACATCTACGGGGCGATGCTCGGCTTCACCCGCAAGCGCATCGACCAGATTTTTGACGACATCGTCGAGTTCTCGGAGATTCAACACTTCATCGATACCCCGGTCAAGTTCTATTCGAGTGGCATGTACGTGCGCTTGGCCTTCGCCGTCGCGGTGAACGTGAATCCCGACATTTTGGTGATCGACGAGGTGTTGGCGGTGGGCGACGAGCGCTTCCAGGCCAAGTGCATCGATCGAATCCGCTACTTCCAGGAGGAGGGTCGCGCGATTTTGCTGGTGACTCACTCGGCCGATCAAGTTCGCGCCCTGGCGAGTCGCGCCATCGTGCTCGAGTCGGGCCTGATGATCGCCAATGGCCCCGTGGGGGAGTCGTTGCGGATCTTTCGCGAACATCTCTTAGGTGACACCCCCTCCAATGAGGTCAACGAGCACCACAGCGCCGAAGTGCACATCGACTCGATCACCACTCCCACGGGTAGCTTCGACGTGCAGAGTGGGGCGAGCATGCACTTCGACGTGCACATCACCTCCGCCACCGCCTACAGCGGTAACTTCGTGCTGGAGATCTTCACCCGCGACGGCGTACTCGTCAGTCGCTCCGACGCCCAGGGCGCACCCATCAATCTGATGCCCGGCGCGAACACGATTGGCATCGATCTGCCGAATATGCCCCTGCTCGATGGCGTCTTCGACGTCAATGTGGGCGTGCTCGATCCTCGCGGTTCGAATGTCAAGGCGTGGGGCGAGAAGGTGGCGACTCTTCAGGTCACCTACGGCGGACGCCAGAGTGGGCTCGTCGAGCTCGACGCGACGATTCGTCAGAATTGAGTCGTCGACGTCTCGGCGCTTGAGGGTCTCGTGACGCTCTCAGGGCCCGACGTCAGCCGTGCCCAGGTGGGAGGTGAAGTTGGCGTCCACCATGGCGTTGGCCAGTTCCAGTTTGACCGCGGGCGCGAAGAGGTAGCCCTGGGCCATGGAGCACCCCAGCGCCGTGAGGCGCGAGAACTGTTCGCTCGTCTCGACGCCCTCGGCGAGCATGGTGATGTTGAGGTTCTTGCCCAGGGTGACAATCGCCTCCAGGAGCGTGGCGTCGCGCTGACTCGAACTCGCCAGTTGCACGAAGGACTTGTCGACCTTGATGATGCGTGGATTGATCTTGGCCAAGTAGGAGAGCGACGAGAATCCGGTGCCGAAGTCGTCCAGGGCGAGCCCCACTCCGAGGAGCTCGAGACGTCTGATCGTGTTCATTGACTCACTGAAGTTGGAGATGGCCACCCCTTCGGTGATTTCGAGAATCAACTGGGTGGCGGGTACGTCGTAACGACGCAATACTGATTCCACCATCGGCACGAGATTGGCGGAGTGGAACTGCTTGGCCGATAGGTTGACGCAGACGAAGGGCGCGGGGTCCTGTGGTCGGCTCGGGGTCCACCGGCTGGCCGCCGCGACCGCCGATCGCAGGGCCAGGGCGCCGATGTCGAGGATGATGTCGCTGGACTCGGCGAGGGGGATGAACTCTCCCGGCGCGATCCAGCCGCGCTCGGGGTGGTGCCAGCGGATCAGGCCCTCGAAACCCACGACCGTGGTGTCGGGCAGGTGGACGATGGGTTGGTAGTGCAGTTCGAGTTCGTCGCGGGCGAGGGCGTTGCGCAACTCCTGGATCATCAAGAATCGATTGCTCGCCTCCTCGTGCATCGAGGGTTCGTAGAGCACGAAGGTGCCGCGGTGATAACGCTTGGCTTCGTAGAGTGCGACATCGGCGTTCTGCAGGAGATCGATCTGCTCTGAATCCGCCGCTCCCCACACCACGACGCCCGCGCTGGCGCGTTGCTCCACCGAAATGTCGAGGAAGTGGAAGGGGTCCTCCAGCGCCGCCAGGAGACGGCGCGCAATGCCCTTCACGTCATCGATGGAGGTGAGCCCCTCGGCCAGGTACAAGAACTCGTCGCCCCCGAATCGACACAGGGTGTCGGCGGGTCGCGTCACGGCTTCGAAACGTCGGGCCACGGCGATGAGCAGTTCATCGCCGATCAGGTGCCCCTGGGTGTCATTGACCCCCTTGAAGTCGTCGAGGTCGAGCAGGAAGAGAGCGTTGAATCCTCCACGGCGCTTGACGCTGGCGCGAGACTTCGCCAGTTGGTTCTCCATCAGGGTGCGGTTCGCCAGTCCGGTGATCGAATCGTAGAGTGCCTGGTGCGAGAGTTGGGCGGTGAGTTTCTTCTCCTCGGTGATGTCGCGCTCGGAGAAGACGAAGTACAAGATATGGCCCTCGGCGTCACGCGCGGGCGAGCGCGACACCTCCACGTCAATGACGTGGCCATCTTTGCGTAGGTAGCGCTTCACGTAGCGCACGCGGTCGGCGAGGCCACTCATGACGCGTTGGTGCGTGGACTCGGTGAGTCCCACGTCGTCGGGGTAGGTGAAGGGGGTGGAGTCGCGACCGATCAATTCCTCGCGCGAGAACCCGACCATCTCGCAGAAGGCGTCGTTGACGGCCAGGATGTGGTCGTCGACGTCGGCGAAACTCATGGGCGCCATGTTCTCCTCGAAGGCCAGGCGGAAGCGTTCCTCGAGCGCCTGGAGGCGCCGGACGTACTCGTTGCGTTCCGTCACGTCCTTGCCGTTGATGATGATCCCGTGGATGGAGGGGTCGTCGAGCAGGTTGGTGCAGACCACTTCGAGGTGACGCACTTCGCCGTGCGGGGACATCGTGCGTACGTCCTGTCGCGCCGACGTGCCCGGGGTGGAAATCACCTCGGCGAAGAACAGCAGGTTGCGTTCGAGATCGTCGGGGTGCAGGTACAGGCGAGCCTGAGTGCCCACGGCTTCCTCGAGCGTGACGCCGAAGAGCTTCTGGGCGTTGGGGTTGCCGTAGACGACCTGGCCCTGTCCGTCGGTAATGACAATGACGTCCTCCGTACTCTGGCCGATAGCTTCGAGCATGGAGTAGTACTGGGCGTCTTCGATCTCGACGGGTGACGTGCTCGCGGGGGTGGCCCCAGACGTCACGTCGGGTGGCGCGGCGTCGAGCGATGTCTCGTCCTCCCCGACTGGCTTTGACACGCCCTTACCACCTTTCAGCGCAAACAGTACCGATGAAAGTGCGCCTTTTGGACTAGTTGGCTGTAATCGGTGACGTCGTTGTTTCAATATTGAGATTCGCGCACTCTCGCGTCGTCGCTACCGGTTCGCTCGCTCACGTTGACACCCTGTCAAGGAGTGCGGTCACGTTGAGTCCTCGTCGTGAGTACGGATTTCCTCGCCCAGTCGTGGATAGGCCCGTAGTGCCCCCCAGCGCCCCATCTTGCCGGCGTCGAAGGGGTGCGTGGCACCCGCGAGAAGGCGACGGTCGCCGCGCGAATTACCGTAGGCGAAGATAACGGGTTCGTTCTCGTAGTGACGTGAGGAGATCCATTCGTTGAGTCGACGCATCTTCTCGGTACCTCGGCAGTTCTTACCCAGGTAGCTGCCCGTCAACTTGCCCCGTGTGTCGACGGCGAGACGAGTTCCGAGACCCCCGGCGATCTTGAATTCCTCGACGAGGATATCGACGTAGATCTGGGGTGAGGCCGAGACGAGGACGACGTCGTGCCCCTGGTCTCGGTGCCAGTTGAGACGGGCGATCACGTCGGGGCGACCCTCTTCTGTGAGGTGGTGCAGGATGAAATCACGCGAGGCGATCCTCACTTCCTCGAGGTCGCGTCCGACGAGTACCGCGCGGAACAGTCGCTCCTTGGCCGAATCAGCCCGGTAGCCCGAACGGATTGCCCCGACGATGAGAGGGACCAACAAGGGCAACGCCGCTCGCGCGACCGTGGAATCTCCCGCGACGAAGCGCAACCAGTGAAAGACACTGCCGCCCTCGGTCAAGGTGCCGTCGAGATCGAAGGCCGCTACGACGGGAGATGTCTGCATGTCTCCAGTTTCACAGAGATAGCGACGGTCGTGAAACATTCACCGTCCAATCGAACCGCCATATCAACAAATTCACGACGGCGACTAGACTTGAGACGATCAGTCGAGGGACTGACCTCGTTTTTACAAGGAGCAAACATGGCGATTCGCCTTGGCGACGTGGCCCCGGATTTCACCGCGGAGACCACCGAAGGTACCATTCATTTTCACGAGTGGCTCGGTGACAGTTGGGGAGTCCTCTTCTCGCACCCGGCCGACTTCACCCCAGTCTGCACCACTGAATTGGGTGGTTTTGCCAAGCGCAAGGCTGACTTCGATGCCCGAAACACCAAGATCATCGGTCTCTCGGTGGACGACGTGGCCTCGCATAATAAGTGGAAGGCCGACATTGGTGAGACGCAGGGCGCCGAGCTCAATTTCCCATTGATCGGTGACGAGAACCACAAGGTCGCCGACCTCTACGACATGATCCACCCCAACGCCAACGACACTCTGACGGTGCGCAGCGTGTTCATTATCGGACCGGACAAGAAGGTGAAGTTGACCTTGACCTATCCGGCCTCCACGGGTCGCAACATCGATGAGGTCCTTCGCGTACTGGATTCGCTCCAGCTCTCGGCGGGCTACCAGGTCGCCACGCCGGTCAACTGGACCAACGGCGCTGACGTGATTATCTCGAACGCCGTGAGCGACGAGGACGCGGAGACCAAGTTCCCCAAGGGTTTCACCAAGATCAAGTCGTATCTGCGGATGACGCCCCAGCCGAACCTGTAGTCACGCGACGCCCGCCGCGCCGTTATTCGGTGCGGCGGGCGTCGTGCTGTGCGGCGCGCGTGAGTGCTCAGAAACTCTCGTGGGCGAGAGCTTCGCGTAGTTCACGTTTGAGGACTTTGAGTTGAGCATTGCGTGGCAGGGCGAAGGGGCGCAGGTAGAAGCGCGAGGGCATCTCAAAGCTCGCCACGCGCGGCCTCACGAACGCCGCGATGTCGGCCATGTCGATGAGGCCCGCCTCGCGCAGGACAATGACCGCCACGACCTCCTCGCCGTCGTCCTCATCGGGCAAGCCGATCACGGCGCACTCCGCCACCGCCGGGTGTTCGAGGATCTCGGCCTCCACCACCGACGGGTAGACGTTCTCGCCGCGGTGAATGATCATGTCCTTAGAACGGTCGACGATGTAGAGCAGCCCTTCTTCGTCGATGCGCGCAATGTCGCCGGTGCGCACCCATCCGTGTGAGAAGCATTGCGACGTCGCCTGAGGTTTGTGCCAGTACCCGCGCACCACGTGGGGTCCCTTGACCCAGAGTTCGCCCGCCTCGTTACTCGCGCAGCGACATTCGACGGTGGGCTCGGTGCCGTCGAAGGACTCGGGGACGATGGCGATTTCACAGACCGGCACGGCGAGCCCGCAGCTCGTGGGGTGATCCAAATACTGTTGTCCGCTGATCTGGGCGACGAGCGCGGACGTTTCCGTGAGACCGTAGCCATTGGAGGCGATGGCGCGCGGCAGGGCGCCCCGGATGCGCGCGGGGAGGTTCTCGGGCACGGGAGCACCCCCGTAGGCCACCGAACGCACGCTCGAGAGGTCGAACTTCGTGAAGTCGGGGTGCGCGAGGAGTTGCTGGACGATGGTGGGCACGCCGCCAATGGTGGTGGCGCGTTCGCGTTCTATCAGGGCGAGGGCGCGACCCGCGTCGAAGTGGCGCATGGTGAGCAGGGTTCCCCCGGTGGCGGTGTTCGCGACGAGTCCCGCCAGGGCCCCCGTGACGTGGAAGAGCGGAATGTTGAGCAGGGTGATTTCGCGCGCGCCGTGGTGGTCGACCCCGGCGGCGAGGTCGCGGCACTCATTGGCGAATCCGAGCGACATGACGCTCACCACTGAATTCCGGTGAGTGGCGACGGCCCCCTTGGGTTTGGACGTGGTGCCCGCGGTGTAGAAGACGGTCGCGTCATCGTCGGGCCCGAGATTGACCGGGGGCAGCGTCGAGCGCGGGTCGACGCTGCCGAGGAAGTCGCCGTACCCGTGTAAGGAGATGATGTCGTGGGGTTTGCCGAGGTCGGCGCCGTGCGCGGGATCGTCACTGATGACCACGATGTGACGCAGGTGTTCGAGGTGGTTGAATTGCTTGCGAAGCCGTGCGAGGCGCTCCTCGTCGAGGACGAGGATGGTGGCTTCGGAATCGTTGAGGCCGTACGCCAATTCTTCGCTGGTCCACCACGCGTTGAGGGGGGCGATGACGGCACCCGCGGCGAGGGCTCCCCAGAAGGTGACGATGCCCTGGGGGAGATTGCGCGCGGCCAGGGCCACTCGATCGCCCGGCGTGACACCGTGTTCGATCAGGCGACGCGCCATCGTGGCGGCCTGAGCGTAATGCTCGGCGTAGGTGACCCGCTGGCCCTCGTGCACGATGAACTCTCGCGAACCGAAGCGTGAAGATTGCTCGAGAATTTCGACGAGATTCGCGGGTGCGTGCTTCCAGGAGGTGAAGCTCACGCCCCGGACATCGACAACTTCCGTCTCGTAGGGTTGCCCCGGCGAGGTGAGTTGTGCGCAGACCTCGTTCAGGGGGCGTGCGACCGGCGACATCAGTCCGACGTTACTCCAGCGTCGCGGGGTGGAAATAGGGTCGAACGGTAGTGCACCAGTTCGGCGATCGACTCCTTGATGTCGTCAAGGGCACGGTGCGTCGTGGTCTTGTCGGGCTGCGCGTCGAGCACGTCGGGGTGCCAACGTCGCGCGAGCTCCTTGATCGTGGAGACGTCGACGTTGCGGTAGTGAAAGAAGTGCTCGAGTTCGGGCATGTATTCTTCGAGAAAACGCCGATCCGTTCCGATGGAGTTGCCGCAGAGCGGCACACTACGAGCCTCGGGGACGTGGGATTTCATAAAAGCCAGCGTGGCCATTTCAGCGTCGCGCACATTGACCGTCGAGGTGCGGATCGCCGACAACAGTCCGGACTTCGTGTGCATCTCGGTCACGAAGTCACCCATCTCGGACAACTGTTCGGGCGTGGCGTGGATCACCAGGTCGGGACCTTCGGCGATGACCCGCAGGTCGTCATCGGTGATGATGGTGGCAATTTCGACAATGACGTGACGACGGGGTTCGAGACCCGTCATTTCTAAGTCCATCCATGCGAGCATCTAGTGAGACTAGCGAAGCCGCCACCTCCGCACCGAGGGCTAGGGTGCCGACCATGCAGATTCAGATTCGACGTCTTCACCCCGACGCGGTGATCCCGGCGCCACACCATCCGGGCGATGCGGGGGGTGATCTCGTGGCGGTCGAGACGTGCCTGCTGGCGCCCGGGGCGCGGGCGATGGTTGCCACGGGACTTAGTATCGCCATTCCCGAGGGGTACGCCGGCTTCGTCCTGCCCCGCAGCGGGCTCGCCTCACGATTCGGCGTCACGTGTGCGAACGCGCCCGGACTCATCGACGCGGGGTATCGCGGGGAGGTGAAGGTCGCGCTCGTCAACCTCGATCGCGACCAGAGTTACGAGGTCAAGGTGGGAGATCGCATCGCGCAATTGGTGGTCCTGGCCACTCCGGCTACCGAATACGTGGAAGTGGCGGAATTGCCCGACACGGATCGTGGGGCCGGCGGTTTCGGCAGTACGGGGCGATAGATGACGACGAAATTTCTGGTTAATTATTGATGACGGATGATTGGACGTCCTCAGTGCATCGGCTACACTGGGTCACCACGCGGACGTAGCTCAGTTGGTAGAGCGCGACCTTGCCAAGGTCGAGGTCGCCGGTTCGAGCCCGGTCGTCCGCTCCAGTTTGTAGTGCCGTTGTGAAGTAGTGCCGTTGTGAAGTTGCAGTGACCACATTGAAGTTAGGGGAGACCTCATGAAGCGATTCACCCGTTTGCGTTCGACGCTCGTCGTCATGGGGGCCGCTTCATTGCTGGCCTCGACGATGGTGACGACTGCGGGAGCCAGTTCCACGTCCGGCGTGTATAACGCCAAGGACGCCGCGCTCGTTCCCGCCGCCTACAAGAACACGACACTACAGGTCGCGACGGACGCCTCCTACCCACCCGACGAGTACCTCAAGGGTTCAACGATCGTGGGATTTGACCTCGACTTGATGAAGGCTCTCGCGGCCACTCTGGGCGTGAAGTACCAGGAGAACAACGTCACCTTCTCGACCATCCTCGGTGGTATCACGGGTGGGCGCTACCAGATCGGTAACTCGTCCTTCACTGACGAGAAGTCGCGCGAGAAGTCCGTCAACTTCGTTGACTACTTCAAAGCCGGTGAGGGTGTGTACGTGACGCGCAACTCTAAGTACGTGTTCAAGAATCTGCACAGCTTCTGTGGCACCACGGTCGCGGTCGAAGCGGGGACCTCGGAACTGACCGATGCGTCGGCGGTGAAGTGCACCGGTGGCAAGAAGGTCACGGTGGAGTCATTCGCGAACCAGAACACCGCGAACCTGGCGGTCAGTTCGGGCCACGCGCAGTTCGGATTCCTCGACAGCCAGGTCGCCAGTTACGTGGTGTCCATCTCGAAGGGCCAGTTCAAGTTGACGGGTCAGCCCATCAACGTGTTCCCCTACGGAATCGCCACCGCCAAGACGCCGAATGGGCTGAAGTTGGCCAAGGCGATTCAAGCGGGCTTCAAGACAATGGTGGCCAATGGAACCTACGCCGCCATTCTCAAGAAGTGGGGCGTGACCGGTGGCGCAGTCTCGGCCGCCGCGATGACGCTCAACGGCGCGAAGTCGTAACGACACACTTCTTCGTCGCATGAGCTCGACGGAATCGGAGAGCGAGACGAGCCCTGAAGTAGTACCGCTACGGCACTACGGACGCTGGGCGGGCATTGCCGTGACGCTGGTCGTCGTGGCGATGATCGTCCATACGCTGATCTCGAAGGTGCCCGACCCCACGGGTCAGACGGTGTGCCACCTGAGCCACGGTAAGAAGGTCTGTCAGCCGGCGTTGGTCTGGCGATACAGCTGGAATACCGTGGGACGGTACCTGTTCGATCCGCTGGTCCTCAAGGGCGTGTGGCTGACGCTGCAGATCACTTTCTGGGCGATGGTCATCGGTATCTCACTCGGCCTCGTCGTGGCCATCATGAGGCTGTCGCACAGCCGACTCTTGTCGGGGATCGCGTGGTCCTACACGTGGTTCTTTCGTGGGACGCCGGTGTTGATCCAGTTGTTCTTCTGGTTCGCGATTTCCATCCCCTACCCGCACCTGACGCTGGGTCTGCCCTTCTTGCCCGTCACGTTCGCGCACATCAATTCGGTGAGGCTCCTGGGCGCCATGAACGCCGCCATCATCGGTCTCGGACTCAACGAGGCGGCCTACTTCTCCGAGATCGCCCGAGCGGGGCTCATCTCGGTGGACGAGGGCCAGATCGAAGCCGCGACGTCGATCGGGATGACCCCGGCGCAGACCATGCGCCTCGTGATTCTTCCTCAGGCCATGCGCGTCATCATCCCTCCCACCGGCAACGAAGTGATCTCGATGCTCAAGACGAGTTCACTGGCCTCGGCGATCGGCGTCATGGAGTTGACGGGGGCCACGCAGGCGATTGCGGCAGCTAACTTCGACACCGTTCCGCTGTTGATCGTGGCGAGTCTGTGGTACTTGTTCGCCACCACATTGATGTCGATCGGGCAGTTCTACGTCGAACGACACTACGCGCGCGGATCGCTGCGCACTCAACCCCCGACGCCGATCCAGCGCTTGCGCCGCGATCTTCGTGGTGTCGCGATGCGGGTGCGAGCGAGAGATGCGGTGACGCGATGAACGCGCCCATGGTCGAAGCGAAGGGCGTCGCCAAGTCCTACGGGGCCCTCCAGGTCCTGAAGGGGCTGGACCTGACGGTGCAGCGAGGTGAGGTGACGTGTCTCATCGGACCCTCGGGATCGGGCAAGTCGACCTTCCTGCGCTGCATCAATCACCTCGAGCAGCACGATTCGGGCGTTTTGCGCGTCGAGGGTGAACTCGTGGGGTACGAGCTGCGTCACGACAAACTCTACGAACGTAGCCCGAAACAGATCTGTAATCAACGCGCGAATATCGGCATGGTGTTCCAACGCTTCAACCTGTTTCAGCACCTGACGGTGCTCGAGAACATCACCATTGGTCAAGAGAAGGTCAAGGGCGTGAGCGAGGACGCCGCTCGACGGCGCGCGCGTGAGTTGCTCGAGCGCGTGGGCCTCGACGCGAAGGAAAAGTCCTACCCCGTGCAACTCAGTGGTGGTCAGCAGCAGCGGGTGGCTATCGCTCGTGCGCTGGCGATGGAACCAAAACTGATGCTGTTCGATGAACCGACGTCGGCCCTGGACCCGGAGCTCGTGGGTGAGGTCCTCGACGTCATGCGCGACTTGGCGAAGAGTGGGATGACCATGATTGTGGTGACCCACGAGATGGGTTTCGCTCGAGAGGTCGCGAACAGCGTCTACTTCTTGGACCAGGGGGTCATCGAAGAGTCGGGTCCCCCCGCGGAGGTGTTGGGCAATCCTCGAACCGAGCGGCTGCGGAGCTTCCTCTCGAAGGTGCTCTAGGGCGCGTGACGACGACCAGAGTCGCGCTGGCTCACGGGATTTTGTCTAGGCTGGCGCTCTAGCGAGGCGGTCAGATGATTCATCCCGACTACGAGAGATACCTGAGGACATTGCCGGAGTCCGTGGCGCATCCCTCCTCACTGTCGACGATCGCGCGTCGCGAGGAGTACCGTGAACGCGCGCTGCGCCAACGTGGCCCCCTCGAAGAGATGGCCGACGTGCGTGACGGCGTCCTCGCACTCGACGGGCGAGATCTTCGTTATCGACTCTTCGTTCCGCTCGCGGAGCACGGTGACGCCCTGGTGGTGTACTTGCACGGTGGGTCCTTCGTCTTCGGCGACCTCGACACCCATGAGGCGCTCTGTCGGCGTCTGGCCCGGGACACTTCGATGCGCTTCCTCGCGGTGGACTACCGGCTCGCCCCCGAGCACCCCTTTCCGGCCGCTGTCGATGACGCCGTGGAGGCACTGCGCTACGTGAGCGCGCACGTGGGGGAGTTCGCCGCCGAGGGGACCAAGCTCATCGCCATGGGTGACTCCGCGGGGGCGTCGCTCGTCGCGGTCGCCGCGGCCACCACTCGCCACGACCTCCAGCTCGCCGGCCAGGTGCTGATGTATCCCACCCTCGGGCCCGAGGTGATGACGGATTCCTCGCACCGCTACGCGAGCGGCTACATCCTCGAGATCGATCACTTGCGCTACGACTATCAGCAGTATCTCGGCGACTGGACCGATCACACGGACCCTCGCGTGACGCCCCTGTTCGCCAATGATCTGACGGGCGCCCCCGCGGCCATCGTGGTCGTCGCCGAGTGCGATCCGTTGCGCGACGAGGCGATCGCCTACGCCGGGCTACTCGAACACTTCGGGGTCCGCGTGGAGATTCTCGAAGCCGAGGGCATGCTGCACGGCTTCTTGCGCATGGGTCACGTCATTCCTGACGCGTTGGACATCGTCGACGACGTGGCCACTCATCTGCGCCAGTACGTGGCCAGCGCCTAGAGCGCGTCGGCGTCGAGCCCGTTGATCAGTGCATCGAGGAAGTCGTAGAAGACGCGTTCGCGGTCCGAGGCGAAGTTGATGCCGAGGATTTCGAGGGCCACGTAGCCGTGGACCGCCGCCCATATCTGCTGGGCCGTGTCGACGTTGGAGCGACCCGCGAACATTCCCGCGTCCACGCACCGCTGCACCTGACCGGCGAGTATCTCGAAGCCCTTGGCGGCGACGTACATGGTGTCGGCGCTGGGTGAGTAACCCACGAATTGATGCAGGAACATCACCGTGTAGTGCGCGCGGTACGCGAGGGCGAAGTCGCGATACGCACCCGAGCCAACGACGAGGTTGTCACGCGGGTCCGGGGCACTCGTGTCGGCCATCGCCGCGAGGAGGGAGAATCCGTCGACGATGATGGCGTCGAGGACACCGTTCTTGCCGCCGAAGTGGTTGTAGATCGACATGGGGGCGACGTCGGCGCGACGGGCCAACGCGCGCACCGTCAGGCCCTCGGGGCCCTGCTCGCTGATCAGCGCGAGGGCCGCGCGCAACACGCCAGGGATAATGACCTCCGACGGCGTGCGCTGTGGACGGGGTGGCATCTTCAGAAGTGTAGAACAACGTTCTATAGTTGGATTGGCATTGTCCCCGAGTGTCTGTGGTGGAGGAGATCGAGTTGGCCCGACGACGGCGGCACAGCCCTTGGCTGATTTTGGCCGTCCTCTGCATCGCGGTCTTGATCGTGGTCATCGATAACACCATCGTCAACGTCGCGTTGCCCACGTTGTCGGCCAAATTGAACGCCTCGGATTCCGGGCTGCAGTGGATCGTCGACAGTTACTCCCTACCCTTCGCCGGACTGCTCCTCGCGGGGGGTGAACTCTCTGATCGCTGGGGCCGGCGTCGAGTGATGCAACTGTCCCTGGTGACCTTCGCCCTCTTTTCGGTGATGGCCGCCGAGAGTCACTCCATGACGCAACTGCTGATCGCGCGCGCCCTGATGGGGGCGTCGGCGGCGTTCACCTTTCCGGCCACGTTGTCGCTAATCACGGCGTCCTTCGACGATCTGGCGGACCGCGCGAAGGCGTTCGGAATCTGGGGGGCCACCGCGGGCATCGCCATCGCCGTGGGACCCATTGCGGGTGGCTACCTGATCGATCACTACTGGTACGGCTCGGTGTTCATCGTCAACGTGCCCGTCGCGTGTCTCACGATCGCCCTGGCGGCCTTCATCGTCCCCGAGTCGCGGAGTCCCGTGGTGCGCCGCGTGGACCTCGGCGGTCTCGCGTTAGGCAGCGTGAGCGTCTCGTCGCTGGTGCTCGGCATCATCGAGGGACCGTCGTGGGGTTGGCTCAGTGCGAAGGTCCTCGCGCTCTTCGTGGTATCAGTGCTGACCCTGCTCCTCTTTGCCCTGTACGAACGTCGTCTCACCGATCCCATGCTGGACATCCGTCTTTTTCACAGTGCCGTCTTCTCCTCCGCAGCGGCGGCCATTGCCACGAGCTTCTTCTGCCTCTTCGGCTTCGTCTTCCTCGTGACCCAGTACTTCCAGTTGGTCCACGGGTACTCACCCTTGTCGGCGGGTGTTCACACCTTGCCCTTCGCCATTGTCACGATCATCGCCACCCCGATTGGCGCGGTGTTGGCGTTGCGCCTCGGCGTGCGCTGGATCGTGTCGTCGGGCCTCGTCATCATGGGGGGTGCCATGTTGTGGATGACGCAGTTTGGCGCGCACGCCGCGTACTGGGGTGCGGTGGTGGTCTCGATGATGTTGCTGGCGGTGGGCTTTTCGTTCATCTCGTCACCGTCGACCTCGGCGCTGATGGGTTCACTAACGGCGGCACAGATTGGTGCGGGGGCCGCGGTCAACGAGACAACCAGAGAACTGGGCGGCACTCTGGGCGTCGCGGTCGTGGGCTCCGTCTTCTCCTCACTCTTCGGTAAGAGTGTCGCCGTGGTCCTCGCGCCCCTCGGATTCAACCACCACGATGTCACCCTTGCCCAGAGTTCGATGCAGGCCGCGCTGCGCGTCGTCGCCTTGTCACCTACTAGATCCCAGGGGGCCACGATCCACGACGGCCTCATACGCGCCTTCATGGACGGGTTTCACCGCGGCTGCATCGTGGCCGGTCTGACGGCGATCGTGATGGGAGCTCTGACGTTCTTCTTTCTGCCGCGACTGGCGGATACCCCGGGGCATGTCGTGCACTCCCTGTCGCCACTTCAACAGTCCTGATACGGGTCTAGAGTTCAAGCGTGGTCTGGGAACTCAGCGATGTCAACACGGGTTCGGGCCTACCCCTCGAGGGTGTGCGCGTGCTCGACTTCTCGCGCGTCCTCGCCGGCCCGTTAGCCGCGATGATCGCTGGTGACTTGGGCGCTGACGTCGTCAAGGTGGAGGGCCCTGACGGCGACCCCGTGCGGGCGTTGGCGCCACCCTACTTCGGCGAGGACGCGACGTACTACCTAGCCGTCAATCGTCATCGTCGTAACGTCGTCGCGGACTTGCGTAACCCCGATGACTTCGCGGCGATCGAAGCCCTCGTTCGCGAAGCGGACGCGGTGGTCGAGAACTATCTCCCTTCGCAGTACGCCCAACTCGGCATCGAACGTCTTCGTCGCGCTAATCCCGAATGCGTGTGGGTGAGCGTGACGCCCGCGGCCTCGGGTTCGGACTTGTCGACGTTGCCGTCCTTCGACGTGCTCGCGCAGGCTCGTTCGGGGCTGATGGGGGTGACGGGAGAGGCCAGCGGCGCGCCTACCAAGGTGGGGGCACCGCTGGCTGACGTGATCACCGGACTCTACGGGGCCATCGCGCTCGTCACCGGCCTCTACGCTCGCCTCGCCGGGCGCCCCGGGCGACATTTCGAGGCGCCACTGCTCGAGTCGACGATGTCGGCGCTGATCAACCAGGCTCAGGGATACCTGGCCACCGGAGTGAATCCGCGCCGTCTGGGCAATGATCATCCCTCCATTGCTCCCTACGGCCCCCTGCGCACGAGCGATGGCCTCGTCATGTTGGCGGTGGGCACCGACGCGCAATTCGCGCGACTTCTCGAGGCGCTGGACGACCAAGTGCTCCGGGCGTCGCGCGACTTCGAGCGTAACGACCAGCGCGTGGCGCGACGCGACGACTTGCGCGAGAGTCTGGAGCGGGTTTTCGTGACTCGCACCACCGACGAGTGGCTCAAGGTGCTGGGGGAGGTCGGTGTGCCCCACGCTCCGATCCTCGACGTGGCGGGGGCGTTCGCTCAGGAGACGATCGCGGCGGGTGATTTCGTCGACGAGATGTCGACGCCGTACGGCCTCGTTCACACCATGCGCTCGCCCCTGCGTATCGACGGCGTGCGTCCTCGCGTGCGCAGCGGGCCACGTCGACTGGGTCAGGACACCGCGGAACTACTCGGCCAGAAGGATCGTCACTCCTGAACGATCTCGAAGGCCCGCAGATTGCGGATGCGCTCCTGGCGTCGCGCCCGTCGCTTCTTTTGCGACAGCGCGGCGAGTTCGACGTAGGAGGCCAGGATGGCGTGATGGAGATGTTCGACGGTGACGAACGGGTTCGGGTCCTCGCTCACCACTTCGTCGATAAGCCCGAGGTCGAGCTGGTCGGCGGCGGTGGAACGCATCGTCGAGACCGTCACCTTGACCTGCTCGTGGGTCGGGGCCGGCGTCTTGTAGAGGATGGAAGCGGCCGAACGCGGTTCGGCGACGAACGCCATGGCCTTTTCCAGCATGATGACGTGATCGGCCATGGGCGTCGTGGCGAGGCCGCCCCCCGAGCCCAGCGCGCCAGCCACGACCGTGATCACGGGCTCGGAGTAGTCGATGCCCTTCAAGATGGACCGGGCAATGGCACGGCTCTGGCCGCGCCGTTCGCTCTCCAGAGTCGGCTTGGCGCCCAGGGTGTCGGTCACGAACAGGGCGGGTAGCCCCAGCCGCTCCCCGATGTCGAGCATGCGCTCCATGAAGGCGAAGTCCTCGGGCGCCGGGTTCGAGGGTCGCTTGACGACGGTGTCGCCGATGCGCTGGTACGAGGGTTGGGTCCCGACGATGACGAAGGGCTGGGCGCCGATCTTGGCGAAGGCTCCGACGATGGCCGGGTATCGTCGGTAGTCCTTCTCCTGCACGAAGTTGTAGACGGCGGTGGTGTCGTTGAAGGCGTAGCGCGCGATGAACTCCAGGTCGACGCGATTGGCGTCGGTCATCAGGTCCTGGTACCGCTCGACGAGTGCGTCGGCCGGGTCACTCGAGGGAGTGCGCGAATGCGAGGGGCGTACGAGTTCCGCGTCCGGGGCGATGTCGAAGCTGGGTCCTTGAATACCCTCGGGTCCGAAATCGAAGGTCCGACGAGCGTCGGGGGCGCTGACGTTGCGAAAGGTGGGAACCGTTTCGGTGTTCAATTGGTGTTGTCGATCCGGTCGCGCCGTTGAGGAGAGTAGCGCCCCCACGTAGGTGACAAGTTCCTTGACGTCGTGCAAGACGACGTCAATATTGCGGTCGAGCAGGTTGGCTTCGGCGCTCTGGGAACCCGAAGGCACGGCACTCCCCTCGAACGCCTCGATGACGTTCGGCCCAGCGAAACCGTAGTCGGTTCCCGAGGTTGCCAAAATGAGATCGGCGTTGGGTACGGCGCTCGCGGAGACGCCGCCCCAGACGTTGCCCAGGAGAACGGCGATCTGTGGCAGGTCGACCTTTTCCTTATAGTGGCGGATCGCTTCCACCATGCGTGTCATCTGGGTGAGGCCGGCGAAGTTCTCGTGCTGGCGCACCCCGCTAGAGACGTAGACGCTCACGAAAGGGAGTTTCTTGGAGATCGCCAGGTCGGCGGCGGCCTGGAAGGTCTCCCCGGAGACGACGCCGAGTGAGCCCGCGAAGAAGTCCCAATTCATCGCGTACAGGACCACGGGGTGACCGTCGAAGTTCGCGAGACCGTAGGTCGAAGATTCAGATTTGCCCCGACCGGTCTCGCGGCGCAACTTGTCCAGGTAGGACTCGTCGCGTTCACCGGACGTACCACTACGAATGAGGCCGATGAGGTCCTTACCGATACTCCAACGCCCGTGGCTCGACTTGAAGTGCACCAGTTCTTGGAGTTTGAGTAATTCCCCCGGGCTGTTGATCTTGCGGCGGTTGCGTAAATGCGCTTCTACCTCGGGTTCGAAGGTGGGCAGTCCGACCGGGTGTCCCTCACCAAAAAAAGAGTGGTCAAAGTCTTCGTCGTGGGGCGACCCACTATTGCCAGTGGATTCAATCATGGATCCCAATTATGTCACAGGTCATTTTTGGGTTAACCGTCGTTGACGGGTAACCCATCAGTAAGGCGACGATCATAGGGTAACCCGCGAGTAATGAAACCAGCGGTCTGGACGAAGTGGCGTTAGGCGTCGCGACGAGTCAACAGGAGTGTACCGATGCCCACGATGACGATGGTGTAGATCACGAGCACAATCGTGGCGGTTCCCCACGAGAAGGAATGGGACGAGATGGCGCTCGGTGACGTCATCGATTGTCCAAGATTCGAGGGCAGGTACTTGCTGATGTGGTCCTGCCAACTCGAGGGGAGGAAGTTCACGATGATCGGAATGATCAACAACAACGTCACGTAGATCGAGATGGTGACCGAGGTCGTGCGCAGAATCAGGCCCAGGCCAAAACCCACCAGAGTCAGCAGCGTCAGGTAGATCCCGGCCATGATCACCGCGCGCAGGTCGGTGGAATTCGACAGCGTCCCCGAGGGTAGATGGCCACTGCGATAGATCATTTGACCAATTTCGAAGGCGCAGAAGACGACGACCTGACCGACGACGAAGAACGTCACGAGGAGCACGATCACCTTGGAGACGACGAGACGCACCCGACGTGGCACGGCGGCGAGCGTCGTGCGGATCGCACCCGAGGCGTATTCCGACGTGATGTTGCGCGCCCCTAAGACGCCCACCGCGAATTGGGCGAAGAACACCCCGACCAGGCTGGTGGCGACCGGATCGAACGCCAGGCGTTCGACGGGACTGCGCTGGCTCCAGTTGGCCTTGATGACCAGCGTGATCAGAACGGCCAGGCCGATGGTCAAGACGATCAGGGTGATCAGGCCGATAAAGGTCGCGCGCACCGTGCGGAACTTTAGAAACTCCGCACGGGTCGTGTCGACGAGGGTGGGCGACGTACTCACGAGTTCGCCTCCAGGTTCTTGTGGCCGTACTCCAGGGAGTCGGCGGTCAGGGTCATGAAGACGTCTTCGAGGGAGGCGCGTTGGGGAGTGAGCTCATGCACGACGATGCCCGCCGCGAATGCGGCCTCGCCCACTTGTTCCGAATTCAGTCCGCCCACGTTCAGGCCGTTGTCGTTGAGGACCTCCACGGTGGCGTTCGCCGCGCGCAGCACCTCAGCGAGGCGCGCGGGGTCGTTGCTACGCACTAAGACAGTGCCCACGGCGTTGGCGGTCAAGTCGTCGACGGTGCCCGAGGTGATGAACTTGCCGCGGCCAATGACGATGATCTGATCCGCGCTCACCGCCATCTCGCTCATGAGGTGCGAGGAGACGAAGACGGTCCGCCCCTCCTTGGCCAGTGAGCGGAAGAAGTCGCGTATCCACCGGATACCCTCGGGGTCGAGGCCATTGACCGGTTCGTCGAAGAGCAAGATGCCCGGGTCGCCCAGCAGCGCCCCGGCGATGCCCAATCGCTGGCTCATGCCGAGCGAGAAGCCGCCCACCTTCTTGTTGGCCACCGAGGCGACGCCGACGAATTCGAGCACCTCATCCACCCGGGAGACGGGAATGCGATTGGCGAGAGCGAGGGCGCGCAGGTGATTGCGCGCCGAGCGGCTGGGGTCGAGAGCTTTGGCGTCGAGCAGTGCGCCGACCTCGCGCAACGGGGACTTCAGCTGGTCGTAGGTCTGACCGTTGATGGTGGCGCGCCCGCTGGAGGGGCGATCGAGGCCCATGATCACGCGCATGGTCGTTGACTTCCCCGAACCGTTGGGGCCGAGAAAGCCCGTGACCACTCCCGCCTTCACCTCAAAATCGAGGTCGTTCACCGCGAGGGTCTCGCCGTAGTGTTTGCTGAGGTGGTCGATTTTCAACATGGGTTCTGTCTGCACACTACTGAAGGAGGTGCGTCGTGTGTCGCTAGTTGGGAGTCGTCGAACGGCTCTCGAGCGCGAGGCCGCGACACTGAGCGCACACGCCCGAGAGTGCCACGTGATGTCGGTCGAGCTCGAAGCCCAGGGTCGTGTCGAGTTCACGGGCCATCAGATCAAAGACGTCGGCGGGGACTTCGAAGGTCACGTGACACACTTCACAGGTCACGTGACCGTGGGAGCGACCCGCCAAGTGGTACACCGCAGCGGCGTGACCCGTGTGGGAATGCACCACCAGAGCCAGGTCTTCGAGCTCTTCGAGGATGCGGTACACCGTCGAGGGGCTAACGTCGGGACGCACCAGTTGGACGAGGTGGGTCACCTCGTCCGCCGTGAGGTGGTCGTCCGTGGTCACGAGCACCTCGACGACGGCCCGCTTCGGGGCAGTGATGCGCTTGGCGTGTTGGCGCAGGGTCTCGAGCACTTCCTCCCGGCGGGCCACGTTCAACGTCATGAGTTCAGCGTAGAACGCGTGAACCGGTCCCTCGGCATCGCTAGGCGGTCGTGTCGCGCGGGCGTGTCGCGCGACGAAGTATCGCTACCCCGCCACCCGCACCCAGGAGCGACGCAACGAGGAGTCCGACGGTGAAGGCACCGTAGGTGGAACTGGTGGGAGAGAACAGTGCGCCGGCGAACAGCAGGGGTACCGTGAAGCCAATGGCGCAGAGCAAACTTGCCCCCACCAGGACCGGCGCAGTGATGCTGGGGTGTCGTCGGGCTCCGAACCAACCCGCAATGACGACGCCGAGTCCGATGCCGATCACTTTGCCCGCGAGGCGTACCGCCGTCGTGCCAAAAATCACTTTGCCGCTCGCTCCCGACAGGCTGAGTGCGCTCCAGGAGATGCCGCAAGCGACGAGGGCGAAGGCGGGCAGGACCACGCCGACCGACCACCGCACGACGTGCACTTCGAGGCGTCGTGCGGGGATTGACGCCACGGGGATGAGCAGTCCCGCCACGACCCCCGAGAGTGCCGGCTCGACGCCCGCGAAGGCGAAGGCGAACCACGCCGCCACCAGAATCAGCGTGAAGGCCGGAACGGGGGGGAGGCGGCGACCGACGACGACTCCTGCGGCGATCACCACGGCGACCGCGACGAGCCCGATAACGCGTACGTGGGTGGCTCCCGTCACCGACAAAACGACCACGCTCAAGACGTCGTCGGCGATCGCGAGCGTCAAGAGAAAGATCCGCAGCGGGGTCGGGATGCGAGGTCCGGCGAGCGCGAGCACACCCAGCGTGAAAGCGATGTCGGTCGCCATGGGAACGCCCCAGCCCCGGCGCAGCGCCGAGGAGTGCCAGAGACCACCCAGGAGAAGTGAGAGTGCCGCGGTGCCGGCCATGCCACCCACCGCGCCGACGAGGGGAGGAATGGATTCGCGCAGGTGGCGTCGCCACTGCGCGTGGGATTCGCGCGACAGTTCCAGGCCCACCGTGGCGAAGAAGAGGGTCATGGCGCCGTTGATCACGAGGGTGTGTAGTCCGACGTCGCGACCGTGGAACCACGTCGTGGCGACCACGGAGCGGTAACTCGACGAGGCCACGGCGGACCATACGAGCGCGAGGACCGCGCCCGAACCGACGGTGAGCGCCGCCGCGTAGGGGTGATCGAGGGCGCGACGCAGGCGCCCGCCGCCGCGGGACATCCCCTCAGCCTAATCAGCCATTGCCAAAATGGGCGGGTCGGTAAGATGAGGTGAACGCGTTCGTTCGCTGCTGTCTCGCCCTATTCGTGCGGACTCGCGTCAATCGAATAGGAGTACGTGTGGAGCCTTCGACACCCGGTGTTCTCGCGAAACGAGAGCTCCACTTTGTTCTGAGTGCCCTCATGCTCGGCATGCTGCTCGCGGCGCTCGATTCCACCATCGTCTCCACCGCCCTGCCGACCATCGTGGGTGACTTGCACGGGGCCAACCACCTCAGTTGGGTGGTGGTGGCGTACCTACTGGCTTCAACGGTCAGCACCCCGCTGTGGGGCAAGCTCGGCGACCTGCACGGGAGAAAGGTCTACTTCATCTGGGCCATCATCATTTTTCTCGTGGGGTCGATGACGTGCGGCTTCGCTCAGAACATGCCCGAACTGATCTTGTTTCGTGCCCTGCAAGGTTTGGGTGGTGGCGGTCTCATGGTGGGCGCGCAAGCGGTGATCGCCGACGTGGTCCCTCCGCGCGAGCGCGGTCGCTACTCCGGGCTGTTCGGGGCGGTCTTCGGTGCCGCGACCGTGCTCGGGCCACTACTGGGTGGCTTCATCGTGGAGTACTGGTCGTGGCGATGGATCTTCTTCGTCAACGTGCCCTTCGGCATTGTGGCTCTCGGCGTGACGGCGGCCGCGCTGCCCAACGCGGGCGTGCGCAAGCAGCACGTCATTGACTACGCGGGCATCGTCACGTTGACGATCGCCGCGTCGTCGTTCATTCTGTTCACGTCGCTCGGTGGTTCGAGTCAGGCCTGGGGATCGGTCAAGTCAATCGCGCTCCTGGTTGCCGGCGTGGTCTTCACCATCGTCTTCATTCTCATCGAACGGCGCTCCAGCGAGCCGGTCTTGCCACCGAGTCTGTTCGCCAATCGCGTGTTCTCCTCCGCCTCGGCGATCGGCTTCGTGGTGGGATTCGCAATGTTCGGGGCGATGACATTTTTGCCGCTGTACTTCCAAGACGTTCACGGGGCGTCGCCCACGAATTCGGGCCTTCGCCTGTTGCCAATGATGGTCGGACTATTCTCGGCCTCGATCATTGTGGGACAGCTGGTGGTGCGGGGCTGGAAGTACCGCCCCTTCCCGATTGCGGGTACCGCGATCATGACGATTGGTATCGGTCTTCTGGGAACCATCGGGGTCACCACGTCGACCGTGGTGACGGCCGCGTACATGTTGATCCTCGGTGTCGGAATTGGTCTGGTCATGCAGATCCTCATCACGGCGGTGCAAAACGCGGTGAACCCCGCCGACGTGGGTGCGGCCACGGCGGGCTCCAACTTTTTTCGTTCGATCGGCGGAAGTTTCGGCACGGCGGTCTTCGGAGCAATCTTCTCCAATGAACTGCCTCGCCAACTGGCCGCGGGACTTAAGTCATCGCACTACCAAGGGGCACTTCCGCCGGCGTCACAGTGGACGCCCAGCACCTTGCGCACGCTGCCCGTCCAGGGCCTGAACGTGATCGTGCACGCGATTTCCTCCAGCATCAGCCACATATATCTCCTAGCGATTCCCGTCGGAATCGTGGCGTTGCTCTTGAGTCTGACCTTGCCCGAGGTGAAGTTGCGGGCCAGTTTGCACCCAGTGGCGGACGAAATTCCTCTGTCCAACGCCGACCCCATTGTGTAATTCATCACAATTTTCTTACATAGTTTTCACAGAGTGCCTCTTGCGTAACGCCGCACCATTGGGGAAAGTTACGAGGTACGATAACTACACAAGAGGAGGGAGGTGCGGTGCCACTGTCAGAACATGAACAGAAGATTCTCGCCGAACTCGAAGAGTCCCTTTCTAAGCAGGACCCTCGGTTCGCGAAGAGTGTTCGCGATACGAACGTCTACTCTCACGGTACCCGTCGCGTCCGATGGGGTATCGCCGGTTTCGTGGTCGGTCTCGCCATCTTGCTGGCCTTCTTCTCCCAGAACGTCTACGTCGGCTTGGTCGGCGTGGCGTTGATGTTTGCGTCAGCGATTCTCATCGAGCGAAACGCTCGTCTGATGGGCCGTGCCGGTTGGCGTGACATCACGCATCCGCACGCCGAGGGCGACGCCCCGAGTTCTCTCGGGCCGCGGGTTCGTTCTCTTCGCGACTGGTTGTCGCGTCAACGCCGCTCGTCCGAATGACGTTGCCCGGAATGGCGGACGCCATTCCGTGCCTCGCGTTGGACATCGGCGGGACGAAGGCCGAAGTGGCCGTCGTGACGCCCCAAGGTGAAGTCGTTCGGCGCGATCGTCTCGACGTCCAGCGTGCCGGTGATGGGCTCTTCGAAGCGATCGTCGAGCTCATCGCTCGAGTCAAGGGCGATGAGGAGCTGAACGATCTCGGTGTGGCGTGTGCGGGACCAATGATCGCCGGGGGCGTGTCGGTGTCACCGCTCAATATCCCGGTGTGGCGCGATTTTGCGTTGCGAGCGCAACTCGAGCGCGCTACGCGACTGCGCGTCGAGGTCGAGGGTGACGTGCGGGCCCTCGCTCTCGCGGAGGGCGCCTTCGGCGCTGCACGCAACGTTCGTAATTACGCTTCGATGGTGGTCTCCACCGGCGTCGGTGGAGCCCTGGTCCTCGATGGTCGCCTGGTCAACGGCGATTCGGGTAACGCCGGTCACCTCGGCCACGTGAACGTCGTCGCTCAAGGACGACAATGCTCGTGCGGCGCGCGCGGGTGCCTGGAGGCTGAAGCCTCGGGTTGGGCGATTGCCGCGATGACCGGACAGAGTGCCGAATTCGCTGACGCGGCGATGCGTACCCGCACCGCGACACTGGTCGGGCGCGCAATTGGCACCCTGGCTGCGGTGCTCGATTTCAATCGCTGCTACGTCGCGGGGTCGGTCGCGTTAGGTTTCGGCGACGATTTCTTCGCCACCGCTAATTCGTCAGCTCGTCAGATGGCCACGATCGCGTACACCCACGATCTCGTGGTGCAACGATCAGGACTCGGATCGGATGGTCCAATCCTCGGTGCCGCGTGTGTGGCGTGGCGGGTGAGCCCGTGAGACGATACTGGGTGCCGGGACTCGGGCGATACTTGATCGTGCACCCTCGCGACATCCCTCGGGTGGTGCGCGCGGGGTGGCGCCTACGTCGCGAGAATTGGTGGCGACACCGGCCGTGGCTGCCACTGGCGCCCGACTCTTACTGGGACTTTCGCATGACGACGGTGAACGGTGTCGACGGTCACGTGAGCCCGCGCGACGTGGTGGCAGTGGCGAAGTGGTCCGATTTGCAAGATGTGAGACGGTAGTTTTTACCCGTGGGGCGCGTCCTTCTGCTTAACGCCACCTTCGAACCGTTGCAGCTCGTGAGCGAGCGCCGTGCGGTCGTGCTGTTGTTGGCGGGACGGGCCGAGCCCATCGCCACCGCCGACGAACCACCCGTGTGTCACTCGAGTTCGATGAGCGTGACGATCCCCTCCATCGTGCGCCTCCACGACATGGTGCGACTTCCCACCAAGGTGCGAACCCCTCCGTTGACGCGACGCTCGCTACTCCTGCGCGACGGTTATCGTTGCGCTTATTGCCTCGAGCACGCCGACACCATTGATCACGTCGTGCCGCGCAGTCGTGGTGGTCGCCACGAGTGGACCAACGTCGTCGCGGCGTGTCGTCGTCACAATATGCAAAAGGGTGATCGGCTCCTCGAAGAGATTGGTTGGCGGATGCACTTCGAGCCGAAGATACCCGATGGTCCGTGGTGGCGTTGGCGACACGTCCCCGATCCCGATCCGCTGTGGGCACCGTTTTTGCCGCGCGCCTCGTGAAGGATGACCTCGAGGAGTTGTACGACTACGAGGTAGTGCGGAGTTTGACGTCGCCGACCATGATGATCGTGCGAACCTCGGAACCGACGTTCGTCCTCGGGGGCAGTCAGTCCCTGGAGGTCCTCGACCCTGAGAGACGCCCCCGCGCCGCACTGCGTCGGCGCCGAGGTGGGGGAGGCCTCGTTCTCCTGCAACCCGATGACGTGTGGATCGACTGGTGGTTGCCGGCCGACGACCCGCGGTGGTCCAGCGACGTGCACGTCACGTCACGTCGAGTCGGCCAGTGGTGGTGTGAGGTGCTTGACGCACGACTCGAGCGCGACGTGCGCGTTCACCATGGCGGACTCGAGGGCGATCGCGCGTGGCGCGTGGCGTGTTTCGCGGGTCGCGGGCCCGGCGAGGTCTTCGTCGATGGTCGAAAGGCCGTTGGGGTCACTCAGTGGCGCGTGCGCGAGGGGGTCTTCGTGTCGAGTGTGCTCCACTCGCACTCCTCGACGCCACTCCTTGAGATCCTCAATGCGGTGCCCGATGGTCTGTACGAAGCACTCCAGCACCACACCCTCGAGACCCTGGGGCTCGAGGGTGACGATGTGACCTCGGCGCTGGTGGAACTTTCGGCGCCAGTTGACGTGCGCCAGCTCTTCCTGATTGCCTAGCCCCACCCAAGCAGCACCTCACCGGTTCACCTCACCGGTTCACCTCACCTCGTCGAGAACTCTCACCATTGGCGCCGACGAGCTCCCTCACGTCGCGCGGTCTGACTTTTGACCCAAAATTGTCACAATTTGGTAGACAGTGGTGCCTAGTGGAGTATGGTGGTGCGAAATGGAGTAAAGTGGTGAATCACGAAGGGGATTTATGGTGTTGTTTGTCGGCCAGTTTCAGCATTCGCTGGATGACAAGGGTCGACTCATCCTGCCCGCGCGGTTCCGTCGGGAATTCGAGAACGGGGGACACTTAAGCCCCAATATGGACGGCTGCGTCGCGCTCTGGACTCCTGGTGAGTTTGCTCGTAAGAGTGCCGAGTACCTCGACGCCGGACGACACGGTTCGGCGGACGAACGTCGTCAGTCGCGTTTTTGGGCGACCAACTCCTCTGAGGTGGAGGTGGACCGACAGGGTCGTTTTGCATTGCCAACAGTGATTCGCGATTTCGCTGGGCTCGAGGGTGACGTCATCGTCGCCGGCAACCTCGATCACATTGAACTGTGGAATCCCCAGCGCTACACCGATCAGGTGAGTGCCGCCGAGGTGGCGTTTATTCGAGGCAGTGACGAGTGAAAGAAGGAAGAACGCAGTACCGGCCGCGGACCATGCGCAGCCTGGCAATCGCCGATCGCGAGAGGGCACTTTTCTCCGCCCGCCCACCGCGTTCGGCGATTGAAAGGCTGCAGATGGCCCAGGACACCTACCACCAGCCAGTTCTCGAGCGAGAGATCCTCGAGTTCTTCTCCAGACAGAGCGCTGGGGTGCTTTTGGACGCCACATTGGGCGGGGGCGGACACACGGCGTCGCTCCTGGCCGCTTCCAGCGCTCGACGGGTGATCGGCATCGACCGTGACCCCGAGGCGCGTGCCGCCGCCGCACTTCGCTTGGCGGACGACGCCGATCGGGTGCGAATTGTGGGCGCCACGTTCGCCACGATGGCTGAGGTGGTGGCCGAACAGGCCGATTTTCTTGATAGCGACCCCATTACCGGGGTCTTGATGGACCTCGGTGTCTCCTCGCACCAGCTCGATGAGTCGCGTCGGGGATTCTCCTTTCGCGCTGATGCCCCCCTCGATATGCGCATGGACCCGACCCAGGGCATTACCGCCGCGCAGTACCTGGCGACGGCCGACTTACACGACTTCGTGCGCCTCTTGCGCGCCAACGGCGAAGACCGCTTCGCCGGAGCCATCGCGCGTTCCATTCTGGAACGTCAGCCTCAGACCACGGATGAATTGACGCAGGCCGTTGAGAGGGTGGTGCCCGCGGCGGCGCGACGACGTGGCCACGTGGCCACGCGAGTATTTCAGGCGCTGCGCATCGTAGTGAACGATGAGGTGGATCAGTTGGAGCTCGGACTCGAAGCGGCTCTCAACGTCCTCGCCCCGGGGGGTTTGCTCGCGGTGATCTCCTATCACTCGGGCGAAGATCGCGCCGTCAAGGCGGTACTGCACGAAGCCGCGACCGGTGGGTGTCACTGCTCCTACGAATTGGGTTGCGTGTGCGGCGCGGTACCACGGGTTCTCGTGCACCGGGCGAGTGCGCAACTAGCGAGTGCCAGCGAGATCGAAGCGAACCCGCGCGCGCGGTCGGCGCGGCTGCGCACGGCTCAGAAGGTGTCCTCGTGAGCGTCGTCAGTCTCCCTCGCCGTGACATCGTCACTCCTCGCTCGCGAACGGGATCCGCGCCGACGCGCGTGCGGCCCGCGAAGCGAAGCGCCACTACGCCAACGACCCGTCGTGAGACGCGGCCGCGCCACGCCTCGAGTCAGGGTCGTCTGGCGTCAATCTCCGTCGTCAAAAAATCGGTGGCCATCGTTGTCGCCGCCGTCATGGTGTCACTCTTTGGCTCGATGCTCGAGACCAATCGCCAGGTTGAGTTGCACCAACTGCAAAGCCAGGTACTCCAGGCGCAATCGACGTACGCCAATCAAGTCAGCTCGCTCACGAACCTCTCCACGCCCAGCGTGGTGGTGACGCAGGCCAATTCCCTGCACCTCGTGAATCCCACGTCGGTGACTCAGGTTCCCGCCACGACGTCGCTTGATGCGATCCTGCCCCTGCCGAAGTTCTCAGGTTACGCGCCGGTCACATCAAGGACGCAGCGGTGAGTTCACACGCATCTCCCACCCACGCGCGTCGACAATCCCAGCGCCGACCCTCGGGTCCGGCGTTCTCTCCGCGCCGCCTTCAATTGGTACGGGGATTCTTCATCGTGGTCTTCGCCGCCCTGAGCCTGCGTCTCGTAGCCCTGCAGGTCTTTAATCACGCGCATTACGCCCAGTTGTCGGTGAGTCAAGTTCGTCGCGACCTCACCACCAACGCGCTGCGGGCGGGAATCTACGATCGCCACGGGCAGACGCTCGCGATCTCTGAACCTACGTCGCTCGTGGTGGCCGACGACATGCAGATCTCCCAGCCGGTTCAAGAGGCGCAGGCACTGTCGGGTCTCGTGAAGGTACCCGTGGCCACTCTGACGGCCCTGCTCTCGAAGAAGGGCCCCGGAAGCGGATACGTAATCTTGAACGGTCAGCTCGACTTGAGCGACGGAAAGTCCATCGCCAACGGCAACTTCCCGGGCATCGTGGTCCAGAGCGCATCGAGTCGTTCCTACCCCAATGGCACGCTGGCCGAGTCCCTGATTGGGCGCACCAACGCCTCGGGGGTGGGTTCGACCGGACTGGAGTACCAGTACCAGTCCAGCCTGGCGGGTTTGACGGGGGTGACTCGTGAATTCATCTCGTCGTCGGGGGTTGCGCTGCCCAGCACCTACAGCAGTGTCATCAAGCCAGCGCAGCCCGGGGTCGGTCTCGAGCTCACGATCGATGCGCCGTTGCAGTTCGTCACCGAACGTGCGTTGGCCACGCAATTGCGTGCGGTCGGGGGCCTGACCGGCGTAGTCCTCGTCATGGACGTCAAGACCGGAGAGATCCTGGCGGACGCGTCGCTCGTGAATACCGCGACCAAAGCTGGCGTACTGGGGCCGGTTCCCGCCTGGGGCACCTCGGTGGGAGTACCCGGCATCGAGCAGACCATCAACAATCTGGCCTTCACTCAGGCCTACGAACCCGGCTCGGTCTTCAAGGTCGTAACCTTCTCGGCGGCGTTGGCGGCGGGTGACATCACCCCCACCAGCGTGTTCACCATCCCCAATTCGGTGATGGTCGGTGGTCGGCTATTCCACGACGCCGAGAGTCACGGTCTCGAGCACCTCAGCGCGACACAGATCCTGGCGCAGTCCTCGAACATCGGTACCTACGAGGTCGGCGAGCGCGTCGGGGAGAATGGCATCCTGGCCCAGGTCCAGCGACTCGGGTTCGGCCAGACGACGTCCATCAATTACCCGGGCGAGACCGCGGGTCTACTCGTCGACGCCGCGCACTGGTACGCCAGCGACCAGGCGGCGCTGCCCATCGGGCAGGTCGACGCCGTCCCGCCCATTCAGGTCCTCGACGCCTACAACACGATCGCCAATGGCGGTGTCTTCGTCGAACCTCGCCTCGTGCGTGGCTACGTCGAACCCGATGGCGTGACCAGGGCCGCCGCGTCGAGCACGACGCGTCAGGCGCTCAGTCCTAAGGTCGCGGCCACGATGAATTCGATGCTCCAACAAGTCGTTCTGACGGGCACCGGGACCAACGCCATCATTCCGGGTTACACGGTGGCGGGCAAGACCGGGACCGCCTCGATCCCGTATCCCGGCAAGGATCTCCTTCTCGCCGGGCAGTACTACGCGAGTTTCGTCGGTTACGCCCCGGCGTCGAACCCGGTGCTCTCTATGATCGTGGTCATCGAGCGCCCCCAGACCACCATTTATGGTGGCTCGGCGGCGGCGCCGGTGTTCCAGCAGGTGATGAGTTACGCGCTGCGCCACTACGGCATTCCCTCGAGCGGCACCATCGTCAAGCCCCTCACCGGTCCCAGTGCGAGCATCTCGTCGGACGTGACCTGATGCAACTCGGGGACATCTTCGATGACGAATCCTTCGACGTTTTCACCGCGAGCATCGAGGTCGATCGCGTCGAGGTCGACTCGCGCCAGTGCGAGTTCCCGTCGCTGTTCTTCGCGTTGACGGGAACGACAACCGACGGCGCGAAATTCGTCGCCCACGCCATCGATCGCGGTGCGGTGGCCGTCGTGGCGACGCACAACGTCAAAGCGTCGGTACCCGTGGTGGTACTGACCGAGTCGCGTATCCACCGCGCCCTCACCCACGCCAGCGCGACCGTGAGCGGGCACCCCGAGGCGAGCATTGATCTGATTGGCGTCACCGGCACCAACGGCAAGACCAGCGTCACGACGTTGGTGGCTGAACTGGCGCGCGCCCTGCAGTGGAATGGCGCCATGATCGGCACGTTGACCAATGAGCGCACGACACCCGCTCCCCCCGAGCTCTACCGCACCCTCGCTCGAGTGCGCGCCGACTTCGACCCCCAACGTCCCCGGTCCGTCGTCGCCCTGGAGGTGTCCAGCCACGCGCTCGACCAACGTCGCGTCCAGGGCACGCGTTTCTCGGTGGTGGCGTTCACGAACTTGAGCCACGACCACCTCGACTATCACCACACCATGGAGGCGTACTTCGCCGCGAAGGCTCAACTCTTTGAACCCGACTTCGCGGCTCGCGCCGTGATCTGGGTGGATGATCCCTACGGGACTCAGCTCGCCGAATCGACGTCACTGTCCGTCGTGCGAGTGTCACGACGTGACGCGAACGACGTGACGAGTACGTTGGGGGGCACCGTCTTTTTCTGGCGTGGACACCTAGTCAACACCTCACTCATTGGTGATTTCAACATTGACAACGCTCTGATGGCGATGAGCATCGTCGCTGAGTTGGGAGCGGATGACGCGGCGGTTGCCGCGGCGATGGCCGACGTGACTCCCGTACCCGGCCGCTTTGAAGTTGTGCACCACGGGGAGTTCACCGTGGTGGTGGATTACGCCCACACCCCCCAGGGACTCGAACGACTTCTGCGCTCGGTGCGATCGATGTGTTCAGGCCGGATCGTGACGGTCTTTGGCTGCGGGGGAGAGCGAGACACGGCGAAGCGACCCGTGATGGGTCGCGTCGCCAGCGAACTCTCCGACGTGACCATCGTGACCTCGGATAATCCACGTCACGAGTCGCCAGATGCCATTATTGATGACATCGTCGCCGGGGTCGTCGCCTCGGCTCACGTCGTTCGAGAGATCGATCGGCGCACAGCGATCGCCCGGGCGTTGGACTCGGTGCGGGCGGGTGACGTGGTGGTGGTGGCGGGTAAGGGCCACGAGACCACGCAGACGTTCGCCGAGAGCGTCGTGGCCTTCGACGACCGTGAGGTCGTTCGTGAACTATTGAGGGAGAAGTAGTGCTGAGTTTGATGGAGTCGGGCGGCGTGGGCTTCTTGTTCGCCCTCTTCGTGACGCCCCTGTGGATTCGCTTCGTGCGCCAGCGTTCCCTGGGCCAGCAGATCCGCGCCGACGGACCTGAGAGTCACCAAGCCAAAGCTGGTACTCCGACGATGGGCGGAGTCGTGATCGTGGTGGCCGCGGTACTGGGGTACCTAATGGGCCACGTGGGTACGTCGATCGTGTTCACCCGGGGTGGGATTCTCGCCATGAGCGTGACCATCGCCTCGGGTGTACTCGGACTGCTCGATGACTATCTGGGGATCCGCAACGCACGCAACCTGGGACTCAAGAAGCGTGGCAAGTTCGTGGGTCAACTCATTATCGCGGGGGCCTTCGCCGCGCTCGCCATTGGCTGGGTCCACACCTCGACGCACCTGTCATTCACGCGCGTGACCTTCCCGGGCTGGAACCTCTCGGAGATTGGCTGGATCGTCCTGGCGATCTTTGTGGTCATCGGCAGTTCCAACGCGGTGAACCTGACCGACGGCCTCGACGGCTTGGCGGCCGGATCGGCGGCGTTTTGTTTCGGGGTGTTAGCCATTATCGGCTACTGGCAGTTTCGTCACTTCGCGATTTACCACCTGCACGCCGCGCTCGACCTCGGTCTCGTGGCCGTGGCCCTCGTGGGCGCGAGTCTCGGCTTCCTCTGGTGGAACGCGGCTCCCGCCAAGATCTACATGGGCGACACCGGTTCTCTGGCCATCGGCACCGGGCTGGGGTCCCTGTGCCTCTTGATGAATCTCGATCTCCTGCTTCCGATCATTGGGGGTCTCTTCGTCGCCGAGACGGCGTCGGTGATCTTGCAGGTGGTCAGTTTTCGGGTCTTTGGACGACGGATATTCCGGATGGCGCCCTTTCATCATCACTTTGAATTACGCGGGTGGCCCGAGATCACGGTCATCATCCGTTTCTGGATCTTGGCCGGCCTGCTCGCCGCGCTGGGGTTGGGTATCTTCTATGGCGACTTTGTGCGCACGGCGAAAGTGGTGTAGGCCATGGCTAAAGTCCTGACGCGGATTCTTCAACCCTTCCCGCGCGGGGACCGAGCCGCCACGTCGCTGCTCGTCCTCACGGCCTTGATGGTGGGCTACGGCACCGTGATGGTGGGTTCCGCCAGCGACGCTCAATCGGCCCTGAACGGCGGAACCTCGTTCGCATTGGCGATACGAGACTTGATGTACTTGGCCATCGGAGCCATCGTGTTCTGGCTAGTGGCGCGGGTGCGCCTCTCCTGGCTGGTGGGCTTGGCTCCCGTGCTGGTGAGCATCGGACTGGCACTGCTGATGGGCGTGGAGATGGTGGGCATCACGGTCAATGGTGGCAAACGGTGGTTGCCGACGCCCTTCATCCAGATTCAACCCTCGGAGTTCTTCAAACTCATTGTGGTCCTCTACGTGGTGTGGGTGATCCAACATCACCACCGACGCATCGGCAATTGGCAGCACCTGGCATTGTGGATGTCACCGGTGCTGGCGGGCGTGGGACTGATCCTGCTCGAGCACGACGTGGGTACCGACACGGTGGTCGTGGCGATTGCTCTCATGGTCCTCTTCGTGGCCGGTCTGCCGCGCAAGGTGGTGGGCGCCATTGTGCTGTTAGGGCTGCCGGTGATCGGCACCTACGCGGCCCTCGAGCCGTATTCGGTGCGTCGACTCATCTCCTTCCTGCATCCCAACGCCAATCTGGCCACCACCGGATACCAGTTACTGCAGTCGCGTATCGGACTGGGCGCCGGGGGACTCACGGGCCTGGGCTTGGACCACAGTCGTGAGAAGTGGGGACTGCTTCCCAATCCGCACACCGACTTCATCTTCACGATCATCGGTGAAGAGCTCGGACTGATCGGGACCCTGAGCGTCATCGCTCTCTTCGTCGGCTTCTTGATGGCGGCCACGCGTATCGCGCGTCAGTGCACCAATGAAGCGTATCGCCTTCTGGTGGTGGGAATTACCGTGTGGATCGTCCTCGAAGCCGTCATCAATATCGCTTCGGTCGTAGGATTTTGGGCAGTGACCGGGATTCCGTTGCCCTTCTTCTCCTACGGCGGCACGGCGTTGATCACTGAACTCGCGGCCGTGGGACTCCTCTACAACGTCGCGCACGACCGCAGTCGTGGTGAGCACCTCGACATCGATGCGACCGAGCCGGGCTTCATCGCGGTGGCGGGATCGCTACCGCCGTCGCGCCCAGTGCGGCCGCAATATTCGCACCGCGGCCCCCTTCGCGCTCCGCGATCGTGACCCGCCCCGTGGTTCTCACCGGGGGTGGGACCGGGGGGCACATCTTTCCCATGCGCGCCATCGCCGATGCGCTACTCGCCACTGGTGTTGCCGAGGGGGATATTCGTTTCGTGGGCTCGCGCCGCGGTCAAGAAGCTGCGATCTTAGGTGGCGGGCCCATTGCCTTGACACTGTTGCCAGGACGGGGCATACGCCGATCTCTCTCGCTAAGCGCGTGGCGCGACAATGCCGGAGCCATCGCCTCGCTGGCGGGAGCGATGGTGCGCGCGATCTTTGACGTGGGTCGCTGGCGACCGTGCGTGGTGGTCTCGGTGGGTGGCTACGCCTCGGCCGCCGTCGCCACCGCGGCGGTACTGTGGCGACGGCCCTTGGTCCTCGTGGACCTCGACGCCACGCCGGGCGTGACGCACCGCGTGCTGGCCCGCTTCGCCACCGTGCGCTGCGTGGCCCTTGGTGCGCCGAGCACTGGCGTGGAGGTGACGGGGGCCCCGGTGCGCTCTGACGTGCTCGAGATCGACCGTTCTCTCGAAGCCCGAGTCCGGGCCAAGGCCGCCGTGACTCCTCCCATCGACGCCGCGCGTCGGGTGGTCGTGGTGATGACCGGTTCGCTCGGGGCCACGCGGGTGAACCGTGCCGTGCTCGAGCTCGCCCGGCAGTGGCGAGACCGGACCGACCTCGCGTTGGTGCAGGTCACCGGTCGTCGTGATTACGAGATGGTGAACGCGGGACGTCCCGACCTGACGGGACTGGACTACCGAGTGATTGATTTCGCCCACATGCCCACGTGGTGGGCGCTCGCCGACGTAGCGATCTGCCGTGCCGGGGCTACCACGGTGGCGGAACTGACGACGCTCGCCCTCCCGGCGATCCTGGTGCCGTTGCCCGGAGCGCCCGGCGATCACCAAACCCACAACGCGCGCGCGTTGGCCGACGCGGGGGCGGCGCAGTTGCTGTCCGACGCGGACTGCGATGCCGAGGCGTTAGCGCAACGCGTGGAACACGTGTTGGGGCCCGAGGTGTGGGCGCAGATGTCGCGCGCGTGCACGCTGCTGGCTCGACCCGACGCCGCCGCCCGAATCGCCCGGGTGGTCCTCTCGGCGGGGAGGGTCACGTGAATTTCGGACCCGGCACCCGGGTGCACATCGTGGGGGTGGGTGGCGCCGGGATGAGTTCCCTCGCCGTCCTCCTCCAGGGGTACGGCTGCGTCGTGAGCGGGTGTGACGCCGCGAACGCCACGGTGCTCGCGCAGTTGCGCGAGCACGGCGTGGAGGTCAGCTTCGACCACGACGAGACCCACGTCGCTCGGGCCGACGTAGTCCTATGGTCCCCGGCGGTCTCGCGTGAACACGTCGAGCTCGTCGCGGCCCAGCGCTCGGGTCGGGTGATGCTGGCGCGCCGTGACGTCCTCGCCGAGCTCTCGGCCATGAAGCGCCTCATCGGGGTGACGGGCACCCACGGAAAGACGACCGCGACCTCGATGCTGGTACAGATCATGGCGGCGGCTGGACGCGACGACGCACGTCTCTTGGGGGCCCCGGTGCGCGGGATCGGATTCGGTGGACACTTCGGTTCTGGCGACCTGCTCGCTGAAGTGGACGAGAGCTACGGGGCCTTCTCCGAACTCACCCCGTACGCGCTCGGTCTGCTCAACGTCGAGGCCGATCACCTCGATCACTACGGAACACTCGAGAACCTCGAGACCGCTTTCACTCACGTTCTCGACCGCACGACGGGTCCCGTCGTGGTGTGGACCGATGATCCCGGCGCCGCTCGCGTCGCGTCGACGTCATTGCGCGACGTCGTGAGTGTGGGCACGCGCGCACCGGCGTGGTGGCGTCTGCAGGACGAACGGATCACCCGTCGCGGCGCCCACGCCCGACTGGTGGGACCCGAGGACGTGGGCATTGATTTGGCGGTGACGGGTCATCACAATCTGGTCAACGCGGCCGTGGCGGCCGCTCTCGCGCTGGCGCTCGGCGTGCAGCCCACACACGTCAGCGAGGGATTGCGACGTTTTCGCGGCGCCCCGCGGCGCTTCGAGCACGTGACGCCCTGGCGTGGCATCGACGTGGTGGACGACTACGCCCACCTGCCCGGTGAGATCGCCGCCACGGTCGACGCCGCGCACGGCGCGGGCTACGAGCGGATCGTGGCCGTCTTCCAGCCTCACCGGGTGACGCGCACGCTCCGGGTCGGCGCGGATTTCGCTCCGGCATTCGATGGGGTCGAAGAGGTCATCGTTACCGACATCTACACCGCCGGCGAGGCGAATCCCGACGCCGTCACCGGCGAGTTCTTGGCCAACTTCGTCAATGAGCGCGGCCGGACCCGAGCCCGCTACGTTGCGGCACTGCACGACGTAGCGCGCACGTTGGAGCAGCGTCACGCGCCGATGGACTTGTTGTTGTTGCTCGGCGCGGGTGACGTGACCAGGGTCCTTGACCACCTCGACGGCCACCCACGTCCAGTCATCACCGATGCGTCCCCGCCCCGTGCGAGTGTGGCGTCCTCAAGTGGCGGCGAAGAATTTCTGGGGCGGAGTCCCCAGGTCGTCTACGACGCCCCCCTAGGGGCGAGGACGACCTATCGAGTGGGCGGTTCGGTCGCGGCTCTGCTCACCTTGTCGAGCGAGGAACAGCTCGAGCACTTCTCGTCGCTCCTGGCGTCGTCGTCACGCCCCCTGGTGGTGGTGGGCAACGGTTCGAACCTGGTGGTCGCCGATGGTCGTCACGAGGTGGTGGCCGTTCACCTCGACGAGGAGTTCGCCACGATGGAAGTCACCGACGAGCACGAGGGCGTGCGCGTGGTGGCCGGGGCGGGACTCGATTTACCCGTCGCCGCGCGACGACTGGCGAGCGAAGGCGTGGTGGGTTTCGAATGGGCGGTGGGCGTGCCGGGCACGTTTGGCGGGGCGGTGGCAATGAATGCCGGGGGGCACGGCTCGGATATGCGCGCGAGCGTCACGCGTGTGCAGGTCTGGGCCCGGGGTGAGAGTCACTGGCGTGACGCCTCGCAGATGGACTTCTCGTATCGACACAGTTCCCTTCGCGCCGGCGAGATCGTGACGAGGGTCGAATTGCGTCTCGAGCGTGGCGACGCCACTCGCGCGCGTGAGGAGATTTCCAAGATCGTGCGCTGGCGCCGCGAACACCAACCGGGTGGAGCGAACGCCGGCAGTGTCTTTCGCAACCCCGAGGGCCTCTCGGCCGGGCGACTGATCGAGGACGCTGGCCTCAAGGGATATCGACTGGGCACCGCGGCGGTGTCGGACAAGCACGCCAATTTCATCATCGCCGATGCTCGGGGCACGGCGAGTGACGTGATGGCCCTGATGCAACACGTGCGCACGAGAGTGGGCGAGTCCCAAGGAGTGTGGCTCGAGTTCGAGCATCATCTGATCGGATTTGAGGGGCTCGAGTGAGTCGTCGTCCGGTCGCCTCCACCAGTTCGGTCTCCACCACTCGCGAACGACCGCGAGCGAAGGCTCGGGCCACGGTCGTCTCCCCACGCAACGGTGAGCTCGTCAACGACACCACGCCGCGTCAACGGCGTCGGCGTCGGGTGTGGGCGGTGGCCATGGCCGCCGCCACCGTGGCGATCCTCACCTCGGTGGTCTACGCCGGCCAGTGGGTGCTGCACCAGTCCATCTTTCGCGTGCACCACGTGAGCGTCACGGGGGAGCACCACGAGACGCTGTCGCAAATTCTGACCGCCACGCATCTCGACGCGCACCCGGCGATGATCGACCTCTCTCAGGCGACGTTGCAACACGATTTGTCGATCTACCCGTGGGTCAGTTCGGTCTCTCTCATCAAGCGCTGGCCCAACTCGGTGCAACTGGCGGTGCACGAGATGAGCGCGGTCGCGGTCGCCTTCGACGCACACCACGTCTTGCGCTACGTGGGTGCCGATGGTCGAGCGCTCAGTGGCGCACCGATCAGTGCGAATTTTCCGACCCTGGTGACCTCTCCGAGCACCCTGGGCGCGAAGTCCTGGCCCTACCAGGGTCCCGAGTCGGCCGCGGCCCTCGTGGCGAGTCAACTCCCGGAGGCCTTTTCGGCTCAGGTGCGCCAGATCAGCGTTGACGCGCTGGGACGCGTGACGCTGCAGTTAACGACTCCCATCAAGTTCTATCTGGGTCCGGCCACCAATTTGAACGCCAAATTCGTGGCGGTGGCCTCAGCTATTGCCCACGCGACCTTCACACCAGGCGACCTCGTCGACGTCACGACACCCAATGAATTATCGGTCACGGGCCCTTCTTCCTCGTGAGAAAGACATTTGACCCTAAACTGGAGACCTTACTAGCCTTCAATCAATTTATTTCGCTCGAATCGGTCGTTCGCAATGAGACCAGAGTAGTTTCAACACACCAAAGCAAGGGGAGTTCATGAGTCTCAACCAGGGCAACTATCACGCCGTCATCAAGGTCATTGGTGTGGGCGGCGGTGGAGTGAACGCGGTGAACCGAATGATCACCGCCGGACTCCGTAACATCGAGTTCATCGCGGCGAACACCGACGCGCAGGCCCTGTTGCTCTCCGAAGCCGACTTGAAGATTGACATTGGACGTTCGCTCACGCGTGGACTCGGAGCGGGTTCGGACCCCGAGATCGGCCGACAGGCCGCCGAGGACCACCGCGCGGAGATTGAAGAGGCCCTGAAGGACACCGACATGGTCTTTATCACCGCCGGTGAAGGTGGCGGCACCGGGACCGGCGCCGCCCCCGTGGTGGCGGATATTGCCCGAGCGCTGGGAGTCTTGACGATTGGTGTCGTCACTCGCCCCTTCGCCTTCGAGGGAAAGCGCCGTGCCACCCAGGCCGAGAAGGGGATTCAGGCTCTGCGTGAGAAGGTCGACACCCTCATCGTGATCCCCAACGACCGACTCCGTCAAGTCGCCACGTCCGAGACGTCCATGCTCGATGCGTTCAAGATCGCCGACGACGTCTTGTTGTCGGCGGTTCGCGGCGTGACCGACCTCATTACGGTTCCCGGATTGATCAACACCGACTTCGCTGACGTCAATGCCATTATGCGAAATGCCGGTACCGCAATTATGGGCGTGGGCATGTCCACGGGCGAAGGTCGTGCCATTAATGCGGCCCGTGCCGCCATCACCTCGCCGCTGCTCGAGGCGTCGATCGAGGGTGCGCGCGGCATCTTGATGAATATTGTTGGTGGCCCGAGCGTCACCTTGAACGAAGTGACCGACGCCGCCAGCATCATCCACGACGTGGCGCACCAGGACGCCAACATCATCTTCGGATCGGTGATCGACGAATCCATCGGTGATGCGGTGCGCGTTACGGTGATCGCCGCTGGTTTCGATCACACGCCAGCGTCCAAGAGTCCCGCCCCGAGCGCCCCGAGTGCGCCCGCGACGGACGCACCGCGCTCGGACATCTTCGCCAACACCACCAGTGACGATTTCTTCGACGTTGGTGGCGATGACGACCTACCCAGCTTCCTTCGTTAACCCCGACGACCTCGCGAGGGTCGCCGTCAACTTGGCCGAAGTTCATCGTCGCGTGCGCGCCGCGGGCGGCGATCCGTCGCGAATTGCGTTGGTGGCCGTTACTAAGACCTTCTCCCTCGACATGGTGCGCGCGGCGGCCGCGGCGGGACTCACGGAAATGGGCGAAAACTACGTCGACGAACTCGAGGAGAAGCGGCGCGGTGCCGATTCCCTGGCCGTGCGTTGGCACTACCTTGGTGCGCTGCAGTCGAACAAGATCGACCGAATCGCCGCCGCGGCGGACGTGATCAGCGGCGTCTCGCGCGAGAAGGAGATCCACAAGATCGCCGCGGCGCGCCACGGCGCGACCATCGACGTCCAGGTTGACCTGACGGGGGCCGCGCAGCGCAACGGATGTGACGCGAGTCTGGTGCCTCAGCTCGTACGCGTGGCGCGCGAGGAGGGACTCGACGTGCGCGGACTCATGACCGTTGCTTCGCCGGACCCGCTGATGGCGTCGGAGCAATTCGCGCGGGTCAATGACCTCGCGGGAGAATTAGGGTTGCGGGGGCGCTCCATGGGCATGAGTGATGACCTCGAAATCGCCGTGGCCCACGGCAGTACGGAATTACGAGTGGGCCGCGCATTATTCGGCCCTCGATCTAGCACGACAGCACTGGCCTAACATGGGGCCGGGCGGTAGAGCCGCGAGGAGATGTAGATGAACGAAAGAATGCGAAAAGCACTCGGCTTTTTGGGACTCGTCGAGGACGATTACAACGAGTACACCGCGACGGAGGCCCCTCGGCCCTTCACCGAGGAAGTGCGTGAGGAGCCGACGTGGGCGCCTCGCCAACAGAGCGCCCCGGCGCGGCCCAGTGCCCCCTCGCCCCGCATCAATCCCACGCCGGCGCCGCGCACCGGCAATGCGCCACCGCTACGTCCCCAGGGTTCGGCGCCGAATCTCGCTCCGCGCGCTTCGTCCCTCTCGCTGCTGGACAACGGCCAGCCCGTCGCGCGGGCCCGTCCGAATTCCACGACCAGTGGTCTTCGCGGCGTGGTGACGTACGCCGCCGAACAAGACATCGAAATCATGACGCCCTTCGAATTCAACGAGTGCCAGCGCATCACCGACCAATTGCGTCTGAACCGTACGGTGATTTTGGTAGTGACCCAGTGCGGCCCCGCGGTGGCGCGTCGACTCATTGACTTCGCGGCCGGTACGTCCTACGCCCTGCGGGCCACGGTCGAGACTCTGGAAAAGGGCGCGGTCTACGCGATCTACCCTCATGGTGCGAGTCTGAGCCCTGAGGTTCGGGCACGACTGATGGCCTCGAACTACAGTTCCGTTGGTTACTAGTGATCTCTCTCATCCAGCGTCTGATCTATATCTACATTTGGATTCTTATCATCTCGGCGCTGCTGAGTTGGTTCCCCACGACGTCGTCGACCGGAGGACTCGCCACCACCAAGCGCGTGCTCGCGCAACTCACGGAACCCCTCTTGCGACCGCTGCGTCAGATTGTGCCGCGTCCCAACCTCGGCGGAGTCGGGGTGGACTTCTCGGTTCTCGTGGCCGTTATTCTCCTGACCATCATCTCGCGGATTCTTTGAGTTCTGACCGCCGTACGAGGAAGGCGGGCGGTAGGGTAGTCGTCATGGAAAGTACCGATGCTCCACGCTCTGCCCTCGACGAGATCAAGACGGTCTCGTTTAAACAGGGGATGCGTGGTTACGTTGTCGACGAGGTCGACGAGTTCTTGGACCGGGCCGCCGCCGAAGTCGATCAGATTCGTGAGCAGATGCAGCAGATGCGTCAGCAGCTGCGTCAAGCGGGCGAGAGAATCCGTCAACTCGAGGGTGGTGTCGGCGTGACGCCCGCGCCCGCTCCGACAGCGATGTTTGCCCC